>JAGWMQ010000075.1 GCA_028873125.1 Verrucomicrobiota bacterium | reverse complement strand
CGCGAAGATTTTCCAGGAATGGACGCGTCACTGACCTGCAGCGGGCGACGGGAATGCCATTTACAGAGCCGGCGAGGAAATTCGAGCCGAAAAAACCCGACAAGCTATTCATCCGCAGCCGCCGCGTCCCCACACTCGCTTGTTTTGGGACTACTCAGTTACGATCAAAGGCATCGTAGATCGGAAGAACGAAATCATTCATCGAAACCACATTCTCGCAGCTCTGATCAAAGAACTCGCAGATCGGAGGAAAGAGGACGTTCATCGGAAGAACGAAATCGAAGATTACATGAACGGACACGAAGAGCCGAACTGCGACGTGGTTGTTCGAAAGAACGAGGACGTTCCTCGCTGGAAAGAAATCACCGATTGGGAGCGCGAACATGGTAAAGCACATCGCCGCATAGGCAGTGTGGAACAACGCCGGGGCGCAAAGCGGCGCCGACGTTTTGTCTCTGTGGCAATACCCGCCTTCAGGTCCCGGCTGTTCGTGCGCTGGTTGAACCGGAATCCGGAAGACAGCTTCGGCGTGTATCCCTTTTGAAACGCGGATGGGTTGGAAACGCGTGCCGCTATGCCAACAGTTCCCGCTGCCAGTTCATCAGTCCCCGCGCGTGCCGGTCCCAGTCGCGCGACAAGTCGCCGAGCGTGGCGCGACTGGCGATGAGCGTCGGGTCAACGCCCAGTTCGTGGGCGCGCGCGTTGCGGCGGCGTTCCAATTCGTCAAAGCGGCGGCGTTCGGCCTCAGTCGGGTGATGAAACTTCGGCCTCACCATTTCGGGAAATTGCGCGGGCGGAAGCCGCAGCGCCGTCTTGACGGCGTCCATCAAGGCCGCGCGCCGGCGCGGCGACATGCGCGGCGGCAGGAGCGGGGCCACCGGATGACGCGCGGCAGCCGCGACGGCGACCTCCACGATTTTTTCATGGCTCAAAATGAAAAAGGGCGGGCGGTTGGCGCCCACGGCCTCGGTTTCGCGCCAGCGCCAGAGTTCGCGCAACACGGCCAGCGCGGGACGGGGCAGCCGGCTGCTGCCCTTGACGCGCCAAACCAGGTTGGGATCCGCCGTCTGCGGCCGCGTGCAGTCGTCAATCAGCCGCGCGCACGATTCCTGATGCCACGCCAGCCGGCCCTTGCCGGCCAGCTCGGATTTCAACCGGTCGGCGAGCCGTTTGAGAAAGTGCGTGTCGGCGCGGGCGTATTTTTCCATGCGCTCGGTCAGCGGCCGCCGCGCCCAGTCGGCCTTTTGCAGGCCCTTGTCCAGCTTCGCACCCAGAAAATTTTCCACCAGCGAACTCAGGCCGAATTGCCGCTCGCCCAACAGCCGCGCGGCCAGCATGGTGTCGAAAATGGCCGAGGGGATGAATTGATGGTGCTTCTCCAGGAGGCGCAGGTCGTAATCGGCGCCGTGCATGATCAACTCGTGGGCGTTGAGGGCATCGAGCAGCGGGTCCAGATGGATTCCGGCCAGCGGATCAATCAAGTGGTCGCCGGCGGCAATGCTGATCTGAATGAGACAGACCTTTTCGGGATAGGCGTGCAGGCTGTCGGCCTCGGTGTCGAGCGCCAGCCAGGAGGCGGATTGGATGGAGGGCAGCAGCGCGGCCAGTTTGGCGTCGGTGTCAATCACGGCCAAAATATATTTGCCCCGCCGTCCGGCGGAAAACCAAATTGTGATCCGTTCCGAAATTTTCCTGTTCAACACCCCTTGATTTATGGAACATCCCGCCCGCTGAAATTCGATTGAATGTTTCGCCCGCGGCAATGTCAAAAAGCTGACGGCCCTTTCGGGAGGGGGGCGGTGGTTGTTCAACCTCAATCGCCACAGACTAAACAACGGGTGCTTGAATTTTGACGTTTTATGGAAAAGGCAATGGCTGCTCCGCCGCCGGCGAAAAGGCGCCGCGCCTGGCTGCGGATTCTGATGGGGTTGGCGGCGGTCCTGCTGGTTCTGGTGGTCTCGACCTATTTGATCGTGACGAGTTCCGCATTCCTCAAAAGCGCGGTCCTTCCGCGCGTCAGCCAGGCCATCGGCGCGGAGGTCACCGTCAGCCGCGCCTCCATTCATCCCTTCAGCGCCATTGCGTTGTGGAATTTTAAAGCGCAGCCCAAAGGCCAGGCGCCGATTGTCACCGCGCCGGAAGTCCGCGTCCGTTACCATCTCTGGGACATTCTGCGCGGTCACCTGCGCGTGGATGACATCACCCTCGTCTCGCCCACCCTCGAACTGGTGGAGAATCCGGACGGCAGCAGCAACTTGGATCCGCTGCTGAAGGCGTTGAAAGGCAAGCCGGCCCCGCCCAGGCCCGCCCCACCGGCCAGGCCTTCCAAGCCGCCGCAAATTGACCTGCGCCAATTCACGTTGAGCGACGCCACCGTTGTCAAAATCAAGAATTATCCGGACGGCCGCCGCGACGTTCTGGAGTTGACCAACGTGAATGTGACGCTGACAAATCTGAAAAACGGGCAGACCGCCAGGCTCCAGTTGGACGCCGCCCTGGGCGTGGTGAAAAATCCGCCCGCCGGCGCCGGCGGTTCCCTGCGAGCGGGCATCAAGGGCGACTGGCAACTCGCGCTGACGCCCGACTTGAAGCCCGCCGCCGCCAACGGCCAGACGCACTTGAACGTTTCCAGCGCGGACGGTGTGTTCGCTGATTTCTCCGCCTTCAGCGCCGCGCTGGAATGCGACGCCACGCCGACGGAAATCAAGCAACTGGAGTTGCATTTCCAAAGGCAAGGCGCGCCGCTGGGCCAACTGGCGGTGAGCGGACCGTTGAACCTGGAAAAAATGGAAGGCCGCCTGCAGGTGACGTTGCAGGGCGTTGACCGGCGGCTGCTGAATCTGGCTGGCGCCACCCGGGGACTGGATTTTGGCGCGACGACCGTCCGCTCCACCAACGAGATTGTGCTCGCCAAATCCGGCGCGGACATCGCCGCCTCCGGGCGGTTCGTGGCGGACCACTTTCAGGTGACGCGCGCCGGACAGACGACGCCGACGCTGGATTTCAGCGCCGAATACGCCGTCACGGTGGACACCGCGGCGCAGACGGCACAATTGCACGCGCTGACGCTGACGGGCATCCAAAACGAGCGTCCGCTGCTGGCCGCGCGCCTGTCCCAGCCCATGAGCCTGGCGTGGGGAAACGGCGTGGGCGGAGTCGGCAACTCCGCGCTCGACCTGAAGGTGACCAACTTGAATCTGGCGGACTGGCGGCCTTTTCTGGGCAACACCGTCTCCGCCGGTCAGGCAAATGTGACAATGAAACTGACGTCGCAGCAGGCCGGCAAGCGGCTCGGGTTTGACCTGAATTCGCAAATCAACGGCCTCGTCGCCCGCATCGGCAGTGATCGGACATTTCACGGGACGCTGGCCTTGGACACCCAGGGCCGGGCGGAGAATTTCAAACAATTCGACCTGCGCCAATACCGGGTGCGGATCCTCCGGCAAGACCAGCCGTTGCTCACGCTCTCCGGCTCCGGCACTTATGACCTCGCCGGGGCCAGCGCGGACATGCAGGTGGCTCTGCAGGCTTCGCTGGCCGGATTGTGCGAGGCGTTTCCGCAAGCCGGCGCCAGCGTTTCGTCCGGGACCCTCGAATTGAAAGGCCGCGTCACCCAAAAGCAGAACACGCAAACCGTCGCAGGCCATCTCGTGCTGGCGGATTTCACCGGACAAATCGGCAACAATTCTTTCCGCGATCTGGGCAGCGCGGTGGACGTGGACGCCAGCCGGACGCCGGACCAGATTCAAATCAAAAAACTCAACGGCACATTGAACTGCGGCGGAAAGGCCGCGGGGAACTTCGATGTCACCGGGACGTATGACCCGGCCGACGAGGCTGCCGACGCGCAGGTGGCGCTGCGGGTGTCGCTACCCGGCGTGTGCGAGGTGTTTCCCCAACCCGGCATCCTCGTCTCCGCCGGCACTCTTGAATTGAAATGCCACGTCGCGCAAAAACAGAAGACGCAGACGGTCGCGGGCCATCTTGCGCTGGCGGATTTTACGGGACAGGTCAGTAAAAATTCATTCCGCGATTGCGGCAGCGCGATGGATGTGGACGCCAGCCGGACGCCGGACCAGATTCAAATCAAGAAACTCAACGGCACGCTGACGCAAGGCGGGAACGCCGGAGGAAATTTTAATCTGACCGGCTCCTATGATTCTGCGCATGCGGCGGCGCAGTGGACGGCCGTCCTGTCGGGTTTCAATCAGGACGGCCTGCGCCCGTTTCTGGAGCCGCTGCTGGCGGGCAAAAAGCTGGTTTCAGTGGCCGTCAACGGCGACGCCTCGGTCCAGTATGATCCGGCCCGCGTGTCCGCGATTAAAGCCGACTTGCAGGTGACCAACCTCGTGGTGAACGATCCGACGGGGCAAATCCCGGCGACGCCGCTGGCGGTCAGGCTGCAAATGGACACGGCGCTGCAAAAGCGGTCGGCGGACATCCAGCGGTTTCAAATCGGACTCACGCCCACGGCTCGTGGACAAAACCAGATCCAGTTGCAGGGGCGGATTGACTTTTCCCGGCCCAAGGCCGTTGAGGGCGATCTCAAGCTTTCGGCCGATTCGCTGGACCTGACACCGTATTATGATTTGTTTGCCGGCGGCGCGAAGACTGGCAAACCGGCGCCTCCGTCGGCGGCACCGCCGCCCGGACCGGCCGCCGCCAGTGAGGAACCGCCGGCCCGGACGCTGCCCCTGCACAATTTCACGGTGGCTGCAAACATCGGACAACTCTACCTGCGCGAGGTCGCCATCACCAATTTGCAGACGACCGTGAAACTGGACACGAACCGCGTGATCATCAAGCCGTTCCAACTGGCACTCAACGGCGCGCCCGTGAACGCCAATGCGGATCTGGATTTGAGCGTGCCCGGCTACAAATACGAGTTTGCCGCGGACGCCGACCGGATTCCGTTCGCGCCGCTGGTGGACGCGTTTGCGCCCGACCGGCAGGGACAATTGGGCGGAACGCTGACGGCGCACGCAAAAATCAACGGCGCGGGCTGCACGGGCGCGGATTTGCAGAAGAATCTGGCCGGCCAGTTCAGCGTTGGCGCCACCAACTTGAACCTGGCCGTGGTCAATGTCCGCAGTTCGATCCTGAAAACGTTAATCAACGTCGTGGCCACCATTCCGCAGTTGGTGAGCAGTCCGGAAAGCGGGCTGACCTCGCTCATCGGTCGGGTGATGGGGCAAAAAGGGGGGTTGATGGATCAGCTTCAACAGTCGCCGATTCAAGCCATCTCCGCGGGCGGCCAGGCCGGTGGCGGGAGGATCAACGTTCAACACGCCACCGTGCAAAGCGCCGCTTTTGAGGCCGACGCCCCCGGGGACATCGGCCTGGCGCCGGTGCTGACGAATTCCGTCATCAACTTTCCGGTAACCATCTCCCTCAGCCAGCCCATCGCCCAGCAACTCAACCTGGCCGCCGCCAATACCGCCGGCGCCGGCGGCTACGTGTCCTTGCCGCAATTCCTGACGCTGACCGGCACGCTGGGTGAACCGAAGACGCAGATCAAGAAATCGGCGCTGGCCGGCCTGGTGGTCACATCCATCGGCAGCGGCCTGCTGAACCAGGCCACCAATCCCGCTTCCCCGGTGGGCAACCTGCTCGACCAGTTGTTGCGTCGCGCCCATTGAGGGGCCGTTGGGATTTCCACCGCGCGCAACGGCGGCGTTTCCATTTCTGTTGGCGGTGTCCTGATTTCCGTAGGGCGCGCCACTCCGTGCGCGCCGTTCTTTGAGTTTGTGGCGGGCAGAGAACTGCCCGCCCTATCTAATTTCGAAATCAGTACACAACCCTTCGGTTTCACGCCTTGCCAGCCGGCGCTCGCTCTTCATACTGTTTCCAAAATGAATCTGGCCAGCGCCTTTGCCGCTTCCGTCGGGAAACGGCCGGAAAAAATCGCGTTGTATTGGGGCGAAAGCGAGTTCAGCTACGGCGCGTTGTTCGCCCAATCCTGCGCCGTGGCGGCGGAACTGGCCGGAAAATTCGGCGTCAAACCCGGCGACCGCGTGGCGCTCTGGCTGAAGAACCGTCCAGAATTCATCCCGGCGGCCTTCGGCGTCCTCGGCGCGGGCGCGGTGCTGGCGCCCATCAACAATTTCCTCAAACCGGCGGAAGTAAATTACATTTTGAAGGACGGCGGCATTGACGTGCTCGTCACAGAAGATCTGGCCGCCCATGCGCCGGCCCTGCTGGCGGCGCGACCGCAGTTGAAAATTTTTCCGGTGGAAGACTGGGCCGCGCTCAAGCCCGCATCCGCATTCGACCCGCGGCCCCCGCGTTCGGAACAGGATTTGGCGGTCATCATCTACACCTCGGGCACGACGGGCCAGCCCAAGGGCGCGATGCTCTCGCACGGCAACCTGTTGCACAACATCGAAAGCTGCCGCATCGTGCTCGAGACGGTGGACCAGGACCGGATGGCGGTGCTGCTGCCGCTCTTTCACAGTTACATGCTGACAGTGGGGATGTTCCTGCCTCTGCTGGTCGGCGGGACGCTCGTCCTGGTGAAATCCCTGCACCAGCCGCGCCAAATCCTGCAGGAATTATGCCTGCGGCAGGCGACCATTCTGCCGGGCATTCCGTCACTGTATCGGACCCTGGCGGCGGCGCCACGGCCCGGCAAACTCCCCTTCCGCATTTGCATCAGCGGCTCGGCGCCGCTGCCGGTGCAGGTCCTGAAGGAGTTCGAGGCGAAATACGGCATCCCGCTCATTGAAGGCTACGGCCTGAGCGAAGCCAGCCCGGTGGTGGCCAAAAATCCGATCCACGGCGTGCGCAAACCGGGTTCGATCGGGCTGCCCATTCCGCACGTGGAAATGAGCGTCCAGGATGACTCGGGAAAAATCCTCGGCGTCGGCGAGATGGGCGAGCTTTGTGTGCGCGGCGGCAATGTCATGCGGGGTTACTGGAACGCGCCGGAAGAGACGGCCAAGGTCTTCCGCAACGGCTGGCTGCTGACCGGCGACGTGGGCTACCGGGACGCCGACGGCTATTATTACATCACCGACCGCAAGAAGGACATGTTGATCGTCAACGGCATCAACGTCTATCCGCGAGAGATCGAGGAGGCGATTTACCAGTTTCCCGGCGTGCGCGAGGCGGCCGTCATCGGCGTGCCCGACCCGCGCAAAGGCGAACGGCCCGTCGCCTTCGTCGCGGCAACCGACGGCGCGGCACTGGACGAGAAAGCTCTGGCGCAATTCATCCGCAGCAAACTGGCGGATTTCAAAGCGCCACGGCAAATCGTCTTTCTGCCCGCACTGCCGCGGAACGCCTTGGGGAAAATCCTGAAAACGGAACTGCGGAAACTGGCGGCAAAATAGAATTCACGGGGCGCGATCAAAAATTCAATTCGCTTGGAATATGCGGTTCGCCGCGCGCGCCGTGCCAGACGCGCGCAATGGCAATGATTTGTTTTTCCGTCAGCACTTTGTAAATGATCCGGTAAGAGCGGAAGATAATTTCACGAATGGTTTCATCATTTTCCTCCGGCACAACCCGTCCAAGCAGCGGAAATTGCGCCAGCGCGTCCGCCTTGGACATGAGCAGATAACCGAAAGATTCAGCGACGGGCGGATTGTCCTGGGCGATGAACAGCACGATGGCTTGCAGGTCGTCCCGCGCCTGTTCCGACCAGATTATTTTGAAAGCCATGTCGCCAGTTGACGTTTGACTTCCTCGTGCGGAATTGTCTCGCCGCGCTCGATTTGATCCAGCCCTTTGCGGACGGCGGCCAGAAACTCCATCCGCTCGGCGATGAGTTCCAGGCTCGCGTCCTCCGGCAATCGCTCAATTGACTTCAGAGCCAGTTGCTTGTCGCTCATGGATTGAACTCTGTCCAAAAAAGAGGAAAATGCAAACGCAAATCGCTGAAGAAACTGAAGGAAGGCAAAAAGCGGATGAAACCGATCGGTCCCGCCCCGGCGGGATGAACCTCCTGCAGGAGGCGTTCATCGCTCGTCGCGCCGTAGCCAGAGGCGAAGGCGGAAGGTGTAGAAGGCGTAGCTGGATTCATTGTGATTGCAGGATGTAAAAAGTGCTGGCGGCCGGAATTGACGGCGTTGGTGAGCGTCGCAGAAAAGATATTGGTGTAGCGCGAGGTGATGACGTTGGTCCAGACCGACGTCCACTGGCTCAAGGGCTGGGTCAGGTTCGTGCCTGACATCAGACAAAAATTCCCGCCGAACCCGCAGGTGGCGGTGAATTGCAGATTGGTTTGGGACAAGAGCGCCCGCGCCAATACCGGCTGTGGCGAAGGAACGATTTGCTCCGGGATGGCGATTCCATTGGTAGCAAAACCGTCGCCAAGTTCACCGTAAGTATTGTCACCCATCGCCCAAAGGCTGCCGTCGGATTTGAGAAACGGGCTGTCGCGAGCATTACTTCCCGGCGCAATATTGGTCACCGTTAATTGGCCAAAGGCAGTTGCTTGCGCGGCCAGCACCGCCAGCGCTATGAGCCAATTTGGAGTGCGCGGACATGTCCGCGCATTGAAAGCGGCGACGTGTCGCCGCAGTCCAAACCGATTTTGAATTTGGGTTTTCACGAACTTCCTTTCCAAAAAATAATGGCGAATTTGCCGGTGATTATTTCGTCGGCGCGCTTGAGGGCGCCCAGCGTTCGGATTTCTTTGTTTTTCATAATACGAGCTTGCTGAATTTTCTGACCGAACAGTCGCATTATTAGCCGAACACAAGCGGCGATGCAGGCAAATTTATGAGGAATTCTTTGTCAGAACGGTGTCGCGTCCGTCTCTGATGTTACATTGTCAAGCGCCGGCGTGAAAAATGGGTAGTGCGGGCGACCCGTCCGTTCCGGTCGGCGACCCGCCCGCCGGAACGACGGCGTGCCCGCTGGCGACAAGGCTGCTCCCATCGGCATGAAGCATTGTCTCCCTTTCGTCCGGCGGGTCGCCAGACGGCACAGGCGGGTCGCCTGTGCTATCCGGAAACATAACAGGCGGGTCGCCTGTCCTACGGCGCCCAAATGAACATTTGGGCTGCTCGGATCGGTGTGGGCCACGCCCAGACAATCTGCCAGTTGCACAGGTTGATTTCAGGTGTGCCCCGGTTGCCATGAGGCTGGCACGGAATGCCAGATTTCAAACGTATTAAGTTGATTTTCAACGACTTGCTGATTTGCCTTTTCCGAGTTGCGTTGGCCGATTCGGGCCGGTAAGCTGTTGCCGTCGTTCGGGCATGAAGCGCGGACGGTCAAGTTTTTATGGCTGAAGGTTATTGCGTCAAATGCAAGGCCAAGAAGGAAATCGCCAACGGCGTTGAAGAGACGATGAAAAACGGCCGGAAGGCGATCAAGGGCAAGTGTCCGACCTGCGGCACGGTCATGTTCAAGATCTTGGGCGGCAAGGCCGCCGTCGCCGCCGGCTCCGAACCCGTGCCCGCCACGCCGGTGCCGCAGAAACCCGAAAAACCGTCCGGCCAGTGAACCGGCCCGTCCGGCGAGTCCGAAATTTGGTTCTGCCATTTGCACAACATGCCGAAAGAACTCGCCTACGTCATTGTCACGCCGTATTCACTTTTCAAATCGCGCACGGGCGGGGTTTTAAGTCGTCTGATTTCACGCACCGGTTTGGACCTGGCGGCGATGCGGATGTTTGCCCCCAGCGCGGAACTGGTGAAGGCCTACGCCGAAAACATCGTTTCCGCGCAGGATCCGCAGGACCGGAAAATCCAGGAACTCCTCCGGGAATACATCCTCAAGAACCTTTCTCCCGATCCCAAGACCGGCCGGCGCAAGCGGCTGATGATGATGCTGTTTCGTGGCGACGAGGCCGCGCGCAAGGTCCGCTCCGTGGTCGGCAATCTCAGCCCCGAGCGGCACAGCGGCGAAACCATCCGAGGCACCTACGGGGATTTGGTGACCGACGAGGAAACGGGCCTGGTCCGGTATTTTGAGCCTTCTGTGCTTGCCGCGCCGAACGCCGCGGAAGCCGAGACCAAGCTGAGATTGTGGGCGCGGTATTCGGACAGCGACGGGGGTGTCCTGGAGAACGTCACCGTTTATCCGCGCAACGAAGTCCCCGAGCGCACGCTGGTGCTCATCAAACCGGACAATTTCCGCTTCCCCACCGGCCGTCCGGGCAACGTGATTGACTTTTTTTCGCGCACCGGCCTTTACATCGTCGGCGCCCGGGTCCTCCACATGAGTGTGGCCCAAGCCATGGAATTTTACGACCCGGTCCGCGAGGTGTTGCGCACCAAGCTGAAAGAGGGCGTTGGTGAACGTGCCAAGCTGGTGCTGGAGAAAGAGATGGGGTTCATTATTCCGCCCAGGGCGCAGGCGGCCCTCGGCGACATCCTGGGACCGTTGCACGGCGACCATCAGTTTGAAGTCATCATGCGCTTCATGACCGGCCGCACGCCGTCCGAATGCAAGACGGCGGAGGAACTGCGGCAGCCCGGCACCGAAAAGTGCATCGCGCTGATTTACGAAGGCGTCAACGCCGTGCGCAAAATCCGCGACGTGCTGGGACCGACCGACCCCTCCAAGGCGCCGCCGGGCTCCATCCGCCGTGAATTCGGATCGAACATCACCGTCAATGCGGCGCACGCGAGCGATTCGGTCGAAAATGCCCGGCGTGAAATGGGGATCGTCAACGTCGGCGAAAACAATTTCCGGCAGATCATCGAGGAAACCTACGGGAATTTGTAGGCGCGCAGCGTTTCCAGCAGGCTGGCGTCCGCAGCGGGAAATTCATAATCCGCCAATTCCGCCTGGCCGACCCACTTGACCGCCGCGCAGCCGAGGGGGCGCGGCTCGCCGTGAAACGGCCGGCAAAGAAAGAACTTCAGCCGGACGGTCTGGTCGGCATAGGCGTGCGTCACCTCGGCGAACCGTTCAACGACGGCGATGTCCATTCCCAATTCCTCCCGGATTTCGCGCACCAGGCATTCCTCGAAGGTTTCGCCCGGCTCGCGTTTGCCGCCGGGGAATTCCCAAAGCCCGCCCAGGCACGCATCGGCGTGGCGCTGCGTGATTAACAGTCTGCCGTCGCGAAAAATCAAGGCAGCGGCAACGTCAATGCTTTTGAGTTTATTCGTAAGCCTGTTCCCCCATCGCCATCTGAATCGCCGCGACGAAAAATCAAGGGCGGGATTACGATCAGAAGATTCAGCGTCCGACGCTTTTGTAAACCCAGCCCAGCCGCTCCATCTCGGCGCGGTCGAACAGGTTCCGGCCGTCGAACAGGATCGGGTGCGACAGCGATTTGTGCGCGCGTTCGAGGTCGAGCTTCTTGAACTCGTCCCATTCGGTGGCAATCACCAGCGCGTCACAGCCCTCCGCCACGGCGTTCATGTCCTCCACGTAGGTCACCCCGGTCAAAACTGCCCGGGCCTTCTCCATCGCCTTGGGATCGTGGACGCGGAGGATGGTCCCTTCCTTCTGCAAGCGCTGGCAAAGTTCGATCGCCGGCGACATCCGCACGTCGTCGGTGTTCTGCTTGAAGGCCAGGCCGAACACCCCGATGGTCTTGTTCTTCAGGACCCAGAGGGTGTCGCTGATTTTTTTGACGAAGCGCTCCATCTGTTCGGCGTTGACGCGCTGGACCTCCTTGAGCAGCCGGAAATCGTAGCCGATCTGCTCGGCGATCTTGATGAAGGCGCTCAGGTCCTTGGGAAAGCAACTGCCGCCGAAGCCGATGCCGGCGTTGAGAAAGCGTCGCCCGATGCGCTCGTCCAGGCCCATGCCGGCGGCGACCTCCTGGACGTTCGCGCCGGCGGCCTCGCACAGGACCGAGACGGCGTTGATGTAGGAAATCTTCAGCGCCAGGAAGGAATTGGAGGCGTGCTTGATGAGTTCGGCCGAGGCGATGTCGGTCACGACAATCGGGGCGTTGAACGGCGCGTAAATCTGCGTCATCGCCGCGACCGGCCGCCGCGAGCGGACGCCGATGACCACGCGATCCGGCTTCATCAGGTCGCCGACGGCAAAGCCCTCGCGGAGGAATTCCGGGTTGCTCACCACGTCAAAATCCACCCGGGACTTGCAGTAGCGTTTGATGGTTTCGGCCACCTTCTCGCCGGTCTTGACGGGCACGGTGCTTTTGTCCACGACGACTTTGTATCCGGTCATGGCGCCGGCGATGTCGCGCGCCACCCGCTCGATGTAGCTCAGGTCCACCGACCCGTCAGGCAGCGGCGGCGTAGGCACGGCGATGAAAATCACGTCGGATTTCTCGACGCCCTCCGCCGTGCTGTGGGTGAACGCCAGGCGGCCGACGGCGGTGTTTTTCCGGACCAATTCCTCCAGACCCGGCTCATAGATGGGAAGGCCGCCGGATTGAAGCAGCTTGACTTTCGCCGCGTCGTTATCCACGCAAATGACGCGATGACCGACTTCGGCGAAGCACGCGCCGGTGACCAATCCGACGTAACCGGTGCCGATGAGTGCCAGGTCCATAAGCGTCTTACTTGGCCGCGGCCGAATTGGTGGAGAGCATAAAGGGATGCGAAGCGGGGGCCGGATTGGCGGTTGCCGGACGGGTTGACAGCTTCAATTCCGACGCACGCAGACTGGCTTCGCGCCCGAGGGTCCCGTAGGGGTCGCTGCCGGCCACCTCCTGGTAAAGGGCGTAGGCATCGTTCAGCCTGCCTTGAGCGTCGTCAATACGGGCGAGGGAAAACTTGGCCTGCACGGCCACGCTGTCGTCGGAAGGCTGGCTGATGGTGGTCTGATACGCCTTGGCCGCGGCGTTCGTCTGGCCCTCGGCCTCCAGGCAGGCGGCCACGCCGAGCGACGCCTGAGGCGCGAAGGAGCTGTCGGGATAAACGTCCAGGAATCGCTGAAATTGAGACTGGGCGTTGGTGTAGTGGCCCCCCTCGAAGAGCATTGCCCCGGCTTGCAGCAACGCGCGCCCCGCGGCCGCGGTGCCCGTATAATCCTCGGCCACCTTCAAGTAAGCCTGCACCAGTTGTTCGTCGTTGGTTTCCGACCGGGCATTCAAGCTGACCCGCGTGAAGGCATCGCCAGCGGCGATCTCCTTCTGGTTCCGGCTCCAGAAATAGAAGGCAATTACGAAACCGGCGACCACGAGGATCCCCGCGCCCCAGGCGATGCGTTTGATGTTGTTTTCAATCCACGGCCACAGTTTGAACAGATAAGCCGTCGGAGCGTCTGCTTGCATATATGAGGCGGCAATGTCTTCGTGGAAGCCTTAAAACGCAAGCCCGAAATTGTCCGCGCCGGGACTTTTCAGTGTGTCCCTGCCTGACCGAGCAATTCCAGAAGACCTTCCAACGGAATGGCAACGCGGCTGGCACGGCGGTTCAATTCATAGCCCAGTTCATGGACGGCTTTGCGCAGCAGGAAAGCGTCCATCAGGACCTGGAGATCGGCGTCGTTGGACGGAGAGAGCGGCGTTGCGCCCACCGCCTCCCGCCAGGCTTTGAAGAAAACGGCGCTGACCCACCACGCCCAAAACCGGCCCCACGCGGCCGTCGCCGCCACCTGCGCCGCCGGCAGCACGCCGCGCTCGATTTGCTGCTGGAGCGCCGCATGCGCCGCGTAGTGAAACGAGCGGATCATCCCCGCCACATCGCGCAACGGCGAGCGCTTAAGCCGCCGTTCGCTGGCGGGAATCTCCGGTTCGCCCTCGAAATCCAGCACCAAAAAGTCCTTGCCGGTGTAGAGCACCTGTTCGAGGTGATAATCGCCATGATAACGGATGCGCAGGGCGTCCAGACGCCGTTCGCAGACGGCATGCACGCGCTTGAGGATCTCCGGTTCCAGGGCCAGAAGCCTTTGTGCGTGCGGCCGGATTTCCGACGGAAGCGTTTCGATCCGGCCGCCCAGGAGTTGGAAATTTTGCCGGACCAGATTGCGTATGGACTGAAAGAGCGCGCGTTGCGAATGCGGCGTGAAGGGCTCGGGTGCGAAATTTTTGTCTTCGGTCTCCGACGCCAGCGCCAGGTGCAGGGAGGCGGTGCGCCGGCCCAGCGCCCGCGCAATCTCCAGATAGGTGCCGATCATTTCCCTGGCCGACGCCGGCGGGTCGGCAGCCGCCAGTTTGACAATGGAGAGCGCCGGTAGTTCCGGCGCCTGCCGCGTCTCCGGCGGCAGGGTATGGACGCGGTCGTAAAACCGGCCCAGACTGTCCAGGGTGAATCCCCAGGCGTCCTTGCACTTGGGCACAAACGAGGAGAGGACCGCCACCGTGTCCGGCTCGTTCCGTCCGACGCGATATTCCAACGCCCCGGCCAGCGCCGGCGCGCCGGGGAATTCCCGCGCCGTCAGAAAACGCAGGATCTCCAGGTCGGGATTGATTCCGCTGTCCAGCCGCCGGAACAGTTTGAGAATCAACCGGTCACCGAAGTGGACCAGGGAATTGCTGTGCTCGGATTTGCTGACCGACGGCTCCAGGTCCAGGGCATTTTCCAAGCGCAATTTGCGCAGGATGGCGGTGTGGGTGGCTTCCATCTCACCCAGGCTGCCGGGAAGCCCGCGGCGATTGGCGATCAATTCCAGCAGCGCCCGGCAGAACCTTTTATCGGCGATGGCATCGTGAAGCACTCCGTCCCGCTTTGCTCCGTTCAAGGTCAGCCGCGCGATGACCAGCGGCGGCCAGTCGCGGCACACGGCATCCGCCCGTTCGCCAAAGGCGCAGGCCAGGGGCAAGACGTAGGTCTCCGGCTCGTTTTGCACGTATTCGACGCGAAGCAACGTCAGGAACGCCTTTTCTTTTTCCGCCCCGCCGGCGGACGCGATGGGCACGGGAACAATTTCCTGGACGCGAACGCTCTTGATCGCTTTGCCCTGGCCGACGAACCAGCGGCGCGACGGCAGCCAACCTTGCAGCGCCTGTTCGATTAATTGATGGTGAGGCTCGCCAAAAATCTCCTCCCAGTCCTCCTCGACGGTCAGGAGCGTCCGCACCCCGGCGCCGATGGGGACGCCCACCGATTCCACCTGGGGTGGGGCCTTGGCTTCGAGCGTGAACCAGTAGAACGCATGCGGGCCGAGTGTCAGAAAATAGGGTTGCTCGGTGATGGCCGGAAATTCGGTGCGCCCGAAAAGTTCGACCGGCACCAGGGAGCGGAACGCGGCCAGGTCCAGTTCCACCGGCTGGACGAAGCGCGACAGGTTGGCCACCACCAGGATGATCTCCTGCTCGTGGCGGCGCACGCAGGCGAAGACCTTGCGGTTTTCGGGATGAAGAAATTCCATCGTGCCCATGCCGAAGGCGCGGCAGCGTTTGTAAAGCGCGATGAGCCGCTTCATCCACCAGAGCAACGAATGCAGGTTGCGCTCCTGCACCTCCACGTTGACGGCTTCGTAATGGTTTTCCGGGTCCAGATTGATGGGCAGGTAGAGGCTCTGCGGGTTGGCGCGGGAAAAACCGGCGTTTTTGTCCGCGCTCCACTGCATCGGCGTGCGCACGCCGTTGCGGTCGCCCAAAAAGATGTTTTCCCCCATGCCGATTTCGTCGCCGTAGTAAATCACGGGCGTCCCCGGCAGCGAAAACAGCAGGGCACAGAGCAGTTCGATGCGTTTGCGGTCGTTGCCCACCAGCGGCGCCAGGCGCCGGCGAATGCCCAGATTCAGCCGCGCCTGCTGGACGTGGGCGTACATGCGATACATGTAATCGCGCTCCTCGTCGGTGACCATTTCCAGCGTCAGCTCGTCGTGGTTGCGGAGGAACAAGGCCCATTGGGCGGTTTCGGGGATGGGCGGGGTCTGCTGCAAAATGTCCACGATGGGCACGCGGTCTTCCATGCGCAAGGCCATGAACAGGCGCGGCATGAGCGGGAAATGAAAGGCCATGTGGCATTCGTCCCCCCGGCCCTGGCCGAAATACGCCACGGCGTCCTCGGGCCATTGGTTGGCCTCGGCCAACAGCATCCGGTCGCCGTATTTTTCGTCCACGTGCCGGCGGAGCTTTTTCAAAAAGGCGTGGGTCTCGGGCAGGTTTTCGCAACTGGTGCCCTCGCGTTCGTAAAGATACGGCACCGCGTCCAGCCGCAGGCCGTCCACGCCCAGGTCGAGCCAGAAGTCCAGCGCGCGCAACATCTCCTCGTGAACGGCGGGGTTGTCAAAATTCAGGTCCGGTTGGTGCGAATAAAAACGGTGCCAGTAAAAGGCGCCGGCCGTCGCGTCCCAGGTCCAGTTGGAAGCCTCCGTGTCCTTGAAAATGACGCGCGCGCCCTTGTATTTCTCGGGCGTGTTGCTCCAGACGTAGAACTCGCGCCAGCGGCTGCCGGGCTTGGCGCGGCGCGCGCGCTGGAACCAGGCGTGCCGGTCGGACGTGTGGTTCAACACCAGTTCGGTGACGACACGCAGGCCACGCCGGTGCGCCTCGCGCAGAAACAGCTTGAAATCCGCCAGCGTGCCGTAGTGCGGATGGACGTTGAAATAATCGGAGATGTCGTAGCCGTCGTCCCGCAGCGGCGACGGATAAAACGGCAGCAGCCAGATGACGGTCACGCCCAGGTCGCGGAGGTAATCCAACTTGGTCGTCAGACCGCGGAAATCCCCCGTGCCGTCGCCGTCGCTGTCGCAGAAGGCGCGCACGTGGACCTCGTAAATGACGCCGCGTTTATACCAGAGCGGATTTTTTTCCAGGGCCACTGAGTATTTTTTCGGCAGGGTCATCTTGCTTTTTTAGACAAGCCACATACGGAAACCGTGGAAGAGAGCGCCCATTCAAAGTTTCAATGGGTCCCGCGTCGGGGGCTATTCCCCCGCGGCGGTTCCGGGCTTTGTTCCTCGCGAACGGCGAGTTCGGCACGGGCGCGCGGGAGCGAGTGCGGGTAATTTCTTTGCAGAAAATCCACCAGCTTCTCGCGCACCTCGCAGCGCAGGTCCCAGGCGGCCGAGGAATTGGCGGCGCTGACCAGCACGCGCACCTCCAGGGTGTGCTCCTTGGAATCGGTCACCTGCACGCCCTTGACCTTGCGATCCCAGAGTCTGGAGTGTTCGAGGATGCGGTCCAGTTCCGCGCGCACGGCGTCCACCGGCGCCGTGTAATCCATATACAGGAAAACGGTCCCCAGGAGGTCGGCGCTGATCCGCGTCCAGTTTTGAAACGGCTTTTCGATGAAATAGGTGATGGGCACGACCAGCCGGCGCAAATCCCAGATCAGAACGACCACATAGGTGAGAGTGATTTCCTCGATGCGCCCCCATTCGCCCTCGACGATCACCACGTCGTCCAGCCGGATGGGCTGGGTGAAGGCGATCTGGATGCCGGCGACGAATGTGGCCAGCGTGCGCTGGGCCGCGAAGCCGATGATGATGCCCGCGACGCCCGCGGACGCCAGCAGGCTCGCCCCCAGATGCCGCACCGGCGGCAGGTCCATGAGCATCAACGCCAGGGTGACGATGAGGATGACGCCCGTGCCGATTTTTTTGAGGACGCGGACCTGCGTCTGAATTTTGCGCATGGCCAGGTTGTCCCGCACGTCCATGCGATATTGGGCGATCACCGCTTTTTCCATCGTCGCCAGCAAATCGTAAAGAATGTATCCCACGCCGCCCGTCAGGAGCAAGCTCAGGCCTTGCTGGAGCAAGAGATGCGATGCCGCAGGCAACGGAAGAGCGGGCGCGATGAACAGGACGCCGGCCAGCGGCACGACCAGGCGCGCGGCGCGGACGATGACCGCCGCCAGGACGTCGTCCCACTTCTGCGGCGTCTGGGAAGCCCAATGATTGAGTTGGAGTTCGACGACGTTGACCATGCGGAACAAAAACCAAAACAGGCCGATGACGCCCGCCGAACGCGCCAGCCAGTTCAGAACCATTCCGGCCAGGGGCAAAGCGGACAGGAGCAGGCCGAATGCGGCGCAGGCGCCAAGGAGCCAGATGAAAAAAATCGCGGGCGGACCGGCCTCCTGCAACGAGAGCCTCAACCACGAGGGTTGCGGCACCGGCTGGCCGGGAATGGCGGCGGCGGCCTCGGCCCGCGAGGTTTTTTTGATCTTCCAGCGGGCGAGCCGGCGGAGAATTTCCACCACAAGCACCGTGAGTATCAGAATCGCCGCGCCCAGGAGCCATTGCAGCATGGTGATGCCCGCGACCGTCGGGTCATTGATCCAATCCCCGGCCAGCGGCGCGAGTTGTTCGCCGAGGCGGTGCAGCCGCTCCGGCCATGCTGCGGCGCCACCGGCGGCGAGCCGGTCCGGGGAGAAAAATTCTCCGCCTGTCATGTCGGTTTATTGTCTCAATCCTCTTTGCCGCGCAGCGCCTTGAAATTGGCCGCAGCGGTTGCGTCTTCCGGTTACATTCAGGTCCGCAAAGGCGATTGGCAATGAAAAACGCGGCCGTCGTGATTCCGCACGTTGCCCGCCCGCCCTTTTGAGGCTAACTTCCCTCATGTCTGAAAGGATTTGGGTGTGTGACCGGAAAGTAACCTGGATTCATGCGACGGCCCGGATTTTGAGGCGCTCGGATTCATGCAGACGGTTCCAGCATTCGTCCCAGCGGTTGCTTTGCAGGGCGCAACGCAAATCCGAGACGCTCTTGCCTCCGGCTTCGGTCCGGAACATGC
>JAGWMQ010000074.1 GCA_028873125.1 Verrucomicrobiota bacterium | reverse complement strand
GGAGGCGGGACGCCGGCGCTACACGGCCGCGCCGGTTCAGGGTCCCAATGCGTGATTTCAAAATCGTGGAAGCTTTCCATGAACCGTCCGAGTGGCCGTGAGGTTTTGGACTGCGCCAGCCCTCTGGCGCTTTCGGCGTGGTGACGGGATCAAACAGCGGCAGAAGACTGCCACACTCCAAGACGCTGGCGCGCCGGCGCCAGCACTTTTCGGTTCAAGGCGCCGATGCGCAATTCGAGAATCGTGGACCCTCCCCATCCGCTCCGGGATTCGGATTTAACGCTTCGCTGCTTTAGCGCACGGCTTGAGGCAGGGCCGCAGGGCATCCGCGGCGCCTGGCTTTTCAAATGTGCCGGTTGTCGCTCTCGTCCTTGACGGCGTAGCCGGTTTCCTGGCGCTTGAAATTCAACTCGTTCTTTTTGACGTAGGCGGCGAACACGTCGTCGGCGCCCAGGCCCAGCACCTGGGCCAGGCTGATGAGGAAGTGGAACAGGTCCACCACCTCGACGCGGGCGTTCTGCTCGTCGAATTTCTGATACTTCGCCCACCATTTCCACGGCACGCTGTCGGTCAGTTCGGCGAGTTCCTGCGTCATGGCGCGGCAATAGTTCAGAACCCACCGGATTTTTTCCGCCTCGCTGAGGTTTTCGGTCTTGACGCCGATGCGCTGGTTGAGCGCCTGCTGCATGCGGAACAATTCGCGGAACTGGTCTGGCTTTTCCATGCGCGAAGCATTTCGACAGGCGTGATTTCAGGCAAGCCCTAAATCGTCGGCGGGTCAAGACTTCGAATCGGCCGGTCCTGTCTTGTTCCACGGCCCGGAGCGTTTCGACGCCGCAACGAATCCCACGAATCCAACTTTGCCCTTTGAACTTCCCGGCACCGGTCGTATAACAACGCCATGCCAACGCTGTTAGTCAACGGGGGCCCGGTGATCTGGCTGATCCTGCTCGCGGCGGCCGTGGCCCTCGCCGTGTTCATCGAGCGCGTGCTGTACTGCCATCGCGCCCAGATCAATTCCACCGAGTTCCTCAACGGCGTGCGCACGGTGCTCAAGCGCGACAACGTCGTCGAGGCCATTTCCATCTGCGACGCCACGCCCGGACCGGTGGCCCGGCTGGTCAAGACGGCCATTCTCAACCGCGACCACGGGCGCGAGCGCGTGCGCGAGGCGGTCGAGGAGGCCGGCCTTGTGGAGGTGCCGTTGCTGGAGGAGAAATTGAACCTGCTGGCAACCATCGCGCAAATCGCGCCGCTGTTGGGCCTGCTGGGCACGGTGATCGGGTTCATGGAGATTTTCAGCCGGTTGCAGGAGGCGGGACTGTATGCGCACGTCGAAACGCTGGCGCAGGGCATCTGGCGGGCGCTCATTTGCGCGGCGTCGGGCATCGCCGTGGCCATCCCCACGCACGCCGGCTACAATTACCTGGTCAGCCGCATCAACAAGATCGTCCTGGACATGGAACGCGCGGCCGGCGAAATCGTGAACATCGTCACCGAAAACGGCGGCGCCGGTCCGAAGTAAAATTCCCGCCGGTCTCTATGAAATTTCCCCGCAACGCCCGGCTCCTGCGCAGCCCGTTTGACGTGGCGCCTTTCGCGGCGGTTTTTTTTCTGCTGGTGATTTTCCTGCTGCTGGCGGCGCTGCTGCCCGTGCCCGGCATCCCACTGCGCCTGCCCGTGGCCGGTGATTTGCCCGGCACCGCCCGGCCCACGGTGGCGGTGGCCATTGATTCCCAGGGACGGTTTTATTTTGCCAACCAGCTCGTGCCCGGCGAACCGCAATTGGAATCCGCCTTGCGCGGTGCCGCGAAAAATTCCCGCGAGCCGCTCACGCTCGTCATCCAGGCCGACCAATCGGTGACCTGCGACCAGCTTGTCCGCCTGACGTTGCTGGCGCGCCGGGCCGGCATCCAAGACGCGCTGCTGGCCACGCTGCCCCGCGCTTTCGACACGTCCGACCGTCCATGAACGCCGCGCCCGATTCACCGCCGCATCCCACGTGGTCTCCGGCGCGCTGGCTGACGGTCATTGCGCTGATTTTCGGCGCTCACGTCGTGTTGATTTTTGTATTCGGCGCCTGGCGCCCCCCGCCGGTGCGCCCGGTGGAGCACGTGCCGGCGCTGCAACTGGCCGGGGCCGCCGGAGGCTGGCTGGGGCTGAATGATCCGACGTTGTTTGCACTGCCGCATGCGCAAGGTTTTGCCGGCGAGGCCTGGATGGAGCCGCCGCGCATCCAGTTCACCCAGTTGGAGTGGACCGAGCGGCCGCGCTGGCTGGAACTTTCCGCCGGTCAACTGGGCAGTATCTTCCACCGCTTCATGCAGACCAACCGCTTCGCGCGGCTCCCGCTGGAGTTGAAGGTGGCGCCCCGTTTGAGCGTGCCCGTTTTGCCGGTCCAACAGGCGCCCGTCCAGGCCTCCACCGTCCGCGTCGAGGGCGACCTGGCCCGGCGAAGTCTGCTGACGCCCCTGAACCCGCCGTCGGTGCCATTCAGCGACGTGATTGCGCCCAGCCGGGTGCAGGTGGTGGTGGATGCGGCGGGCCGCGTGGTTTCTGATGCCTTGTTGTCGTCCAGCGGTGTCGCCGCCGCCGACGGCAATGCGCTGGCCCTGGCCCAAGCCGCGCGATTCGCGCCGTTGCCGCGCGCCGACGTGAGCGTCCTGGCGGATCTGGCGTCGCAGTTGACTTTCGGACAACTGGTTTTCGACTGGCACACGGTTCCGCCGCCCGCCACCAACGCGCCGGCCACCCATGAACCTGTTCAATGAGACCTCACGGCCGGAGCGCGTGAAAAAGGCCCGCCACCGCCTTTCCTTCCCGGCGCACCGGCTTCTCGCGGCAGCGCCGCAGGCACCCTGATGTCCGCCTCCCTGCTCATCGTCATTTACGTGGCCGCCATGCTGGGCGCGCTGTGCGCCCTGGTCATCTACTCGGAAATGCGCCGCCGCCGGTTCGGGCCGACCGGAGCCGGGGACCGCATTTTCCGCTGCACCCACTGCGGTTACGTTTACACGGATGATCCGGACGTGGACCGCTCGCGTTGCGCCCAATGCGGACGGCTGAACGAGCCGATTGCCTTTTGAGACGGGCCGCCCGCGGAAACCGGTTCCGGTGCAGAAATCTCAAACGAACGTGCAGAAATCCCGGCTTTCCTTCCCCTTGGAAACGGGGTATCCAGATTTCATACAGATCTCAATTTTTCATGGCTCAACCGATGAAACTGGAAAAATTCTCGCTGGGCGTCGGCGACCGATTCGCCCACCAGGCCAAGGCCCAGTTGCGCGCCTGCATGCGGGCGGCCGAGCGCGGGGTGACCGTCATCCCGGTCTGGAACAAATCCAACCGGGAGCACGTGACCATCGGCTCCGAACCGTCCGGCACGCGCGCCGCGGCCGACGCGGCCGTCCAGGCCCTGCGCTGGCCGCACCCCTACCGCGTGGACGCCGACCACATCCGGCTGGAGACCGTGGACCGCTTCCTGCCCCATTCGGATTTTTACACGATTGATGTGGCGGATTGGATCGGCCAGCCGGCGGAGGCCAAATCGGTCCAGGCGTTCGCCGGCCGCCATCCTGAACTGGCGGGGCAAATTTCCATTCCCGGCATCCCGCGCCCGTTTCAAACGGCGCGCGCCGACGTGGAGCGCGTCGCCGGCAAATATCTGCTGGCCGTGCAAGAGGCCGGAAAAATTTACCGCCACATCGTCCGCCTCAAAGGCGAAGGAAATTTCATCACCGAAGTTTCCATGGACGAAACCGACAGCCCGCAGACGCCGCCGGAGATGCTGGTCATTCTCGCGGCCATTGCCGATGAAAAGATTCCGATCCAGACCCTGGCGCCCAAATTCACCGGGCGGTTCAACAAGGGTGTGGACTACGTCGGGGACGTGGCTCGATTCGAAAAGGAGTTCAGCGACGACCTGGCGGTCATCGCCTTTGCCGTCCAACAACACGGCCTGCCGGACACCTTGAAATTGAGCGTGCATTCGGGCAGCGACAAATTTTCCATCTACGCGCCGATGCGCCGGGCGCTGGCGCGGTTCCACGCCGGTCTGCACATCAAGACGGCGGGCACGACCTGGCTGGAGGAGGTCATTGGCCTGGCCGAGGCCGGCGGCGAAGGGCTGGCGCTGGCCAGGGAAATCTACGCGCAGGCGCTGGATCATCTGGACGAGTTGTGCGCGCCCTACGCGGCGGTGATTGACATTGACCCCAACCAGCTGCCCACGGCGGCAACGGTCAACGGCTGGTCCTCGGAACAGTTTGTCGCGGCGCTGCGGCACGACCAGAAGAACCCGGCCTTCAATCCGCACCTGCGGCAGTTGACCCACGTCGGGTACAAAATCGCGGCCAAGATGGGCCGCCGCTACCTCGACGCCCTGGAAGCCAATGAAGCCGTCGTGGCCAGAAATGTCACCGACAACCTGTGCGAACGGCACCTCAAACCGCTCTTTCTCAATGGAACGGGTTAAAGTGTTGGAGAGTTGAAGCGTTGAGGCGGGAAGATCTCCTCCGCTTTAACGCTTCAACGCTTTAACGCATCAACGATTTTATGAAATTCATCCACGAAGACTTCCTGCTGCAGACGCGCACCGCGCGGCGCCTGTATCATCAGTTCGCCGAGGCGGAGCCGATCCTGGATTTTCACTGCCATATTCCGCCACGCGACATCGCCGAGAACCGCCGCTTCAACAACCTGTTCGAAATCTGGCTGGAGGGCGACCATTACAAATGGCGGGCCATGCGGGCCAACGGCGTGGCCGAGCGCTTCTGCACCGGCGACGCCGAGCCTTTCGCCAAGTTCCAGGCCTGGGCGGCCACGGTGCCGCACACCCTGCGCAACCCGCTCTATCATTGGACGCACCTGGAACTCAAACGCTACTTCGGCCTTGACGAACTCCTCGACGAATCCAGCGCCGCGCGCATCTGGAAAAGGGCCAACGAACAGATCGCCGGGCCGGAGCTCTCGGCGCAAGGGATCCTCAAAAAATTCAACGTCAAAACCGTCTGCACCACCGACGATCCGGCGGACGACTTGAAGCATCATCAGGCCATCGCCGCCTCCGGCCTGCCGGTGCGCGTCCTGCCGGCGTGGCGGCCCGACAAGGCGCTGGCCGTGCATCAGCCGGAGCAGTTCAATCCCTGGGCGGAGCGCCTGGCCGAAGCCGCCGGCATGGACATCGGCTCGTTCGGAAAATTCCTGGACGCCCTGCGGGCGCGGCACGACTTTTTCCACGCGCAAGGCTGCCGGCTGTCCGACCACGGCCTGACGCGGTGCGCCAGCGAGTTTTGCCCGGAGAAGGCCGCCGCCGGGATTTTTACCAGGGCGCGCGCCGGGGGAAGGATTTCGGCGGAGGAGCAGGCGCGGTTCGCCTCCTTCATGATGCTGTTCTTCGGACGGCTCGACGCCGAAAAGGGCTGGACCAAACAATTGCACCTGGGGGCGCTGCGCAACAACAACACGCGCCTGCTCCGGCAACTGGGGCCGGACACGGGCTTTGATTCCATCGGCGATTTCCCGCAGGCCGAATCGCTGGCCGCGTTTCTGGACCGGTTGGACCGGGAAAACGCGCTGCCCAAGACCATCCTTTACAACAACAATCCGGCGGACAATTACCTCTTGGCGGCGATGGCCGGCAATTTTCAGGACGGCACGATTCCCGGCAAAATCCAGTTCGGCGCCGCTTGGTGGTTTTTGGACCAGCGCGAAGGCATCGAATGGCAGATCAACGCGCTCTCCAACCTTGGCCTGCTCTCGCGCTTCGTGGGCATGATCACCGACTCGCGCTCGTTCATGTCCTATCCGCGCCACGAGTATTTCCGGCGCGTGCTCTGCAACCTGCTCGGACGCGACGTGGAGAACGGCGAAATTCCCGACGATGATTCGCTGCTCGGCCCGATGATCCGCAACGTTTGCCACGGCAACGCGCGGCGGTATCTGGCGTTTCCCGAAGGGGACACGGCCGCCACTCGCAAGCGATCCCTCAAGGCGGCGAAGCGTTGACAGCTTCAACGCCTCACCGTTTCAACGAGGTTTCCTGGAATTGTTTGGGCGAGAGGCCGGTCGCCCGCTTGAAAGCCACGCAGAAGCTGTTGGCGCTCTGGTAGCCGCACAACCCGGCCAGCACCTCCAGCTTGTGGTCCGACTCGGCGAGCAGGCGCTTGGCGCGCTCGATCCGCACGCGCTGGAGTTCCTCGCCGGGGGTGCGTCCGACGTGCTCCAGGAAGGCCTTGTGCAAGCCGCGCCGCGACATGGCCGCCACGCTGACCATATCCTTGACGCTGATGGGCTGGTGGGCGTGCTCCCAGATGAAGCGGAGGCTGTTGGCCACGCCCTTGTGCTTGACGGCCAGCAGGTCGCTGCTCTTGCGCGTGATGATGCCGGCGGCGGGAACGCGGACGGGTTTTGCGGGCGCCGTTTTGCCGCTCATCAAATCTTCCAGCAACGCGGCGCCGGTGTGGCCGAGTCTCTCCAAGTTGGTGTCCACGCTCGAAATGGGCGTGTGCATCGCGTCGGGCGCCAGGAGGTAATTTTCGGCGCCGACGATGGCCACCTGCTCCGGCACGTTCAGTCCGGCGCTTTCGCAGGTTTCCAGCACGTCCAGCGCCTGCTCGTCGTTGGCGGCGAAAACGGCCAGCGGCTTGGGCGCGGGTCTCAACTGCGAGACCAGCCATTTGCGCTTGCGCCGCCACTGCTCGCGGTCGTTGCGAGACTCCGGCGAGCGATGCCAGCGCAGCCACGCGCAGCCGCGCCCGGCGCGCCGGAGCGCCCCGACGAATCCCGCGCCGCGCTCCTCGTAGGACCAGTTGTCGGCGTCGCTGTAGAACAGGAAACGTTTGAAACCGCGGGAAAGGAAATGTTCGGCGACCAGTTGCGCGGCGTGGGCATGGTCTTCCAGAACGCGGGCGAACTTGAGTTGCGGCCGGCGGAAGCTGAAGTCCACCGTCGGCTTCCCGGCCTGCAC
Organism: Verrucomicrobiota bacterium; assembly: GCA_028873125.1. Lineage (GTDB taxonomy): Bacteria > Verrucomicrobiota > Verrucomicrobiia > Limisphaerales > UBA11358 > UBA11358. The sequence goes on along the minus strand of JAGWMQ010000074.1, from coordinate 11,874 downwards.
CACGAACTCGGCCAGGTCGTCGCCGGCGCCCAGCCACGCCAGAATGCCGTCGCCTTCCCAACCCCAGGGGATGACCTTCTCGCGCGTCAGGTTGGCGGACAGGTGCCAGTCGTGCTCCTGCGCGAACTTTTCGATGCCCCGGTGCAGCCGGTAATCGTACCAGCCCAGCGCCACCAGGACCCGTTTCTGCTTCCGCCGCATGGTTGAAAGGAAAACTGAATCATCCGCGGCATCTTTTCAATCCGAATAACGCCGTCAAACAAGGCCGGGGCCGGTGAGTTTTCCCTCGAATCCTCAAACCGTGCCAGCGTTGAAGCGCAACCGGGTTGGCTCCTTCATCGCCGTGACGATTCGCCCAACCGGCTGCCGCGATCGCGGATCAGGAAAACCCGGCTGGCGTTCGTGACCACACTGGCCTTCGCGGTGTTTTCGAATACACAGTCGGCGATGGCCACGTCCGTGATGCGGACCGCCTCCGAATAACCTTCGATGACCATTGGCTGCCGGGTCAACCGCGCGAAGGCGCAGTTGCGGATGGCAATGTCGCGGATGACCGGCGGCGCGCGGCCGTCAAGCGTGCCCGGATAGCGCATCGTCATGGCGATGCCCACCCTGGCGATCTTCACCGCGCAGTCCCGCACGTGGATGCTCTGGATGAAACCGCCGCGGGTCATGCCCGTTTTCAGGCGCACCGCCATGTCCAGGTTGGGGCTGTCAAAGCGGCAATGCTCGGCAAACACGTTTTCCACGCCCCCGGAGGTCTCGCTGCCCACGGTGACGCCGCCGTGGCCGTCTTTGAACTCGCAGTTCTCGATCACGATGTTCCGGCTGGGAATGTTCACCCGCCGGCCATCCACGTCGCGCCCGGACTTGATGGCGATGCAATCGTCTCCGTCGCTGAAATTGCAGTCCTGGATGAGCACGCCCGTGCTTGAATCCGGATCGCAGCCGTCGGTGTTCGGTCCGGTGGTGTCCACCATCACGTCACGGATGGTCACGTTGGTGCAATACAACGGCTGGAGCACCCACATGGGCGAATTGACGATGCGCACGCCGGCGATGAGGACATTCTTGCAGCGGACCGGCACGATGAAATTCGGGCGCAGGTGATGGCCGGAGCCGAATTTCCGTTCCGCCACCGGCACGCCGCGATCGCCCAAGGCCACCAGTTGCCTCGGATCGGAAAAGCTCTTCCAGTCGTGCCAGGCGGCCCCTTGACCGTCAATCGTGCCCTGGCCGGTGATGGCGATGTTTTCCTGTCCCAGCGCGTAGATGAACGGCGAATAATTCATCACCTCCGTGCCTTCGTAGCGCGCAAAGACCGGCGGCAGGAATTTTTTCCGGTCCGTGCTGAACCGGATGGTCGCGCCCCGGGCCAGGTCCAGGTCCACGTTGCTTTTCAAATGAATGGCGCCGGTTAAAAAAATTCCCGGTGGCACGATGACTTTCCCTCCGCCCGACGCGCTGCATGCGTCAATCGCCTTTCGGAACGCCTCGGTGCAGTCGGCCGCGCCGTCGCCTGTGGCGCCGTAGCCGGTGATAAGGAACCGGCGGTCGGGAAAGACGGGCGGCTTGATGCGCGCGAGGATCTCCGGCACGGCCGCCCACGCGCGGGCATCGGTTGCCAGGAACGCATCCGCCTGTGACGCATTCGTTGAAACAGCCTCATCGGCCCTGGCCGTCACGGTGGCCAGCAGCACCGCCACGGCGATATTCAACGACCCGATCCGGCGGCATGATCTTCCTGGAATCATCCAGGCAGTCTAACCGCGAGCGTCGGGTTGGAAACGCGAAACTTTTGCAAAAGCGTTTGACAAAAGTGCATGAGGCCCGGTTTCGCCCCGACACAATCGGTGGTATTTTAGCCTTGGCCAATGGAAGTTATGAACACCCTGAACCTGCTCCGGCTGGGCGTGCCGCTGGGCGAGGCCACGCGGCGGGCGATGGATTTTGTTTCCCAATTCGTCCTCGGCGGCGGCGATAAATCGCGGTTGCGCGAAGAAGTGGCGGCGGTGGTCGCCAATCCATCGGCGTTCACGGACGACCCGTTGCGCGGCGAGTTTGCCAGGTCGCTGCTGAACGCCCCGCCGCCGCGGCGGGCCGAGCCGGCCAGGTATCGGCGCTGGGACGAAGGCATGGAAGACGAGGCCGTCATGCAGATGGAGAAGGCGTGCCTGCTGCCGGTGGCGGTCGCCGGGGCGCTCATGCCGGACGCGCACGTGGGCTACGGCCTGCCTATCGGCGGCGTATTGGCCACCGAGAACGCGGTCATTCCATACGCCGTAGGTGTGGACATCGCCTGCCGCATGAAGCTGACGGTGCTGGACGTTCCGGCGCGCGACCTGGAGCAAAAGCAGGACCGCCTCACGCGCGCCATCGAGGCCGAGACGCGCTTTGGCATCGGCGCGGCGTTCAAACACCGCCGCGAACACGAGGTGATGGACGCCGATTGGACGGTCAGCCCGATCACCCAACGGAACAAGGACCGCGCCTGGTCGCAACTGGGCACCAGCGGGAGCGGAAATCACTTCGTCGAGTTTGGCATCTTCACCGCGTGCGGGAACATTCAAAATCTGGGGCCGGGCGCTTATGTGGCATTGCTCTCGCACAGCGGCAGCCGCGGCACGGGCGCGGCGGTGTGCGATTATTACAGCAGGCTCGCCTTCGGGCGGTTCAAAGACCTGCCGAACGAACTGAAACGCCTCGCCTGGCTCCCGCTCGATTCGCCGGAGGGTCAGGAATACTGGGCGGCCATGCAGTTGATGGGAAGATACGCCGCCGCCAATCACGCGCTGATCCACCGGCACATCGCGGCCCACCTGGGCGCCCGGGTGTTGCTGGACGTGGAGAACCACCACAACTTCGCGTGGCAGGAGCGCCACGTTATCGGCGGCGTGGAGCGCGAGGTCATCGTGCATCGCAAGGGCGCCACGCCAGCGGGCGCGGGCGTGCTGGGCATCATTCCCGGTTCGATGGCCTCGCCGGGTTTTGTCGTAAGCGGCCGGGGCAACGCGGAATCGCTGAATTCGTGTTCGCACGGCGCCGGTCGCGCGATGAGCCGCAAAGCCGCCAAGGAGAAATTCAACTGGAAGGACGTGAACCGCTTTTTGCGCGAGCGCGGTGTGACGCTGATTTCCGCCGGACTGGACGAGGTGCCGATGGCCTACAAAAACATCCGCGAGGTCATGGCGGCGCAGGACGACCTGGTCACGGTGCTGGGCCAGTTTGATCCCCGACTGGTCAAGATGGCGCCCGGCGGCGAGCGGCCCGAAGATTGAGGGGCACGCGGCGGGCAACGATTTTTGCGGCGCGCGTTTATTTCAACTTCACCCGGAACGCGCTGGCGTCGGCGATCTTGCCCAGGTCGGCCTTGTAAAATTTTTCCCGGTATTCCCCGGTCTCAAGCAGATGCTGGGTCAGTTCCTTTTTGTCGCGCCGGATGATGAACTTCAATTCGTCCAGATCGTCCGACCAGCGGAAGCCATTGAAAAATTCCGCGCCGCCGAACTGCGTCTTATACAGCGCGGTCCGCGAATAGCAGGTGCCAAGGTATAGATGCTGCACGCCGCGCCCCGCGAACAGCGTCACCGCCGAGGTCATCATGAACATGCCCAGGTTGCGCGCGTAATAATTCAAGTCGTAAAAGGCATAGTAGTAAAGCGCCAGCGCCCGCCCTTCGAGGTAGAGCGTGGCCGCGCCGACTTCCCGGCCGGTCGCCGTGTCGGTGAACACCAGCAGATGCGAGATGATGGGCGCGGCGAACAGCGCGTCCAGCCGCTCGAACGTCATCACGTCCTTGCCGAACTTGATGTCGGCGTAGGTCTTGAAAAACTGGCGGCGTTCCGGCGTGTAATCGTAGCGCTCGCGCGGCACCAGCGCCGCCGCGATGCCCGCGCCCTTGCGCAGGATGCGCCGGTTCTCGGACGACGGCTTGAACTTCGTCAGATTCACGCGCACCTGGCGGCAGAGATAAAAGCGGTCGAGCTGGCGCGACGACGGCAGAAAACCGGCGTCGAAAATGTCCGCCGGGGGTTCCCCCTCCTCCGGCACCGCCCAGATGGCATAGGGAAACTGGTAGTGTTCGTAGTCGGAGTTTTGTTCGGAAAACAGAAGTTTCATGCGCGTCAATTTTCCACGGGATTAAACACGAAAACCCCAAAAATGAAATGCCAGACGCGGCCCGGTGGATTCGAGGGACCGGAAAAAACGAGCCTCTGCGAACGAAGGACCGTGTCTTGGAGGTTTTCGCAACCGGGTTGATCCCTTCGGACAGACTCGAAACTGCGGCGCGCCGGATGACTTCACTTGAATTGCTCCGAGGGCGACCGCGCGCCGGCCCGACGGGTGATGCCCTCACCGGCGCGCATTTCCCAGTTCATTCACCAGATCTTCGACGACCCAGTTCGCCCGCGCGGATTGAAGGCGGTCCGCCGCGGCGCCGTGCTGCCAGACAGCGAAGCGAATTGTTTTTTCTGCGTCGGTTTGCAGCGCCGGCTGGGCCAGCAGTCCGGCCAGATAACCGGCCAGGACGTCGCCGCTGCCGCCCTGCGCCAGGTGGGGATTGCCGAAGGAATTGACAAAAATCCCGCCGCCGTTCCGGCCCACCAGCGTCTGGTGTCCCTTGAGCGCGACCCAACAGTTGCCGAAGCGCCGGGACAGTTCGCGCAGCGCCTGTGGACGGTCCGATTGGATGTGCTGCGCCGTGGTGTTCAGCATGCGCGCCGCCTCGCCCGGGTGCGGCGTCATCACCCGGATGGCGTTTTTGAGGACGGCCTGTGGCGTCAGCCAGTCCAGCGCGCTGGCGTCCACGATCACCGGCAGCTCCGAATCCCGCCACAATCGCCACACGATACCCTGCATTTCCCCGGCGGCGTCCGGCGCCGCCAAGCCGGGGCCGATCAGGATTGCGCTGGAGCTTCCGGGAAATTCCAACTCCGGCGTCCAGACGCTCACCATCGCCGCCTGCAATTGCGAAGCTACGGCGTGATACACGTTTTGTCTCGTGAACAGCGTCACCAACCCGGGTTGGGCGCGTTGGGCGGCACGCGCGGCCAGTACCCCAGCGCCATGATAACCAAAGCTGCCCGCGAGGAGGGCCAGATGGCCGAACGAGCCTTTGTGGGCCGGCGCAGGACGGGGCGGTGGAAAATCTTCAAAATCGCCCGGCAACGTCCAGTTCAACTCTCCCGCGCAGGGACAGGGAACCAAGCCGACCTGCTCCGCCACTTCGAGGCGCCCGACGAACGGCCAAGCGCACGGCGCGAGCAGACCAATTTTCGGCGCGCCGACGGTCAACGTGACGGCCGCTTCAACCGCCGCCCCCTGCGGTTCGCCGGTGTCGCCGTTCAATCCGGAGGGGACATCCACGGCGAGAACGGGAATTCGAGCTTCGTTGACGGCGGTGATGAGTTTTTTCCAGCCGTCGTCCAGCGGGCGGTTCAAGCCGATGCCGAAAAGGCCGTCAATGATCAAGGTGGCACGGACCGCGCGCCCGTCTTCATCCGGGTTTGAAAAGCCGGAAACCGGCGCGGCGCGGGTCCGGCGTTGGAACTCATCCAGCGCCGGCTCCGGTTCGGCCGCGTCAATGACGGTCACGCACCGGTCTTGGAGGTGTTCCACGGCGGCCCGGGCATCATCGCCGTTGTGGCCTTTGCCGGCGAGGATCAGAATCGCGTCGCCGGAGCGCGTCAGCTTGCGGGCGCGTTTGGCGATTTTTTTGCCGACCCGGCGGATGACCTCGGCCTCGGTCTGGCCGGCGGCCCACGTCGCGCGCTCCCATTCGCGCATCCGGGCAATGTTCAGGACGGGGACGGGCATGGCATTTACGATTTGCGATGGACGGTTGACGCGCCGGCCAACCGGCGAAATTGGGATTCTAACGCGCCAATCGCCAATCGCAAATGGAATCGTCACCCAATCGTCACGCCTCCGTTGCCTGCTTTTCGCCTCGTTGAGATTGTGTGAAGACGGGGGCCGTGCTATTCAAGCGGCGTGAAACCGCGGATTTTGGTCGTGGACGATGAACCGGAAGCCGTCGAGCTTCTGGAGTTCAATCTGAAGCAGGCCGGTTACGCCACCAGCACGGCCGCCGACGGGACCGAGGCGCTCAAAAAGGCGCGAGGGCAGACGCCCGACCTGATCGTGCTGGACGTGATGCTCCCGGAAATGGACGGGTTCGAGGTCTGCAAATCGCTCCGGCTGGACCCGGGGACGGCCCGGGTGCCCATCATCATGCTCACCGCCAAGGCGGCGGAGATTGACCGCGTGCTGGGTCTGGAACTGGGCGCGGATGATTATCTGACCAAGCCGTTCAGCCCGCGCGAGTTGCTGCTGCGGATCAAGAAAGTCCTGGCGCGCGGCGCGGCCGGGGAGAGCCCGCGCGAACAGATGCGCTTCGGAGATCTGCTCATTGACCAGCCGCGGCACCTGGCCAGTTGGCGCGGCCGGCCGGTGGGATTGACGGCCACGGAATTCAAACTGCTCACCACGCTGGCCCAGCGCGCCGGGCGCGTCCAATCCCGCGAGCAACTGCTGCGCGACGTCTGGGAATACGACAACCTGATTGACACGCGCACGGTGGACACCCACATGCGCCGCCTGCGCGAGAAACTGGGCCCGGCGTCGAAGCATCTGGACACCGTCCGCGGCGTGGGCTACCGGTTTGTGGAGTGAAAACCATCCGCGAAATTCACGAACGGACGCGCATTCAAACCGGATCAAAAACCGTCGTGAAAATTCGCCCGGTTCGCGGATAAAATGTGGGCTGTTCTCTTCATCCTCGCCCTGGCCGCCGCCACCGCCATCCACCTCTTCTGGCGGCAAAAATTCCGGCGCCGGCAGCGGCAGATCCAGGCGGAGATGGAGCAGTTCCAGCGGGAGCAGCAGCAGACGGTTTCGGACGCCAGGGCGCAGCAGCAGGTGCTGTTCAACAGCATGTTGGAAGGGTTGCTGCTGTTGGACCGCAACCGCCGGATTTACCTGGCCAACCGCGCGTTCAAGAACCTCTTCGGACTGAAAATCGAGTTGCGCGGCAAGACCGTCATGGAAGTCCTGCGCCTGCACGAGCTGGCCGGCCTGATCGAGCGCGTCGAAACCGAAAAGCAGGTGCTCGATTATGAATGGAAACTGCCCGAATTGAGCGGGCGCTGGCTCCAGGTCAACGCCGCCGTCATCACCAACGCCGCCGGCGAACGCGAGGGCACGATCCTGGTGTTTCACGACCTGACGCGCCTCAAGCAACTGGAGCGAACGCGCGAGGAATTCGTCGCCAATGTCAGCCACGAACTGCGCACGCCGCTCTCGCTCATCAAGGGCTACGCCGAGACGCTCCTGGACGGCGCGCGCAACGACCCCGAAATCGCCGCGCGCTTTCTGAAAATCATCGAGCGCAACGCGCAGCGGCTCGACCTGCTCATCCAGGATTTGCTGACGATTTCTGCGCTCGAATCGGGACGCCTCAGGCTGAATCCGCAGCCGATCCACGTCCGCGCCGTGGCCGAAAAGGTCTTGAGCGACCTCAAATCGCGCGCCGCCGGCCGCGGCGTGACGCTGATCAATGAATTGCCGGATTTGACGGCGACCGCCGATGAGAACCGGCTCGAACAGGTCCTGGCCAACCTCGTGGACAACGCCATCAAGTATGGGCGCGCCGGCGGGGCGGTGACCGTCGGCGGACGCCCGGCGGAGAATTCGCAGGTGGAAATTTTCGTGCGCGACGACGGTCCCGGCATCCCGCCGGAGTCTCTTGGCCGGGTTTTCGAGCGGTTTTACCGCGCGGACAAGGCGCGCTCGCGGGAGCAGGGCGGCACGGGCCTGGGCCTGTCCATCGTCAAGCACATCGTTCAAAACCACGGCGGCGCGGTCTGGGTCGAAAGCGCACCGGGCAAGGGTGCGACGTTTTTCTTCACGCTGCCCAAAGGATGAGGCAAGCGAAGCGCGCTCCGCGGGTTTCAGCCTGAGCGAACGGCAACTTGCTTTCCAGAAGACCTCATGTTATGGAAGGGGCATGAATCTGGACCGCCTCCGGGAAAAACTGAGCAACGGTTTCAAGCCGTTCGTTTTGGAATTGTCCGGCGGCAAGCGGGTGCCGGTGTTGCATCCTGAATTTGTCATCGTCGGCAAGGGCGGGGTCGTCGTGATGGGCGAAGACGATTCGGTCACCACCGCAGACGCGCTGCACATCGCCTCCATCGAAGATTTGCCCGCCGGCCGGCGCCGCAAGTGAAATTTCTTGGTTGACCCGAGCGCCGCTTCTACAATCCACGCATGGTCCACGTTGGCATCGGCTACGACGTTCACGCGCTGGTCGCCGGACGCAAGCTCATCTTGGGCGGCGTTGAAATTCCGCATCCGAAGGGTCTCGACGGCCATTCGGACGCCGACGCGCTGATGCACGCGGTCTGCGACGCGCTCCTGGGAGCGTTGGGCGAGCCGGACATCGGCCACTTTTTCCCCAACACCGACCCGCGCTGGAAAAACGTTCCGAGCCGGATCTTCCTGGAGGAAGCCGCGAAGCAGGTCGCCCGACGCGGCGGAAGAATCGTGAACGTGGACGCGACCATCATCGCAGAGGCGCCGAAGATTTATCCGCACATCACCGGCATGAAAAAGAACATCGCCGCCGCGCTGGGCGCCTCCGAAAAACATGTCGGCGTCAAGGCGACCACGAACGAGAAGATGGGGTTTGTGGGCCGCGAGGAAGGCATCGCGGCGGTGGCCGTCGCCGGGGTGGAGCTGCCGGAATGATTTTTGAAACGTGACACGCAAGGGGCGACAGACGGAACCGGGGGACGTTTTTCTTCTCGATTCGCCCGTCGCGCCTCCATGAACCATGCCCAAGGCTGAGATCAGTTGGAGACGGACCACCGACGAAGGCGTGAAGCTGCAGGTTTACGCGCAACACATCGGGCGCGAATGGTTCTTTTTCCGGCGCGAGCGGCGCTTTGACCGGTGGCAGGCGGTGCCCGAGCCGCCGCTGGAAGACTGGCTGGCCCTCCTCGAGGCGCTGCGGCGGCTCATCGCCCGGCGACGTTACCAGCCCGACGACGAGGCGCGCCTGCGCCGACGCATCCGCGAACGGTTTCCCGAAGCGGACGTTTGACCAGCCGCTTTGAAAGAGTGCTGACGAGATTCGCCGGAAAGCGCGGGTCTCCCGACGTGTCCGTACGCCGCCGCAACGATGCATCTCCCACCGACCGGCCGTCCGCGTTCTGCAGTCCGAGCCGGTGTCTAGAAAGCTCACTGCACCCGGCTCAAAATCAGCCGCATCAGCAGCACCACGACGCACCATAATCCCACGATGATCCCCGATCCGGCGGCGTCCATCCGAGCCTTCGCCGCGTGATTGATGGGGGCGATGGTGTTGAGCAAATGATAAACGGCACTCCGTCTCAATTTGATGGTTCCGGTCATACCCTGGTCGGAGCATGAACCGGGCCAATGCGCAGGGCGTGGTTTTTGCCTGACACCCGCGTCTTGGAATCATACACTGCTGCACATGGTCCGACAGCCCTTGATACTTGTCGCGGCGGGAGTTGAAAGGCGCGGCGTGGAGTTTCACGATTTGTCCGTGAGCCTTTCGGTCAAATATGAAAACGCCCTGCTGCAGGCCGGCGCCATCCCCGTCACCGGCCCGACGTCCACCGACCGGGCGGTGCTGGCCGAGGCGCTGCGCCGCGCCGACGGCGTGCTGCTGACCGGCGGCAACGACATCCAGCCCGATCTGTACACCTCCCGGCTGCCCCGGGCGGTCCGCAAAACGGTGGGCGCCACGCCCGACGGCGGCCGGCGCGACCTGCGCGAGTTGCTGCTGGTTGACGAAATTTTCCGCCAACGCCGGCCGCTGCTGGCCATCTGCCGCGGGCACCAACTGCTCCAGGTCGCCTTCGGGGGCCGGCTCGTGGCCGACATCCGCCGCCAGGTGCCCGGGGCCCTCAATCATGAGCGTTCCGACCAGGCCGGCGCCCTGGTGCATGAAGTGGCGTTGACACCCGGCTCGCTCCTGCATAAAATCATCGGCGCGCAGACTTTGGGCGTGAACAGTTCGCATCATCAGGCCGTTTTGGAACCGTCGCCGCCCTTATCGGCCACCGCGCGGTCCAGCGATGGAATCGTGGAAGCGATGGAGTTGAACTCGGAAGCGGCGGAGGCGCTGCCCTTTTTGTTGAGCGTGCAATTTCATCCCGAACGGCTGACGGGGCGTCATCCGCAGCATCGCGCGATTTTCGAGCGGTTCGTCCGCGTCTGCGCTCGGCCCAAGAGGCGCAAATTATGAAAGCCAAAGTGCTCATCGTGGATGACAAACCCGACGTCCGGGAGTTGCTGGCCACAGTCTTGAAACAGCAGCAATACCAGACCGCCGAGGTGGAGAGCGGCGCGGCGCTGCAGAAGGCCCTGTTTCAGGAGCCGCCCGACGTGGTGTTGCTCGACGTGAAACTGCCCGACGCGGACGGGTTGGATCTGCTGCCGCAGATCAAACGGCACTGGCCGGAGACCGAAGTCATCGTGTTGACCGGCCACGGGACCATCACCATGGCGGTCGAGGCCGGCCGGCGCGGCGCCTACAATTTCCTGTCCAAACCGTTTGACAACGAAAAGCTGCTGGCCGACGTAAAATGCGCGTTGGATCGCAAGCTGCAGAACGAAGAAAACCTCACCCTGCGGCGCGCCCTGGAAACCATGAGCGGCACCGCCTCGCCGATCTTCCGCAGCGCGGTCATGCAGGAGGTCGTCCGCACCGTCGAGCGCATCGCCCCCAGCGACGTGACGGTGTTGATCACCGGCGAAAGCGGTTCGGGCAAGGAAGTCATCGCCGACCTGGTCCACACGCTCAGCCCGCGCAGCAAGGGCAAAATCATCAAGATCAACTGCGCCGCCCTGCCCCGCGAATTGATCGAGAGCGAATTGTTCGGCTCGGTCAAGGGCGCCTTCACCGGCGCGCACGCCGACCGGGAAGGGCTGTTCCGCCAGGCCGAGGGGGGCACGCTGTTCCTGGACGAGATTTCCGAAATGCCAGCCGACACGCAGAGCAAGCTGCTCCGCGTGTTGCAGGACCAGGAAGTCCGGCCGGTCGGCGGCAAGACCAGTTACAAGACCAACTGCCGCATCATCGCCGCCACCAACCGCCGGCCCGACGAGGCGATCCGGGAGGGCAAATTGCGCGAGGACCTGTTCTACCGCATCAGCGCCATCTCCGTGCATCTGCCGCCGCTGCGGGAGCGGCGCGAGGACATCCTCCCGCTGGCCGGCGCCTTCCTGAAGCGCTTTGCCGCCCAGGCCAACCGCACCATCGGCGGCTTCACCCCGGCGGCGGCGGAACGGCTGACCGCCTTCGAGTGGCCCGGCAACGTCCGCCAGTTGCAAAACGAGGTGCAGCGCGCCGTGCTCTTGTGCGAAGGCAACGAGGTGGACGCCGCCGACCTGTCCGTCTCCACCCTGCGGACGGCCGCCGACAGTCATTCTGACGCCAACTTCACCCTGCTCGAAGGGGTGGAACGCAACGCCATCATCCAGATGCTCCGGGAGACCGGCGGCAACAAGTTCGAGACCGCCAAACGCCTGGGCATCGGCCGCCAGACCCTCTACAACAAGATCAAGGCCTACGGCATTGAGGTCTGAGTTATGCGGCCTTTGCTGAAAGCAATAATAGTTACCGTCGTCATATTCGTCCCCACCGTTCAAATTCCCAGCGCAGCCACCGTGGCGTATTACCGATTCGAGGAGGGCACTAACCCGACTTTCGCAGATTTGGCGGTGGAAAATCATTTTCCTGCGGAAAAGCGGTATGGGCACCATTCAGGTCGGCCACACATCGGCGAGCTGATCCTGATAGATTCGTGGCGGCGGCTGTTCTGGCTGCGACCAGTTCATCTGGTG
>JAGWMQ010000191.1 GCA_028873125.1 Verrucomicrobiota bacterium | reverse complement strand
GCAGAAAGGTCAAGCTCATCCGCGCCAACGGGCAGGTCATCACGGTCAATTGTGAGAAGGCCCTGCGGGACCCGTCGCTGGATTTGCCCGTTTATCCCGGCGACCAAATCCAGGTGCCGCGCCGGATTTGGTGATGGTTCAACTCAATATCTTGTCGGGCAGACAGGCGGGCGGCCAGCGGGCTGTCCGCCGTTTTCCTTTTCGCGTCGGCCGCGCCCCGGAAAACGATTTGCGCCTCGATGACGACGGGGTGTGGGACAAACACCTGGTGTTGGAGTTTCAAAAAAAGGAGGGGTTCCGTCTCGTCACCGTCGCCGGGGCGCTCGCCGCAGTCAACGGTCGGCCTGTTCAGGACCAAATCCTCCGCAACGGCGACACCCTCACCTTGGGGTCCGCCAAATTGCAGTTCTGGCTGGCGGCGCCGGTTCAACGTGGTCTGCATACGCGTGAAAATTTCGTCTGGGCGCTGGTCGCCATCGTCGCGGTCGCCCAGGTCTCGCTCGTTTACTGGCTGCTCCCATGAATGGCCCCCTGCTCAAGGTGGAGAGCAGCCGGTGGCCAACGTGGGCCGGTCAATGCCTGAAATGCCTTGTGCCCGTGAACGCCATCGCCATGTTTCGCTCATCCGCCGCCTCGATCACCTCTGCGTCGCGCACGGAACCGCCCGGCTGAATCGCCGCCGTTGCCCCCGCTTCCGCCGCCGCCATCAAACCGTCGGGAAACGGAAAAAAGGCGTCGCTGCAAACCACGCTGCCTTGGAGCGGCAACTGGGCCTCGCCCGCCTTCCAGACCGCAATCCGGCTGGAGTCCACGCGGCTCATCTGTCCGGCGCCGATTCCGAGCGTCCGGTCCGGCGCCGCATAAACAATCGCGTTGGACTTGACGTGCTTGACCACGCGCCAGCCAAACAGCATCGCGCGCAATTCCTCCTCGGTCGGCGGCCGTTTCGTCACGATTTTCAGGTCCGCACGCCCTGTGGTCTTCAAGTCGCGTTGCTGCAACAACATGGAATCCGCACCGACACTCCGGAAATCCAGAGGGCCGTCTTCGCGCGGCGGTTTCAACATTTTCAGCAGCCTGAGATTTTTCTTCTTTTGCAGAATCCCCAGTGCTTCGGGCGAAAAATCCGGCGCCACAATGACCTCGCTGAAAATTTCGGCGATCGCCTGGGCGCAGCCGCCGTCCAAAACCTCGTTCACCGCGATGATGCCGCCGAAGGGCGCCTGCCGATCCGTGGCGAAGGCCTTGTCCCAGGCCTCGCGCAGATTCGCGCCCTGGCCGACGCCGCACGGATTGGTGTGTTTCAAAATCGCCAGCGTCGGCGCGTCCTTTTCAAATTCCCCGATCAGATTCGCCGCCGCCGTCAGATCCAGGATGTTGTTGTAGGACAGTTCCTTGCCGTGAAGCTGGCGGAAAAATTCGTGAAACTTTCCGTACAGCGCCGCCGCCTGGTGCGGGTTTTCGCCGTAACGCAACCGCTGCGCCAGCGGCGCAAAAATCGTCAGTGCCGATGGCAGGCCAGCGGCTGACGACTGAAGTCTGAAAGCTTTTTCCAAATACGAAGCGATCGCCGCGTCGTAAGCCGCCGTCCGCGCGAACGCCTTCGCGGCCAGTTTCCGGCGCAAGTCCAGGGTCGTATCGCCCTCCGACGCAATCTGCCGGGCGACTTCGGCGTAATCCGCCGGATCCACCACCACGGTCACGCTCTGGTGGTTTTTGGCCGCGCTGCGCAGCATCGAAGGCCCGCCGATGTCAATGTTCTCAATCGCGTCGCGCAAACTCGCTTCGGGCTTGGCGACGGATTGCTCGAACGGATACAGGTTCACCACGACCAGATCAATCGGCGCGATGCCGTGCTGGCGCGCGGCGGCTTCGTGTTGTTCGTTTCCCCGGATAAACAGCAGCCCGCCGTGGACCTTGGGATGCAGCGTCTTGACGCGGCCATCGAGCATTTCGGGGAAGCCGGTGTGCTCGCTGATGTCCTTCGCCTTCAGCCCGGCCTCGCGGAGGGTTTTGGCGGTGCCGCCGGTGGAGAGGATTTCAACTCCGCTCTGCGCCAGGATTTGGGCGAAAGGAACCAGGCCGGTCTTGTCGGAAACGGAGAGCAATGCGCGTTGAATTTTCACGCGCGACAAAATCCACGAAATCCGCCGCCGTCGCAACTGGCAAATGGCATTTGCCCAACCAATTTTGTCCGCTGCCATCAAACGGCCTTGCAGCCTGTTCTCTCAGACCGCAACGCGCTGCACGCCGACAAACTTTGTGGTGGTTGGCACATCCTGCTCGACTTCCAAACACAACGCGATGGCCTCCCTGACTCGTTCCATGAGCTTGTCAAGCGAACGCGCCTGCGTGTGGCAACCGCGCAATTTTGGAACGTTGGCCACATAATAACCTGCCTCGTCCCGCTCGACGATGATACTGAACTCATGCTACCTCGATTTTCGCATGTTGCTGATATGCCAAAAAACGACACGGTCCGCAAGGCTGTCTCCGGCTCCAAAGGTCAGCCGCGCCCCCCAGTGCCGGAATCACGTTTGCAATAAAGATAATCCGGCTTCATCCGACGGTCGAAACTCAGAGAGCAGTGGCGTTGGCTCCTGGCTTCTGAGAGCCTGTCTGAAAAATGGGTGGAACGGGCTACCAGCCCGTTGTGGGCGGCAACCTGCCGCCCCAAGCCGCGGCGGGCTGGTAGCCTGCCGCAACGGGCTGGTAGCCCGTTCCACCCAAAAAATATTTTTCAGACAGGCGTTGAGGCCGGTCTTGTCGGAAACGGAGGGCAATGCGCGTTGAATTTTCACGCGCGACAAAATCCACGAAATCCGCCGCCGCAATGGCAAATGGCATTTGCACAACCAGTTTTGTTCGCCGCCATCAAGCGGCCTTGCAGCCTATCCTCGTCTAGGCCACAGGTTCAATTTTGACAAAACGGTATTTTACCTGCCATTTACGGTAGTTGTTGCCCCATAACCTTTGGGGACATCCGACTGCCAGCCGTATGGGTTCGTGTAGGTTTCCCACTCCAAATAAACTTCGTTGGCTGAGGCCGCTTTTCCAATGTCCGTGGCAAAAGTCTCGCGGAACCTTTTGATATTCGCAGGTTGTATCCCACCGGACCTGCTGACGAGAGAAAAAATCAAAGCAAATTCCTTATCGCGCGATTTTTCCCGCTCTCTCACGTCAGGTGGTAGGTCACCATCACCACAAAGAAGCTGTTTCATCCCGCTGTCATCTACGAACCAAACTAAGAGCTTATCCGTAAATAATAATTTGCCATGTTTTCACATCCGCCAGCGGATAATGGCGATGGCCAGATGGAGCAACGCCTCGTAATTGGCGGCTTTCTTCTCGTAACGCACGCGAAGCTTGCGGTAGTTGTTCATCCAGGAATG
>JAGWMQ010000073.1 GCA_028873125.1 Verrucomicrobiota bacterium | reverse complement strand
GACGACTCCGGAAGGTGGAAGTATTGGCCAAGGCACAGTATTCCGCGTGGCCACCATCGGAGTGCTGACAACGCTGGTCACTTTCGACGGCACCAACGGCGGGTATCCGAACGGAGGACTGGTGCAAGGCTTGGATGGCCGTCTGTATGGCACGGCACAGGGCGGCGGGAGCGATGGTCTCGGCTTAATCTTTGCTCTGACCACCAGCGGCGAATTAACCATAACCAATCTGGTTTCGTTCAACGACAATAGTGTAATCTATTCGTCGCAAGCGGCGTTGATACAAGGAACTGACGGCGCTTTTTACGGGACAAGTCAAGTAGGCGGAGACGTTGGATACGGAACAGTTTTCCGGGTTACGACGAATGGCGAGTTGACGACGATGGGATCGTTCGATCAGACCAACGGAAGCACACCGTGGGCGGCGGTCGTTGAGGGCACTGATGGCGCGTTTTATGGAACAACTTACGATGGCGGAGCACAAGGATACGGAACTGCATTTCGAGTGACGCCCGCAGGACAATTGACTTCGCTAACGTCCTTTACGCATCCGGATGCCCTGCGGCCGACGTTCGGCCTTGTTCAGGGCACCAACGGCGATTTGTATGGAACCACCTATTTCGGCGGAACAAACAATGCGGGAACCATTTTCCGTATCACGACGAACGGTGTGGAAAAGACTTTGATTTCATTCCAGGAAATGGCCAACACCTCGACCGGGCCTCTTCCATCTGGGCTGGTCAAAGCAGCGGATGGAAATTTTTACGGAACCACACGAAATGGCGGCACCAACGGTTCCGCCACGATTTTCCGAATGACTGAGGACGGAACACTGACGACCATTGCAACCTTCAGCGGAACGAACGGCGACGATCCTTCCGGCGGCCTGCTGTATGGAAAAGATGGCGCGTTTTATGGGACAACAGAATACGGCGAGGTTCTAACAGAATCCGGATGGGTTTTTCTTGATGGAACAGTCTTCTGCGTCACAACCAATGGCGAGATCACCATGCTGGCGCAATTTGACGACACAAATGGTTCGTATCCGAATGGCGATTTGGTTCAAGGCAGCGACGGAGCTTTCTATGGAACCACGATGCGGGGTGGCAGTGGCGCGACCAACACCGTCAGCGGCGACGGCACGGTGTTTCGAGTAACGACCAACGGAGAATTGACGATGTTAGTTTCTTTCAACGGCACGAATGGAGCCAGTCCGCGCGGCGGGCTGGTTCAGTGTCTGGACGATGCATTTTACGGAACAACGCTTCGAGGCGGGGCATTCGATCTGGGAACGGTGTTTCGCATCACCACCAATGGCGATCTGACGACCTTGCTGGTTTTCACCGGTGCGAACGGCGCTCATCCTGTCGGTAGCCTCATTCGGGGACCCGACGGCGCATTTTACGGCACAACGGCTTCCGGCGGCGGCGGCGGCTGGGGCACGGTATTTCGCATCACGACCAATGGCGTGTTCACGACCGTGGCAGCGTTCGATTATGCCACCGGCGGAGGCCCATTGGGCACATTGCTTCTGGGCCAGGACGGCGCGTTATACGGCACCTCTGCGGTCGGCGGAAGCCATGGCGGCGGCAGTGTTTTCCGGCTGAGCCTGGCCGGTCAAATGCTGCCTCCGGCCCGCGCCGGGCAAGATTGGATCATCGGCTTCAGCGGCATCCCTGGACAAACGTATCATCTGCTGCGGGCAACCGATTTGTCCGGCCCGTGGGAATCGCTCACCAATCTGACGGCGGGAGACGATGGCCAAGGCCGATACACCGATCCAAGTCCGCCAGCCGACAGGGCGTTTTATCGGGTGTCGTCTCCATAGCGCTCCGAACGGGCTACTTGCTGCCCGGTTTCTCCGCGGGAATCCCGGCCAGGTCCGGCGGCAGTTTGTCCGGCGCAAAGTTCTCAACCTTGAGCGCAATCAAACTCTGGAACGGCGCGCCAAAGTTCACCGCGCCGTTCGAGCGATCCACAACGGCCGCGGCGCCCACCACGCTTCCGCCATGCGCACGGACAATATCAATCGTTTCCTGCACCCGTCCGCCCTTGGTCACGACGTCTTCAATGACGAGGATTTTTTCGCCGGCCGCGATTTTAAATCCGCGCCGCAGGACCAGTCGGCCTTCCTCCTTTTCCGAAAAGATGAACCGCACGCCGAGCTGCCGCGCCACTTCCTGGCCGATGACCAATCCGCCCATGGCCGGCGCCACGACCGTGGCCGCGCCGAGGGATTTGACTTTGGCCGCCAGCGCCGCGCCGAGTTTTTCGACGACGGGCATTTGCTGGAGCGCGAGCGCGCATTGAAAGTATTGGCGGCTGTGCAGGCCGCTTCGGAGAATGAAATGGCCCTCGAGCAACGCTCCCGTGTCGCGGAAAATTTTCAGAACTTCGTCTTGAGTCATCGGCAGGAGTGTCAAGTGGCCGGTGACGAGTGACAAGCAGCAAGTTGGTCTCGGCGCTTAAACATGAGGGCGGGCAAGCCGGGGCTTGAACTCCAACGCTGGATTCTAAATTCTTCCGCGCGTGCCGAAGTGGATCAAATTCCTCATCGCCCTGCTGCTGCTGCCGGTCTGCGCCGGTGCGGTGATGGCCTTGGGGCGCATGCTGGCGGCCAGCGGCGGGGCGGATACGGTCTGGGTGCCGTTGCTGGCGGGCGCCGCTTGTTGGGGCGTGGTCTTCCTGCTGCTGCCCAAGCCGATGTGGATCTACGTCCTGGGTCATGAGTTGACGCACGCGCTGTGGACCTGGCTTTTAGGCGGGCGGGTCAAGCGGATGAAGATCACGTCCCAGGGCGGCCACGTCGTCGTTTCCAAGACCAATTTCCTTATCGTGCTGGCCCCGTATTTTTTCCCGCTCTACGCGACGCTGGTCACCGCGGGGTTCGCCTTGGGCCGCTGGATTTGGAACTGGCGGAATGGTTGGGTGTATTTTCATCTGCTCCTCGGGGCGGCCTATGCGTTTCATCTGACGCTGACGGCCCACGCGCTGCAGACGCGGCAGACGGACATCACGACGCAAGGCTATCTGTTTTCGGCAGTGGTGATTTTTCTGGGCAACGTGAGCGTGTTGCTGCTGGGCGTTCCGCTGTTGACGGGCGGCGCGGGCTGGCGGGATGCGCCGGCGTGGTGGTGGGAGTCCACGATCGAGGTGCTGCGATGGATGGGACACTGGCTGTGAACAACGGCACGCCCTCGGACATTTTTGTCAATAATTCTGTCTTGAATTGCCGGGCGGATTGGTTCAAATGCTTGCCGGACATTTGGTATGGACTTAGCCGACATTTTGAGCCAGACGCAAATCCTTCCCGATTTGCACGCCACCAACCGCTGGGAAGCCATTGACGAATTGATCGGCAACCTCGTCGCCAACGGCAAAATCCAGGCCGCCGACCGTGAGGCGGTGACCGCCGCCGTCAAGAAGCGCGAGACCTCCATGAGCACCGGCATCGGTTTCGGCATCGGCATCCCGCACGCCTCGACGGACCTGATCTTCGAGGTGGTGGGCGCGCTGGGCCGCTCAAAAAACGGCGTGAATTTCGACGCCCTCGACAACCAGCCCGTCAAACTCGTCATGTTGTTCCTGGTGCCGCAGGGACAGTTTCAAAAACACCTCCACACCCTGGCCAACATCGCCAAGCTCCTGCACAAGGCCGACTTCCGGCAGGCGCTGGAAGAGGCGCCCGACGCCGCGGCCATGCTCAACGTGATCCGAGAGTTCGGGAAGAAGTGATCCGTCAACCCGTTGAATCGTGGAACGGCCAGACCGGTCCGCTTGCGCCTTGGCGCAACGGTTCAACAAGGTAACCGGCCAGGGATTCAACGCATCCTGTGCTTCCACACAAACAAATTGAACTTCAGCTCGCGACGGCGGTCCGCAACGCGCTCCCGGACGCGGAACTCTCGGCGTTCCTGGTGCGGCCCTGCCCCGACCCGAAATTTGGCGATTATCAGTGCAACGCCCTGATGGCGCTGGCCAAGGCCCGCAAACTGAATCCGCGCCAGCTTGCAGCGGACGTTTTGGCGAAATTGGATGTCTCCGAAATCTGCGAGAAAGTCGAAAGCGCCGGCGCGGGGTTCCTGAATTTCCGGCTGAACAATTCCGCGCTTGAGCGAACCCTCGAGGCCGCTGCGCGCGGCGACCATTTGTTTTTTGAAAAGGTCGCGCAGCCAAAAACGGTTGTGATTGATTTTAGTTCGCCGAACGCGGCCAAGCCCATGCACGTCGGCCACATCCGCTCGACGATCCTCGGCGACGCGCTCGCGCGCGCGCTGCGGCTGCTCGGCCACCGGGTCATCACCGACAACCACATCGGCGACTGGGGCACGCAGTTCGGCATGCTGCTCGTGGGCTGGAAACGGTTTCTCGACCGCAACGCCCTCTCCCGCGACCCCGTAGCCGAAATGGAACGGCTCTACAAACTGGTGAACGCCGCCAGCGCCACCGACGAAACGGTCCGGGACGCCGCCCGTCTGGAACTCGTCAAGCTCCAGGGCGCCGACCCCGCAAACCTGGGGATCTGGCGCGAGATGATCGGGTTGTCGCAGAAGCAGTTCGACGAAATCTATTCGCGGCTCGGTGTGAAGTTTGACCACGCCCTGGGCGAGAGTTTTTACAACCCGAAATTGAAGTCGCTCGTCGAGGAACTGCGCGCGCGCGGCCTCGCGCGCGAAAGCGAAGGGGCGACGGTGGTGTTCTTTGACGACCACCCGCAATTACAGGCGCATCCGCTCATCGTCCGCAAAAGCGACGGCGGATTTAACTACGCCACCACCGATCTGGCCACGCTGGCTTACCGGTGTGAAACCTGGCGCCCGGACGAAATCATCTACGTCACCGACGGCCGCCAGCAATTGCATTTCCAGCAGGTCTTCGCCGCGTTCCGCCAATGGCGCTCCCAACTCCCCGCTTCACACTGCCAACTGCCCAAGCTGGCCCATGTCTGGTTCGGCTCGATCCTGGGCGAGGACGGCAAGCCGTTCAAAACGCGCAGCGGCGAGACGGTCAGGCTCGCGGATTTGCTCGACGAAGCGGAGGAGCGCGCCTTCCAAATCGTTTCCGAAAAGAATCCCGGTTTGCCGGAGGCGCAACGCCGCGACATCGCCCGCGTCGTCGGCCTGGGCGCCGTCAAATACGCCGATTTGCTGCCCAACCGCCAGAGCGATTACGTGTTCAGTTGGGAAAAGATGCTGGCCCTCAACGGCAACACCGCGCCGTATTTGCAGTACGCCTGCGCGCGGATCCGGAGCATCTTCAGGAAAGCAGAAGGCGAAAGCCAGAAGGCGGAAATCGTTCCGACGGCGCCGCAGGAAATCGCGCTGGCGAAACAGCTCCTGAATTTTGGCCTGACGCTGGAGGCGGTGGCGGAGGAGCACCGCCCGAATTTCCTGTGCAATTATCTTTTTGAACTGGCCGGCCGGTTCACCGCCTTCTACGAAAACTGTCCCGTGCTCAAGGCGGCCGAGGCGACCCGCGCCAGCCGCCTGGCGCTCTGCGATTTGACGGCGCGTGTCTTGAAACAGGGACTGGACACGCTCGGCATCCAGACGCTGGAGCAGATGTGAGGATTCCGGAGTATTCACGCGTTCTGCGCCTTGGCGCCCCGTGGGAAACCGGGACGCAGCATTCGAGGATGCGTCAGTTGAACCTGCGCCAAATCATACGATAGGCCTCCACAGAACTTGCCGCTGCGCCCGGAGACGAAAACCGCTCCAACATCCCGTCCGATGGTTTGGCGGCCGGTCCTTCGGAACCCCAAAGCAACAGCGCCAGGGCGCTCAAAAGCATTTCACACGGATGGCGGCGGCTTCGCGCAACGCCTCGGCGAGCGGACGCAGCCAACCGTGGTTGTTATTTGCGCATGGTCTGGACGATTCTTCAGGACCGTCCCATGTTAAAAAGCACTCTCATTTTCCTCTCCCATCGGGCGCGCATCCCGCACCCTGCGACCCAATGCAAAAATTGCGTCACAATTTTCAAAGTGGGTGAAGACCTCAAACCGGGGCGAAGAACGCCCCAGCCGGCGGCGGGCCGGGCCGTCCGGAAGAGGGGCGGCGGCAGCGGCGGGTATGGGGTGTTCACCCACTGTTCACGGGCGGTTTATGTCCTACAGTAGCGTTGGTTGTGTCGTCCTGAGAACAAACGCATCAATGCAAATGACTACTGACCGCCGGAGGTAACATGGCAAGACCAAAAGATAAAAAGGAAAAAGGAGAAGTTTCCAGCGTCCACATTCTGCCGCCCTTGAGCCCCAGCCGGGCGATGGCCGCCGCGGCCATCAGCCCGCCGGTGAGCGAGGCCAGCGCCGCCCTGCTGCGCGAGTTGGTGGCGCATCTGCGCCAGAACCGCACCCAACTCCGCGAGGAGTGGGCGCGCCGCATCACCGAGGCGCAATTGCTCACCGCCATGACCAAGGAGGAAATCTTCACCGAAGCCACCTCGGTGTATGACAACTACGTGGAAGTGCTGGAGACCGGCAGCGTCGAGGCGCTGCAGGCCTACGCGCGCAACCTTTCCGAGCGCATCATCCCGCGCGGCGTCGAGACCCACGAAGTCGTCGGCATCGTGCTGCTGTTGCGCGACGTGCTGGCGCGGTCGCTGTTCAAGAAATACCAGGCGGATTTTGAACTGCTCAACCAAGTGCTGGACGCCTATGAACCGGCGGCCAACCGCATCGCCAACACCGTTGCCGTCAGCTTCGTGCAGGAGCGCGAGCGCGTCATCCGCCAGCAACAGGAGGCCATCCGCGAACTCTCCACGCCGGTGCTGCAGGTGCGCGAACGGCTGCTCATCCTGCCCATCATCGGCGTGATTGACTCGCAGCGCGCCCGCCAGTTGACCGAGCAGTTGCTGCGCGGCATCCGCAGCAACCGCGCCAAGGTGGTGGTCGTGGACATCACCGGTGTGCCGACGATTGACTCGACGGTGGCCAACCACCTGGTGCAGACGGTGGAGGCCTCGCGGCTCATGGGCGCCAGCGTCATCATCACCGGCCTGTCGTCGGAAATCGCCCAGACCCTGGTCACCATCGGCGTGGACCTGAGCAAGATGAACGCGGTCGGCGATCTGCAGGGCGGCATCGAGGAGGCCGAACGCCTGCTGGGCTACAAGGTTATTTCCACGGCGGAAGCCGCCTCGCTGGAGGAAGGAAAATGAAGGAGGCAAGCGTTGAAGCGCCAAGGCGTGAAGCGTGGATGCGCGTCCGCCGACCGCTCCGCTTCACCGCTCCATGGCTTCGACGCCGCACGCATTAAACCATCATGCACGTTCCCGTACTCAAGCAGGGCGATTATCTCATCGCCAGCGTCCAATCCGTCCTGTCGGACGCCGACCTCCTCGAATTGCGCGACGACCTCGCCGAACGGGTGGGGCGGTTCCGCTCGCGCGGGGTCATTATTGATGTTACTGTTCTGGATGTGATTGATTCCTTTGCCACGCGGACCCTGCGGGCCGTGGCGCACATGCTGAAATTGCGCGGCGCCGAAACGGTCATCGTCGGCATCCAGCCCGACGTGGCGTTCGCGATGGTGCAGTTGGGGTTGACCTTGGAAGGGGTGGGGACGGCTTTGGACTTGGAGGAAGGGCTGGCCTATCTCAACCGTGTGACCAAGAAAACCTTGCAACATGGAAAATAATGAATTGCGCGTAGCCATCGGCTCCGCCGCCGACATCGTGACCGCGCGTCAAAGGGGACGCGCGCTGGCGATGGAAATGGGCTTCGACGGGTCGGATCTGACCCTGATCGCGACGGCGATCTCCGAAGTGGCGCGCAACATTGTCATCCATGCCAAGCAGGGGATCATTCTGCTGGGGCCGGTCAATCACGGCAGCCGGCGCGGCATCCAGATCGTCGCCCGCGACGAAGGTCCGGGCATCAAGGACGTGGCCAAGGCCATGCAATACGGCTATTCCACCAAGAGCGGCCTGGGCGTGGGTCTGCCGGGCGCCAAGTGGCTCATGGACGAATTCGACATCGCCAGCAGTGTCGGCAAAGGAACCGTCGTAACCATGAAAAAATGGTTGCACTGAAACGCGCAAACCATGGCCGCGGCCGCTGGAAAAGAGAAATGGATGGACTGGGGCGTCGCCGCCCGCCCGCTCGCCGGCCAATCCGTGTCCGGGGACCTGCATGCCGTTCACGTTTTCGATCACAGCCTGCTGCTGGCGGTCATTGACGGCGTGGGACACGGCAGGGAAGCCACCGCGGCGGCGCAACGGGCGGCGGCGATCCTAGGCGAACACGGCGCCGAG
The DNA here is from genome assembly GCA_028873125.1 of Verrucomicrobiota bacterium. GTDB lineage: Bacteria > Verrucomicrobiota > Verrucomicrobiia > Limisphaerales > UBA11358 > UBA11358. The sequence continues at coordinate 10,970 of JAGWMQ010000073.1, read as the reverse complement.
CCGGTCATCGCCCTGGTCAGGCGGTGTCACGAGGCGCTGGCCAAGACCCGAGGCGCGGTGATGACCCTGGCCTCGGTGAACGTGCGCGACAGCATTCTCACCTGGCTGGGCGTGGGCAACGTCGAGGCCCGGTTGTTTCGCGCCGATGCCAACACTTTTCCGGCCACCGAAAACCTCCTCCTGCGCGGCGGCCTGGTCGGCCTCCAACTGCCCGCGCTCCACGCCAGCGTCATGCCCCTGTCCCCCGGTGATCTGCTGGTCTTTGCCACGGACGGCCTGCACACCGGCTTCGACCAGCGCATCAACCTGACCGAAACGCCGCAGCAGATCGCCGACGGAATTCTGGAGCGTCACTACAAGGGCCTGGACGACGCGCTGATCCTGGCGGCGCGTTACCTCGGCCCGTCGCCATGAGCAAACGCGGAACATTGCAGAAACTGGCGCGGCTTTACGCCGTGCGGCTCCGGAAATACGCGGCCATCAAGCGCGAGGCGGCCGCGGAGGAGGCCTGCAAACTGGGGCGGGCCACGGCGGCGGCGGGCCTGGACGCGCCCGGCATCAGCCGGTTGCGGCGTTATGCGGCCAAGCTGCGAAAGCACCTGGCGAGCGAGCGCGAGGCCATTTTAGAGCAGTCCTATCAATTGGGGCGCGCCGCGATTGGCCAGGGGATGGGCATCCTGGACATGGCGCGGATTGACCTGGAGGCGCGCGATAAACTGTTGCAGTCGAAGCATGACGAGAAAAAACGCCGTCGCATTTCAAAGCTGGCGGGGACTTTTTTTCTCCAGTCGCTTTCGCCGTTTGAAGCGACGCACCGCGGCTTCCGCGAGACGAATGCCGAACTGAAGAAGCGCAACAGCGAACTGAAGGCACAAGTCCTCGAGCGCCAGCGCGCCGAGAACGCCCTCCGCGAGAGTCAGGCGCGTTATTCGACCCTCATTGAGACGGCTCATGACGTGATCTTTTCCCTGGCGCCCGACGGGCGGATCACGGCGCTCAATCCCGCCTTCCAAAAGATCACCGGCTGGCCGCCTTCGGCCTGGCTCGGCAAAGCGTTTGCGCCGCTGGTCCATCCCGATGACGTGACGCTGGCCGTGGAGCGCTTTTACGGCGTGTTGCAGGGCAAATTAGCGCCGCAACTCTGGGAATACCGTGTGCGCAAGTCGGACGGCCAATTCATAATCGGCGAGTTCACCCTGGCCCGCGAACTCAAGAATGGCAAGCCCGTCGGCGTCTTCGGCATCGGCCGCGACATCACGGAACGCAAGCGCGCCGAGGAGGCGCTGCGGTTGAGCGAGGAGCGGTTCCGCCTGCTGGTTTCCAATGTCAAGGATTACGCCATTTTTCTGTTGGAACCCGACGGACGGGTGGCCAGTTGGAACGTCGGCGCGGAGCGCATCTACGGCTACCGCGAGGACGAAATCTTCGGCCGGCACGTTTCGTGTTTTTATCCGCCCCAGGACACCCGGAGCGGCAAACCGCAGCGCCATTTGGAAACCGCCCGGCAGCGGGGCTGGATCGAGGAGGAGGGCTGGCGGGTCCGCAAGGACGGCTCCCGCTATTGGGCCAACACGGTCATCACCGCCGTGCGCGACGAGTCGGGCGAACTGCGCTGGTTTGCCAAGATCGTGCGGGACATGACCGAGCGCAAGCAGATGGACGAGGCGTTGCGGCAGCTTTCCCGCAAAATTCTCGAGGCGCAGGAGGAGGAACGCCGCCGCATCAGCCGCGAACTGCACGACGAGGTGGGCCAGTCGCTGACGGCCGTCAGCGTGGCCCTGGCCACCCTGCGACACAACGGCGTGGCGGACTCCGAAAATTTTTCCCGGACGCTGGCCGGCAGCCAGCGTCTGCTCGTGGGGACGATGGAAACGGTGCATCGTTTCGCCCGCGAACTGCGTCCGGCCCTGCTGGACGAACTGGGCCTGCTGCCCGCGGTGCGGTCGCACGTGAAGAACTTCGCCGCGCGTAGCGGCTTGCGCGTCCGATTCTCCGCCGACGCCGCGGCCGAGCGGCTGAATGTCGAGCAAAAGACGGCCCTCTTTCGCATCGCCCAGGAAAGCCTCACCAATGTGGCCAAGCACGCCCACGCCAGCCGGGTGAGATTCTCCATCCGCCAGACCGAGGACGGCATTTGCATGGAGATTGCCGACAATGGCCGGTCCTTTCGCGGCGACCCGGGAACCGCCGCCAAACAAAAGCAGCGGCTCGGCTTGCTGGGAATGCAGGAACGTGTAAAGTTGTTGAATGGCGAGTTCAGCATCCTGCCGGAGCCGGGCCGCGGAACGACCGTGCGCGTCACGATCCCGTTCCAGGCCGCCGACGCGCGGAACTGACGGGGGCATGACCCACGAGCATACCGAATAAAATGGCAAAAATATCCCGGGGCCCCGGTCCTCAAACCGGCGCCCGGTGGCCTGACGGTGTTCGGCCCTTCGGATTCAAGGAAGCCGGCTGCAACCACAGACCAGGCACGGGCTTTCTTGAGAGATGGACAATTTTTATGGCGGAGCTGAAAGGCTCGGGGTCGAACAAGACAGAGGAAAGGATCTGCATATGGAAAAAATTCGAGTGCTGCTGGCCGACGACCACACCGTGGTTCGGCAGGGATTGCGCGTGCTGTTGGAGGCCGAATCGGACATCGTCGTCGTCGGCGAGGCGGAAACCGGCCGCCAGGCCGTGCAACAGGCCAAAAAACTGGTGCCGGACGTCGTCGTCATGGACATCGCCATGCCCAATCTCAACGGGTTGGAGGCCACACGGCAGATCGTCAAGGAAGTCCCCTCCGCCAAGCTGCTGGTGCTTTCCTCGTACAATGACGACGAGTATGTGCATCAGGTCACCGAGGCGGGCGCGACCGGCTATTTGCTCAAGCAGACCGCGGCCACGGATTTGATCAATGCCGTGCGCGAGACCCGGAACGGGAACGCCTTTTTCAGCCCGGCCATCTCCAAGCGGCTGGTGGAACGTTACCGCGAGGCATTCCTCCAGGGCGCCTTGATCAAGAAGCGGACGGACCTGCTGACCTCGCGGGAGGCGGAAGTGCTGCAACTCATCGCCGAAGGCCGGGCCAACAAACAAATCGCCGCCGAATTGTGCATCAGCATCAAGACCGTGGAGAAGCACCGCCAGCAGGTGATGAACAAGCTGAACATCCACGACATCGCCGGCCTGACGCGCTACGCCATCTCCAAGGGCATCGTCGAAGGGGGCGCCCGGTTGCAGGCATGAAGAAATCCTTCCGCATTTAATCCTTCCGCATTTGCCGGTTTCGGCGTTTCAATTTTTCGGGTTTGTCGAAGAGAAAGACCCCCGCTACGGCTACTGGCTGGAGGCGCCGCGCGTTGCCGTCGCGGCGTTGCCGGCCTTGACGGAACGCCCGCCTTGTCCTCTTCCTCTGGAGACCGCCGGGAGCGGTCGTGAGTAGGGTTTTACCCCATTTTTTGGAGGATTTTACCCCATTGCCGGAGGCCTCAAGTTGGCCGAGTGTGTCGTTCGCAATCTGCTGGCGGGTCATGAGAAATGACATCACCGGCAAAAGGAGAGTGGGAGGCCGTCTTGGCAAACTCCGGCAACGGGTGTTGCCCGGGAAAAGAAATCGAACGACAAGTTCGGCTTGCGGTCGTGGAGGTGCATTTTTATGCGACAAAAGAGGGAGACCGAGTTTTCCGGCGAAAACCGCCCGGTATTTCAAATCCGGAAAACGGCGCCAAAGGTTGAGGGTCCGGGACGCCGCACCATTCGATTGCTGAAACAAGAAGAACCACTCCGTCTCCTGCACGAAGTTTTTGAAACTCAAGCCGACCGCCAGCCCAACGCCGTGGCCGTGGCCTTCGGGCGCAGAACGATGACCTATGCCCAAATCGAGCGGCGCGCCAACCGGATGGCCCGGCTCCTCCGGTCGCGCGGCGTGAGACGCGGTTCGCGCGTCGCCCTGCTGCTGCCCAGAAAAGCCGACGCCTACGCCGCCATGCTCGGCATTCTCAAGGCGGGCGCCGCCTATGTGCCGATAGACCCGGAATATCCCAAGGACCGCGCCGCTTTCATTCTCAAGGATTGCGGCGCGGATGCGCTGGCAACCACCGCCGAACTGGCGGCCCGGCGCGCCGCCGCCTTTGACGGACCCATGGTCCGACTGGATGCCGCCGCCGCCGCGATCGCCGCGGAAAGCCCGGCGCGCCTGCCGCGGAATGCCGTCGGCGTCGGGCCGCGCGACCTGTGTTACATCATCTACACTTCGGGTTCCACGGGCCGGCCCAAGGGCGTGATGATCGAACATCGCAACGCGTGGCATCTGGTCCGCGAAGAGGGCCGGCTTTATGGCGCGCGTCCCGACGACCGGGTCTACCAAGGGGCCTCACTGGCCTTTGATCTCTCGGTCGAGGAGATATGGCTGGCCTTCAACGCCGGGGCGAGACTCGTGGCCGCGACGCCCGAGATGGCGCGCGCCGGGGCGGAACTGTCGCGGCTCCTCACCGAATGCCGCGTGACGGTGCTTTCCTGCGTGCCGACGTTGCTTTCCATTCTTTCGGAGGAAATTCCGACCGTGCGCCTGCTCATTCTCGGCGGCGAAAAATGCCATCCGCAACTCGTCGAGCGCTGGTGGCGGCCCGGGCTTAGGATGCTGAATACCTACGGCCCGACCGAAGCCACCGTCATTGCCACCTGCGCGGAATTGTCTCCGGGAAAACCCGTGACGATTGGGCGCGCGGTTCCCGGTTATCGCGTGCACGTGCTTGATGAGAGGCTCCGCCCGGTTCCCAACGGCGAAGCCGGCGAAATTTGCATCGGCGGCGCCGGCATCGCGCGGGGTTACGTCGGTCTTCCCGAACAGACCGCGGCGCGGTTCCTGCCGGATCCGTACGCGCCGGATGACGACCCCGGGGCGCGTATGTACCGGACCGGGGACCTCGGCCGGTTGGACGCCGACGGAAATCTTGAGTTTCTCGGCCGCGCCGACACACAGGTGAAAATCCGCGGATTCCGCGTCGAACTGGCGGAAATCGAATCGGCGCTGATGGAAAGCTCCCAGGCCCGCGCCGCGGCGTGCGTGGTGCGCGAAGACATCCCTGGGGTCCAGCAACTGGTCGGCTATGTGGCCCCCCGCAATGGCCGCGTGGACGAGGAAGGCCTGCGCGCGCGCCTCCGGGAGCGGCTGCCCGCCTACATGGTGCCGGCGTTGATCGAGACTGTCGCCGATTTGCCGCGGCTACCCAGCGGCAAGCTCGACCGCGCCGCGCTGCCGCCGCCGCGCAGGCGGGCCGCCGCGACCAAGATTTCGCCGCGCCGGCCGCTTACGGACACCGAACGCCGGCTGGCGGAGATTTGGGAGCGCCTTTTTTATCCCTTGCCGGTTTCGCCCGACGACGATTTCTTCCTCGACCTGGGCGGTCATTCGCTGCTGGCGGCGCGGATGATTTCCGAATTGAGAAGAGAGCCGCGTTTTTCCCGCGCGTCCGTGGTGGACGTTTACAACTATCCGATTCTGACCGCGCTGGCCGGCGCGCTGGACCTCCGGGCAAGGCGGGCGGAGCGGTCTGCGGGTCCTTTTGGGGCGGCGACTTGCCGCTTAAAAGCGCGGCGGGCGTCCGGCTCGCGGCTGCGGACGGGCAGCCGGCGCCATCCGGAGGGAACAACGGTCCTGTCTGACGCGGGAGAGAAAAATCAAACCCGCCGGCGGGCGCGTCATTTCCTTGCCGGCTGCCTTCAGTTTTTCGGCCTCTACTTCGTTTTTGGCGTCAGGGCTTTTGAATGGGTGACGCCGTATCTGGTTTTCTTTCTGCTTTGGGAAAACACCGGTTCGCTGTTCCAATCCGCCGCGTGGGCGGCGCTGAGCGCCGCGGCGGTGTTTCCGCTGCTGTTGGGCGCCGCCCTCGCCGCCAAATGGATCGTCCTGGGACGGGTCCGGGCCGGACGATATCCGCTCTGGGGCGGGTATTATTTGCGCTGGTGGTTTGCGCAGGCCATGATCTCGGCCTTGCCGCTGGACTACCTGGCCGGGACGCCGTGGCTGCCGTTGGTTTACCGCCTGCTCGGCGCCAGCATCGGCAAAGACGTCAATCTGGCGACGGAAAATCTCGCCGCCTTCGACTTGATTTCCATCGGCGACGGCACGTCCGTGGACGACGAGGCGTCGCTGACGGGCTACACGGTCGAGGACGGTCAGCTTGTCATCGGTCCCATCACCGTGGGACGCCGGTGCTTTGTCGGCACGCGATCCGTGTTGCGCGAAGGCGCAGTGATGGCAGACGGAGCGCGGCTCGAGGACTTGTCGCTTCTTTCCGCCGGGGTGCGTGTTCCCGCCGGAGAAACCTGGGCGGGGTCACCAGCGCGCCGTGTCCCAAATCCGGCGGCCATGTCACCGCCGCCGCCGCGCGGTTGGCTTAGCCGAGTTTCGATTGCCGCGCTTTATGCCGGTTTGGTGGTGGCCCTGCCGATCCTGCTTCTGGCGGCCATCGCCCCGGGCATGGTCCTGCTCATGCGCATTGATCTCCTGACACACCCCCTGCTCTACCTGGCGGTTGCGCCGCTGGTCGGTGGCTCCTTCGTGCTGTTGCTCTGCCTTGAAGTGGTGGTGTTCAAGCGGCTGCTGGTCGGCCGCGTCCGCGCCGGATCCTATCCGGTCCACGGCAGTTTCTACGTCAGGAACTGGGTGGTGGACCGGCTCCTGGCGCTGGCGCTCGACGTCATCGCGCCGATTCACGCGACGCTGTATGCGGCGCCGTGGTATTGCGCGCTCGGCGCGAAACTCGGCCGGTTCGTCGAGCTTTCGACGGCCACGTCCGTCACGCCCGACCTCCTGGAAATCGCCGATGGCGGCACGGTGGCCGACGAAGTGTCGCTGGGCGCGCCGCGGGTTGAAGGCGGTTGGCTGACCGTGGCCGCCACGCGTTTGGGGCGCCGCGCTTTCGTGGGCAACAGCGGCGTCCTGCCGGCGGGCGTCACCCTCGGCGATGAATCGCTCGTCGGCGTGCTTTCGCTGGCGCCTTCGAGAACCGAGGCCGCGCGTCCCCGCGCCGCCTGGCTCGGCTCGCCGCCGTTGCGTCTGCCGCATCGGGAAGCGAGCGCCGGTTTTGTCGAGTCAAGAACATACTGCCCGCCGCCGAAACTGGCGCGGGCGCGGGCGGCCGTCGAACTGTTTCGCGTCACGCTGCCGTCCGCCGGATTCATTTTCGTCACCGCCACCGTCCTCACGGCGGACGTCAAGTTGTGCGCTGTCGCGGGACCGGGCGCCACGCTGGCTTTGCTGCCGCTCGTCTATGCCGCCTGCTGCGCGGGTGTGGCGTTGGGCGTGGTGTCGGTCAAATGGATGGTCATCGGCCGTTACCGACCATTTGTGCGTCCGCTCTGGAGCGCGTTTGTCTGGCGGCTGGAATTCGTGAATGCGCTTTATGAATTCCTCACGACGCCGCTGGCGCTGGATGCGCTGCAGGGCACCCCGTTTCTGCCCTGGTATTTCCGGCTCCTGGGGGCGCGGGTCGGTCGCCGCGTTTATGCGCACACCACCGGATTGCTGGAATGGGATCTGACGGAGATCGGCGACGAGGCGGCTTTGAACGACGATTGCGTCCTGCAAACGCACCTGTTCGAGGACCGGATTTTGAAGGGGTCGCGGCTGCGGGTTGGCGCGGGTTGCGTGGTCGGCGCGGGTTCGGTGGCGCTCTACGATTCGGCAATGGAGGACGGCTCGCGGCTGGACGCGCTCTCGCTGTTGATGAAGGGCGAGACGCTGCCCGCCAACTCGGCGTGGGCGGGTATTCCGGCTTCCTGGCAGACCGCCGCCCGGCCACAATCGGCTGAGTTTGAAAATGAATGCGCGTTGGACCAGGCCGCGTGACGGAGCGTTTCGGGGTGTGGAAAGTTGCCCATCATGACAAAGAACCTCATTGGAACCGATGGCCGCCTGTTCGGGGAAAGCCATCCAGGCCCGGACGAAACGGGCTTTCAGGTGGACAACACCAGCGTCCGCTACTTCAATTCTCCGTATTACCGCAGGCACAAGGACCAATTGCAGCCGGTACCGCCTCCGCGCCGCGACTCTCCCCGCATGAATCTGGCCGACGTGTTGGACGACGCCTTCATTTCCGGGATCAAGCAGGCCGGTAAAATTGTGTTTCACGCGGTGGGCGACACCGGCGCCGCCAAGCGCAGCGGACCCGTCACCGAAGCGCGCGTGGCGGACTTGATGGCAGGAGACCTGTCGGTCAAGGGCGCCCTCGCGCCCGCCTTCTTTTTTCACCCGGGCGACGTGATCTATTACTTCGGGGAAGGCCGGTATTATTACGACCAATTCTACGAGCCGTTCCGGGCCTACGACCGCCCGATTTTCGCCATCCCGGGCAATCACGACGGCATGGTGTTCGGCCGCGACGCGGATGTTCCCACGATTCCCACTTTAAAGGCCTTCCTGCGAAATTTTTGCGCCGCCGCGCCGGGGCCGTCGCCGGACGCCGGCGGCCTGATGCGCAGCGTAATGACCCAGCCGGGCGTGTATTTCACCCTGGACGCGCCGTTCGTTTCCATCATCGGTCTGTACAGCAATGTGCTCGAAGGGCCGGGTGTGATTTCCTCCGAGGGCGGCCGCTATCCGGTCCCCGACGACCAGGTGCAATTTCTGGAATTGGAACTGGCGCGATTGAAGCCCTTGCGGCAGGCGGGCGAGCGAGCGGTGCTGGTGGCGGTGCATCACCCGCCGCTGTCGGTGGACGGGAAGAGTGGCGGCACCAAAGGGTTGTCCGAGGACATTGATGCGGCGTGCCGGAAGGCGGGACTGTGGCCGGACGCAGTCCTGTCCGGCCACGCGCATCTTTACCAGCGCTTCACCCGGCGGGTGGAGGGCCGGGAAATTCCCTACGTGGTTTCCGGCAGCGGCGGCTTTGCGGCCACGCCCCCGCGGTCCGGCCTGCCACCCGCGCCGGTGACCGTGGGAAGCGTGACGCTGGTGAAGAATCCGATCGTCGCCTTCGGTTATCTGACCGTGACGACGGACGCCCGGAACCTGACCATCGCGTTCGGTTCCTCCAATCCGGACATCCCGCCGGACAGGGTGACGGTGGACTTGAAGCGCGGATTGATTGTTTGAATTTTGAAAGGTCGTCGGTCAAATGCGCCGTGGAGGGATTGACGCCTGCCGCATTACAGCGTGCCAACGCGGCCTCTTTTCCGGCGCGAAAGCGGGCGATTTCCTGACGGTGAAGCACCGGCCGCCGCCGTCGAACGCGGTGAACTCAACCCTGGGACATTCGCCGCCGGAGGCGATTCATTTTGTCACCCGCCGTTTGCTGTTTTATTCTCTCCACGTGCAAGTCCGTCCTGAACAACTCCTGGCGCCGCTGAAACAATTTTTCGGTTTCCGCTCCTTCCGCCCGTTGCAGGAGGACATCATCCGCGACTCGCTCGCCGGCCGGGACGTTTTTGCCGTGTTGCCGACCGGCGGCGGCAAGTCGCTCTGTTTCCAGTTGCCCGCGCTGCTGCGGCCGGGCCTGACCGTCGTCGTCTCGCCGCTCATCGCCTTGATGAAGGACCAGGTGGACGCGCTGCGGGCGGCGGGCGTGGCGGCGACCTTTTTGAATTCGTCGCTGACCGCCGGCGAGTCGCGTCCGCGGTTGCGCGGCTTGCACCACGGCGAATTTCGACTGCTCTACGTCGCGCCGGAGCGGCTGATGCTGTCCGGCTTTCTCGAAGATTTGAAAAAATGGAACGCGGGGCTGTTCGCGATTGACGAGGCGCATTGCATCAGCGAATGGGGACACGACTTCCGCCCGGAATACCGGCAGCTTTCGGCGCTGCGCAATATTTTCCCCGGCGTGCCGATGATGGCGCTCACCGCCACCGCCACCGAGCGCGTGCGCGGCGACATCGTGCGGCAGTTGCACCTGAAAACTCCCGCCTGCTACGTCGCCAGCTTCAACCGGCCCAACCTGACTTACCGCGTCGCGGCGAAATCCGGCGCCTACGAACAGGTGCTTTCGTTCCTCCGCGCGCGGCCAAAAGAAAGCGGCGTTATTTACGTCCAGGCGCGCAAAACCGCCGAGAGCATGGCGGCCAAACTTTCGGCCGACGGCGTGAAGGCGCGGCCGTACCACGCCGGCCTGGACGCCGCCGACCGCACGAAAAATCAGGAGGCCTTTCTCCGCGACGAGGCGCGCGTGATTTGCGCGACCATCGCCTTCGGCATGGGCATCAACAAGCCGAACGTCCGTTTTGTGATCCACTACGATTTGCCGAAAAACATCGAAGGCTATTACCAGGAAACGGGGCGCGCCGGCCGCGACGGTCTGCCGAGCGAATGTCTGCTGCTGTTCAGCCCCGGCGACCGCGTGAAGCAGATGCGGTTCATTGACGAGAAACCGGACCCGCGGGAACGCAAAACCGCCCGCGCGCAACTGGAGCAGATGATTCACTATGCCGAAGCCGCCACCTGCCGGCGGGAATTTTTGCTGGGCTATTTTGGAGAAAAATATGTTCCGGGGAGCGCGCCCGCCTCGGGCACCGTCTGGCGTGCCTCGCGCGAGACGCCGTCGGACGAGGTGTCCGCCGGAGCACGCGAGGGCGCGTGTGCTCCTCAAACAGAAATCAACTGTGCCGGCTGCGACAACTGCCTCACACCCCGCGCGACGTGGGACGGCACGCTCGCCGCGCAGAAATTCCTCTCGTGCGTCTATCGCATCCGCGAGAAAAGCGGTTTCGGCGTCGGCATCCAGCACGTGGTCGAGGTGCTCTGCGGGGCGGACACGGAGAAAATCCGCAAGTTCGGCCATCAAACCCTTTCGACCTACAACATCGGCGGCGAACATTCACGCGCCGAGTGGAGCGCCATCGGCCGCGAGTTGGCGCGGCTCGGCCTCCTGTTTCAAAATCCAGACAAGTTCCACGTCGTCGAGCTGACCGACGCCGGCCGCGCCGCGCTGAAAACCCGGCAGAAAATCACGCTCACCAAACCCGTCGCGCCGACCGGGCCGCCGAAGCAT
>JAGWMQ010000072.1 GCA_028873125.1 Verrucomicrobiota bacterium | reverse complement strand
CGGGCGTCAGGCTCCTGGGCAGCGGGCGCATCACGTCGGCGGCGATCACCGCGCGCAATTCCTGCGGACTGTTCAGAAATTCCTTCATGTCCAGCAACGCCACCACGCCCAGCAGCCGCCGCTTGTCGTCCACCACCGGCAGGAAATTGTTGGAACTGGCCAGAAACCGCCGGGCGATCTCCTCGAGCGTCGCCGTGTCGCGGACGGGCGCCACGGGCGGGCGCATCAGGTCGCCCACCGTCCGCTCCATCGCCTCGCCGGGGCGGTGGGTTTCGGCGGGCAGCGCCAGACCTTTGAGGCGCAAGTGCTCGGTGTATACCGATTCCCCATGGAGCACGCGCGCGACCAGCGTGGAAACGACGCAAGCCAGCATGACCGGCGGCATCAGCGAGTAATCCAGCGACAACTCGAAGATCATGATGATCGCCAGCAACGGCGAGCGCGTCGTGGCTGCCAGCGTCGCGCCCATGCCCGCCAGGGCGAAGGCGCCCGCCGGCAAATCCAGCGCGCCTCCGGCCCCGTGCAGCAGCCCGCCAAACATCGCCCCGGCCGCCCCGCCCAGAAACAGGGTTGGGGTGAACACGCCGCCCACGGTTCCCGCGCCCACGGTGACCGCGGTCGCCAGCAGTTTGGCCGCGAATAAACCCCCGAGGCCCAGCATCGGTTGCGGTTCGCGTAGGATGCGGTTGGTCACGTAGTAACCGTTGCCGCACACGCCGGGAAATTCCAGGGCCACCAATCCCACGACCAGCCCGGCGAACGCCAGCTTGACGTAAATCGGCCAGCGGAGCCGGTGGAAGCGTTCCTCGCTGTCGCGCAGCAGCTTCAAAAAATAGGCCCCCACGCCGCCGCAAATCATTCCCAGCATCACAAACCAAGGCAGTTGCATCGGGCTGGCCGCCGGAAAGGGCGGCACGTGATACCATGGTTCGATGCCGAAAAAACTCCGGGACACCACGGCGGCCGTGACGGAGGAAACCACCAGCGGCGCGAACAGGTTCATGGAAAAATTTCCCATCACGATAAGCGCCGAAAACACGGCGCCGGCGATGGGCGCGTTGTAGGCCGCCGCCACGCCCGCCGCCGTGCCGCAGCCGACCAGCAGCCGGAGCCGGTAGGGCGGCCAGCGGGCAATCTGCCCCAGCTTCGATGAAAGTGTCGCCGCCAGATGAATGATGCCGCCTTCGCGCCCGATGGACGCGCCGGTGGCGATGCTCACCAGCGCCGAACCGGTCTTGACCGTCTCGCTCCGGAACGGCAGCCGGCCGTCACCGGCCACCACCACTTCCAACAGATTGCTGGAGCCCTGGGGTCCGATGAGCCGCAGTCCCCAATACAGGATGAGTCCCGCCGCCAGGCCCCCCAGCGTCGGCACCAGCACGCGCTGCCAGGGAAGCATCATCTCTGCCACTTCCACCGGGTCGCCCGGATGCGGCAGAAACATCGCCTGCACCAACCGGGCCGCGTAAAAGAAGAGGAGGTTGACCACCCCGCCAATCACTCCGGTGACTCCCGCCAGGATGAGATGAAAAGCCTCCTCATTCAGGGTGAATCTTTCCCGCAGCCGCAATGCGCGCCGCCAGTGCCGACGGACGACATTCCCCGCCCTGCCCACCAAGTTGCTGTTCATCCACGGCTGCACGGGGGAAATCTAAGCGCCGCAAGCGGTTTTGACGAGGCGCGAATTTTTAAGCGAGGCCCTTCCGGCGGGAAATGCAGGGCGTGCGGCAGAAGGCGGGCCTCACATTCTCCGCCGCCAGGCCAAGACCTTCCAGAGCCCGGAACCACCGGCGTCTCGGAAATCTTTCAATGCGGTTTTAACCCGTCAATGGCGCGCTTCATCTGCTCGAAATGCGCTTCGGGGTCGGGAGAATCAGTGACGTGAACGATCCTGCCGTCCAAGCCGATGAGAAAACTGACGCGTCGGGCCATTTTCCTGTCCCCCATCCGGACGCCGTAGAGATCCGCAATCTTCCCGTCCGGATCGCCAAGGAGGGGAAAGTTCAGCCGGTATCTGTCGGTAAATTGCTGCTGGCGCGCCACGGTGTCAAAGCTGACGCCGATGACCTCGACATTGTCCTTCTTCAAGCCGGCCATGCGGTCGCGGAAACCGCACGCCTCCTTCGTGCATCCCGGCGTGAAGGACTTGGGGTAAAAATACAGGAGCACGATTTTTTTGCCGACCAGGTCGGCCAGCCGGACCGTTTTGCCGTGCTGATCCTGGCCGGTGAACAGCGGCGCGGCCTCACCGGCCCTTGGCATCGAGGCCAACGCGGTCGCGGCGGAAAAGACGACGGAGACGGCGACGCACAGCGCGGGGAGAGCATTTGTCTTCATGATGAGTTTCATTTGTGGATTTGACCGCATTGCGGCGCCAACGTTCACCGGGCCAGGCCGCGCAATTGCACGCCCTTGAGCCGTTCCACGAAGGCGGTGAACCCTTCGGCCTGCGCTTTCAGGCGCGCCAGCAGTTCGGCGTCCTTCAGCCTGCCTTGGGCGTCGAGCAGGCTGTTGACCTGGGGCAGAAAGACGCGCGCGGGAAAGAGGTGCGCGTTGCGATAGCCGAAGATGGCCTGCAGTTGCTCGACCGGCCGCAGCGCGCCCCAGAGACCCGCCGCCAGTCCGGTGAAGCAGGCCGGGCGGCCCTCGAAGCTTTCCGGAAACTTGAGCATGTCAATGAAATACTTCAGCACGCCGGGCAGGCTGCCGTTGTATTCGGGGGTGACGACGTGGACGCCGGCGGACTGCAGGATGGCGTCGGCAAAGGGTTGGAAGGCGTCCGGCTTGGCGGCGTAGGAGGCGGGCGAAAAGATTTCCGGCGGCAGTTCCGCCAGGTCCAGAAGTCGCAGCGGCACTTTCAATCCGTGGTAGAACTCCTCGAGGTGCGCGGCGATTTTGCGCGTGTTGCTGCCGGGGCGGTTCGTGCCGGCGATCAGGACAATCATGGAGGCAGTCTAATGCGTCCCATGAATTTTGCAAATCAGGATTTTTAACCGCGGGCGTTTCCACCGCGTCTCAACGGCGCGGGCGCGGCCGGCGCCGCAGGCCGTTTCGCAGCCACAACCTCCAGACCATCCAGAACGCCTCGCGGACAATGTGCCCGGCCATTTTGGAACGGCCCTGGGCGCGCTCGGTGAAGATGATCGGGACCTCGGCGATCTTGAATCCCCGCCGCCAAAGCTGGTGGGTCATTTCAATCTGGAAACTGTAGCCATTGGAGCGGATTTCGTCGAGGTTGACGGCCTGGAGGGCGCGGCGGTGGAAACATTTGTAACCGCCCGTCGGATCGGTGAACGGCATTCCGGTGACGGCCTGGACGTAGATGCCCGCGGCGCGGCTGAGCATCAGCCGTTTGAGCGGCCAGTTGATCACCCGGATGCCGCCCGAGTAACGCGAGCCGAGGACCAGGTCGGCGTTCAGGTTTTTCGCCGTTTCCAGGAACGCCGGGATGTCGTCGGGGTCGTGGGAAAAATCGCAGTCCATCTCGAAAATGAACTCATAGTCGCGCTCCAGCGCCCATTTGAAGCCGGCCACGTAGGCGCGACCCAACCCGCTCTTGCCGGGCCGGTGCAGGACATGGACCTCCGGATGCCGCGCCGCCAGTTCATCGGCCACCCGTCCCGTGCCGTCGGGCGACTCGTCGTCCACGACCAGCACCTCCACCTTGACGGGCAGGGACAACAGTTGCTGCGTCATGCGCGGCAGGTTCTCCCGTTCGTTGTAAGTCGGCACGATGACCAGCGTCGAATTCATGGACGGCGCGCTGAAATTAGCGGGAAACGCCCTAAACTCAAGTTTGTTCAAGCGTGGAAGCGGACCATCTGCTGCCTGACGCTTCAACGCTTCAACGCTTCAACGGCTTTTCCGTCTGCCGGCAGGAGCGGTTTGAGCGGGCATTCGCTGCAGCGGGGCGCGCGGGTCCGGCAAAAATGTTTGCCGACCGCCACCAGTTGCGCGTGGTAATCCTGCCAGTAATCCAGCCGCTGCCGGCCGGAATTTTGGTTCAACGCCCCTTCGCAAACCGATTTCAATTCCTCGTAACCGGTCTCGCGGGTCTTTCCGCCTTTCACTTTCCGCTTTCCGCTTTTTCCCGCCCATCCGTGCCTCTGAAAAATCCGCTTTGTGTAGGCGTCAATCACAAAGCTGGCGTGTCCGCCGGCGTAAAGCAGCAGGCTGTCGGCCGTTTCCGGACCGATGCCGTGGATGGCCAGCAGTCGTTCGCGCACGCGGCGGGTTTGGCCGGCAAACAACCGCCGCAGGTCGCCGCCGAACTGCTCGACCAGCACGCGCATGAACGAGCGCAAACGCCGCGCCTTGACGTTGAAATAGCCGGCGGGGCGGATCAATTGCGCCAGCCGTCGCCCTGGCAGCGCGAACAATTTTCGGGGATCGAGCACCCGCGCCGATTTCAGGTTGGCGATGGCGCGTTCGACGTTGGTCCAGGCCGTGTTCTGCGTGAGGATCGCGCCGACGCAGACTTCAAAGGGGGTTTCGCCCGGCCACCAGCGCTGGTGGCCGAACCGCACGCGCATCAGCCGGTAGGCGCGGCGCAGGACGGCGGCGCCCGGATGCCGTGTTGTTCGCGACTGTCTGGCCATGCGGCATGCTGGCAGAAATCCGCCGGGGCGTGAAGTTTGATTGCTTCTTCGCGCACCGGCGCCTAATGTTCAAATCATGTTCGCCTCGTTGCTCACGGACTTTCTGAACATTGGTTACCTGATGCACAGCCCGTGGCTGGTGATTGTCACGGCGTTCCAAATCTGGATGTTCGTTCACGCCATCCGCAATGGGGAATGGCTCTGGGCGGTCTTCATTTTCATCGGCTGGGGCATCACGGCGCTGCTGTATTTCTTTCTGGTCTATCGCGCCGCCGCGCCGGTCACGCGCGGCTTCGAACTGCCCGGGGCGCACGACCGCCGCCGCATCCGGGAGTTGCAGGCGCAAATCCACCACCTTGACAAGGCGCACCATTATTCGCAACTGGGCGACATCTATTTTCAGCAGGGCAAGCTGGAGAAGGCGGAACATTGCTACCGCGCCGCGCTCGAACGAGATGCGCAGGACCTGGACACCCGCGCCCACCTGGGTCAATGCCTCCTGCGCCAGAAACGCGCCGCCGAGGCGCGCCCGCTGCTCGAAGGCGTCGTCGCCGAAAACCCCAGGCACGAATACGGCTACACGCAGATGGCGCTGGCCGAAACCCTCGCCGCGCTGGGCGAAACCGACGCCGCCCTCCGGCTTTGGCAGCAGGTCACCGCCGAACATTCCTACCCGCGCGCGAAGGTGCAACTGGCTGAATTATACCTGTCCAAACACCAGCCCGAACTGGCCCGCGCCGAACTCAACGACGTATTGAGCGACGACGTCCACGCGCCCGCCTTCCAGCGCAAGCGCGACCGGGTGTGGATCCGCCGCGCAAAAGGTTTGATGGGCAAATTGTAAGGGTGCCGATCGCCTGCCTGGCACCTCCCTGGCGCAGGCATTGTGGCCCAAACAAGGCGCCGGCCCGCGCGGTGAAATCGTTCAATCCTTATTTTGCCGCCGGCCTGTCGCGGCTGCGGAAGACGCTTCATGCAACCGCTTTTTCGCCCAGGACCGTGCCTGGCGCGGCGTCTTCAATTCATCCTGCAATTGCTTTTCGCGGATCTCCCGCAGCAGAGAGCCCATCGCCGGCCCGGGTGTCATGCCCAGCGCGATCAAATCCGCGCCCGCGAGCAGCGGCGGGCGGATCGTCGGCTGCTTTTTCAACGCCGCGGCCGCCGCGACCAGGAAATCGTAATGGGCCAGGCTGCCGTGCGAGCCGAGGCAATCGAGCCGGTGCAATTCCAGTTCCAGCGGAAACGTTTCGCGCAACAGCAGCCGCCGCAACGTCGCCGTGCGCATCTGTTTCACGTCCTTGAACTGCATGTGCTGCCGCACGCACGCGACGATCTCATCAATCTGCCTCCTGGGAAAGCGCAGCCGCCGCAGGATGCCTTCGGCCATGACCGCCCCGATCTTTTCGTGCTCGTAAAAATGAATCTGGCCGGTGGCCTCGTCGCGGGACGCGGCCGCGGGTTTGCCGATGTCGTGGAGGATGGCCGCCCAGGGCAAGGATGGGGACGCGCCCGGCGGCATTCGTTCCAGCATCCGGCGGATGTGTTCAAACACGGTGCCTTCGGGATGATAGTCCGGCGATTGGTCGCAGGAAATGGTGGCGCCAAGCTCCGGCAGAACGTGCTCCATCAATCCGCTTTCCCGCAGCAGCATCAACCCGCGGGCGGCAGGAGCGGCGGGGCGTGCCACTCCGCGGGCGGTGTCGCCGTTTGCCGGATGGGCCGCGGACGGCGGACCGCCCGCCCCGCCGGTTGGCGGCGCGAACAGTTTGATCAATTCGTCCCGGATGCGCTCGGCGCTGATGAGCTTGATTTTGGACGCAAGCGAGCGGATCGCGGAGAAAGTGCGCGGTTCGATTTCAAACCCCAACTGCGCGGCCAGCCGCACCGCGCGCAGCAGCCGCAAATGGTCCTCGGCAAAGCGTTCCTCGGGCGGGCCGATGGCGCGGAGGATCCCGGATCGCAAATCGCTTTCGCCGCCGACCCAGTCTTTAATCTTCCCGGTGGTCGGGTCGTAAAAGAGTCCGTTGACGGTGAAGTCGCGGCGCAGGGCGTCGGCCCGGGCATCGGCAAAGATCACTTTGGCGGGGCGGCGGCCGTCGGCGTAGTTTTCCTCGCTGCGAAAGGTGGCGACCTGGAAATGATGGCCGTCCTCGACGACCACGATGACGCCGAATTTCCGGCCGACGGCGACCGTGCGTTTGAACAGTTTCTCGATCTGCTCCGGGCGCGCGTCCGTGGCGATATCGAAATCCTGCGGCTCACGCCCCAGGAGAAAGTCGCGCACGCACCCGCCGACCCAGAAAGCGGTGAACCCGGCACGTTGGAGGCGGTGGACGATCTTCGCGGCGAGTTCTCCTGGCGAAGCGGAGGTCATGTGCGATTTGCGATTTACGGGCGGTTTATCAGTCCGCCCGCCCAACGTAAATCGAAAATCGCGACGCCCTCATTCCGCGCCCCAAATGGCCTTCACGTGGGCGACCCCGCGTTGGACGGCTTCGACGGGCAGGGCCGGGCCGAGTTCGAAGACCTTGATGTGCTCCGGCTTCACGAAGGGCTTGAGCGCGGCGAAGTTGACGGTGCCGTCGCCGGGCGCGGCGTGGTCGCCCGCCGGATACAGGACGTCATGCACGTGGAATCCGGCCAGGCGCGGCGCGAGCGATTCGAGGTGCATGGCGTGGTGAATGAAACCCAGGTGCTCCTTGATTTGCGCGTGGCCGCAGTCGTGCCAGTAGGCCACGTGTGGACTGTCGAAGTCGCGCAGGAAAAATTCAAAGTCGCTCTCCAGCGGAATTTCCTCGAGCGCCTGGCGGTTTTCGCAGCCGAGCGTCAGGCCGCGTCGTTCGGCCTCGGGCAGAATCTGGCGCAGCAGCTCGTACACGCGCGCGACCGGCTTTTCCTTTTTGGCCTCGCGCGCCTGCTCGGCCTCCGCGCAAAGCTTCTGGTATTTGGGCGAATGATTCTGGCCGCGCTCGAGCAGGTCGCAGAGCCGGCCGGTGTAATCCTTCATGGGAATGCTGCCGAGGTGCAGGACGACCAGGGACGCGCCGACGCGGGAGGCGAATTCGAAGGTCTTGAGCGTGTGCTTGAGGGCCAGTTCGCGCTGGCGCGGACGTTCGTCGGAAAATTGGTACAGGTTGGGCGCCGGATGCGTCACGCCCATCGGCAGCGGACAGAAGTTGTGGAGGCTGGAGATTTTGATTTCGCCGGCATCCACGGCTTCGACGATGCCCGGCAGGAGGCTGACGCGAATGCCGTGGCTGAGTTCGGCATGGCCAAAGCCCAGATCGCGGATTTCGCGCAACATGGCGCGGCCGTCCGTGTGGCGGCCGGAGTTCCAGCAGGTCGAAAGGGAAAACATGATGCAAGCGTTGAAGCGTTGAAGGGTGGAAGCCCCGCCGCGCGGCGAGACTTCGACCCTTCAACGCTCCAACTTGTTCCAAATTACAAATCCGCGTAGCGCGCGCTCAACATCGCGGAGAAGCGCGCGGCCTTTTCCTTGCGGCGGCGGCGCTCGCTCGGCTTTTCATAATGCCGGTGATTCCGCACCACCTTGAGGGTGCCCTCGCGGTCCACTTTTTTCTTCAAACGCCGCAGCGCCCGGTCCACCGGCTCGCCTTTTTTCAATCGAATTTCCGTCAACGCAACTCACTTCCTTTCCAGCGCGGGACGGTTCCCGCAAAATAAATGAACCCACACCCTAATTTTTCCGCCGCCGTTGTCAATGCGCAAAAGAGCAAACATAGACGGCGGTCATCCGGTTTGGCGTTGCGACGGGGCTGCGCTAAATTGCCGGCGTGGAAGAGATCGCGGCCATTCAATGTCCGTTTTGCGGCCAGTCGTTTGAGGTGGCGGTGGACACCAGCCTGCCGTTCCAAAACTTCGTCACCGACTGCGAAGTCTGCTGCCGGCCGGTCGAAGTCAACCTCGAATGCACGCCGGGCCGAATTCTGCGCTTGAACGTGGTGGCCGGCTGAAGCAGACTGCGCGCGATGCATCCGCTTGAAGACCCCATTCGTCCCCCCATTTTCCGTTGCGCCGCTTTGGCCGCTTTGCTCCTGACGTTCGCGTGGTCGGGCACCGCGGCCAATTTGACGCAGTATGTCAATCCTTTCATCGGGACCTCCCCCGGCGGCTCGGGTTTTGGCTTCAGCGGCAACGCCGGCGACGTGTTTCCCGGCGCCGCCTGGCCGCGCGGCATGGTGCAATGGAGTCCGGACACCCCGGCCAACCTGCCGGGCGGCTATTACTATCCCGACAATGTGATCAAGGGGTTCAGCGTCCGGCATTTCAGCGGCCGCGGCTGTGTGTGCTATCAGGACTTCGCCTTCATGCCCTGTCTGGGCGGCATCGGCGCGCCGCCGTCCCGGGCAAATGAATTTTACGGCTCGGCCTTTTCCCACGAGCACGAGGCGGCCTCGCCGGGCTATTACCGCGTGAGGCTGGACAACGGCGTGCGGGTGGAATTGACCGCCACGGCCCGCACTGGTCTGGGCCGCTTCACCTTTCCGCCCACCAACGCGGCGACGCTCCTGATCAACGCCGCTTCCAGCATCACCGGCGCCACGACCAACACCTCGGTGACCCTCGTCGGGAACCACGAAATTCAAGGCCGGGCGACTGCCAGGGTGGGTTGCGGCAAAGAACTTTACACCGTTTGTTTTGTCGCGCAATTTGATCGTCCGTGGAGCCGGTATGGAACCTGGAATGGGGACACCATCAAGGAGAACTCGGAAGCCGCGCGCTCCAGCGCTGGCGATCGGATCGGCGCAATCCTGACCTTCGATACCACCACCAACCCCGTCGTCGTGGCCAAGGTCGGCCTTTCGTTCGTGAGCGTCCGCAACGCGGCGGCGAATTTGAACGCGGAAAGCCCGGGCTGGGATTTTGCGGCCATCCGCGCCGGCGCCGATGCCGCGTGGAACCGGGTGCTGAACAAAATCGTCGTGCGCGGCGGCACCCCCGCGCAGAAACGGGTCTTTTACACGGCCTTGTATCATTGCTTCTTCCACCCGAACGTCTTCAACGATGTAAACGGCGAATATCGAGGGATGGACGGCCAGGTGCACAGGGTCGCCGACGGCCGGTCGCAATATGAAAACATACCCGGCTGGGACAATTACCGGTCAGCCACGGCGCTGACGGCCTTGCTGGCGCCCGATCAGTCGAGTGACATCATGCAGTCGCTCGTGAACTATGCCCGGCAGGGCGGCGGCGGCCTGCCGCGCTGGGAGCAGGTCAACCGCAATTCCGGCGGCATGGTCGGCGACGGCCCGGTCATCATGCTGTCCACGGCGCATGCCCTCGGCGCAACGAATTTCGATGCCGCCGCCGCGCTCGCCGCAATGAATTTGAACGCGGGAACGCCGGGCACAAAATCCGACGGACACCTGGTCCGCTCCGGCCTGGCCGATTACATCAAGCTGGGCTACGTGCCGCGCTCGGCGTCCGTCACGCTGGAATACGACAGCGCGGACTTCGCGCTGTCGCAATTCGCCAGCGCATTGGGCGACACGGCCAAATACCGGCTCTATCTTCGGCGCGCGGAGAATTGGCGGAACCTGTTTGACGATTCGACCGGCTACATCCAGCCCCGGAACCGCGACGGTTCGTGGGTTGCCAACGTGACGGCGGCCACGCAAAGGGGCTACACGGAAGGCAGTGCGGCGCAATACACCTGGCTGGTGCCGTTCGACCTGAGGGGGTTGTTCGACAAAGTGGGCGGGAACGCCAAGGCGGTTTCCAGGCTTGATGCCTACTTCACGAGGTTGAACGACGGTCCGGCGAGCGCCCATGCCTTCATGGGCAATGAACCCTGCGAGGGCGACCCGTGGGAATACGATTACGTCGGCGCGCCGGCCAGGACCCAGGATGTCGTGCGGCGCATTCAAACGCAATTGTTCCGCGACACGCCGCGGGGATTTCCCGGCAACGACGACGCCGGCGCCTTGTCCTCCTGGTATGTTTTTTCGGCCTTGGGATTTTATCCGCTTGTTCCGGGCACAGGCGGATTCGTGCCGGGAAGTCCGCTGTTTCCCGAAGCCACCATCCATCTCGAAAACGGCCGTCAAATCGTCATTCGCGGAGTCCATGCCTCCGCGAAAAATTGTTACGTTCAAAGCCTGACGATCAACGGAACACCGGCCACGCGGCTGTGGCTGCCCTTTGACACCCTTCGCAACGGGGCGACGCTGGTCTTCAATCTGGGCAACCACCCGTCCCGTTGGGGAACCGGCGCCTCGAACGCGCCGCCCGCGTTTGTTGGCGGCGCCGGGAATCCCTGACAGGGCGTCGCGGCGGGACGGGGCGGTCGGACGTGGCAATGACGCACGGCTTTCGAGCGCCGCTCGGAGGAGGTTTCGCCCAACCCGCAAGTTTCGAGGCGAAGTTCAGATTGCGCAGGACCAGGGCCTCAGCCCATCTATGCGCCGACGCGCGGTCCGAGATGGCCTGAATCTCCGCATTGGCGCGGCGATCCGGGTCAACCTTCGATTGGTTCATTGCACACCGGCTTCCAGCGAAGAATCAAATCCCCTTCTTCATTGCATCGAGCAGACTGGCCAACGGTATCATAATGGGCGTGGAGATGCGTGGCGCCATTCTGTATGGCGTCTTCCATGCTCACGTGCCCCTCAAGCCGCTGGTGCAGATTGCGAGTTTGA
The DNA here is from genome assembly GCA_028873125.1 of Verrucomicrobiota bacterium. GTDB lineage: Bacteria > Verrucomicrobiota > Verrucomicrobiia > Limisphaerales > UBA11358 > UBA11358. Next base: position 7,972 of record JAGWMQ010000072.1, on the reverse strand, counting down.
GCAATGTAAATGGGAATCCAACCCCCATCGTCGGCTTGTTTGGCATAGATGAAATTGCCAGGCAACGACTGGAATGGAGTGTCCATGGCATAGACCGTGTATTGATACTCCTTTCCAGACTGGCCGGGCCAGATTGCCAGGTTCGATGGCGTGCTCCCCGCGGGCCGGTGACGACTGAGCAGTTGTTTTATGAAGCTCATCGTGTCTAAATAAAAGCACACAATGTTTGGCTTGTCAAGTTCCCAAGTTCAGCCACTCGCTCCGCCGAAAGTTTTGCATCGGCAGTGGGCGAAAAATCGCCGCCCAACTGCACGAACAGCGGCGCAGGGCGCGTCGAAAAGCCAGGGATGCCAGGCAGCCCGGCGACAATTGCGGCGCCTTGGCTGAAGCAACGTCGCTCCGACCTTCGCTCCAACAATTCCAAAATCCCTGAAGACCTGGAGCCAAATTACAGCTTGGACGCGCCGGCGAATTGAGGCAGCTTCCCCGCGATGCGACTTGAAAACCTGATCTTCTGGACTTACGTCATTTTGCTGTTGGCCGGCGGGCTGATCGGCTTTTTCAAGGCCGGCAGCAAGGTCTCGCTCCTCACCTCGGCGGTCGCCGCGGCGCTGCTGGTCCTGACGCGGTCGGGCATTTTTGAGCCGGTCCTTGCCCACAAGCTGGCCAACGTCATCATGGCCGTGTTGCTCGTCGTCTTCGCCTTCCGGCTGGCCAAGACCAAAAAATTCATGCCCAGCGGCTTGTTGCTGGCGCTGACGATTCTGGCGCTGGCGGCCCGCAACCTGCTGGACGGCTGAGAATCGGGCGTTTGCGGTTTGCAATTCGGGGCGGCTCATGTCAAATTTCGCATTGGCGTTCCGCGTCGGATTCAACAATTCTTTTTCTTGCTATGACGACCAAAAAACTCACGGCCCGGATCTTGTTCGCTCTGGCGCTGTCCTCCGTCCTCCACCCCCGGCTCTCCGCCTTTGCGCAGGGCAGCCTCACGCCCTCCGGCCCGCCCGCGCCGGTGATGAAGTCGCTCGGCCAGATTGAACCGCGCACGGCGATTTCGTCGGTGCCGTTCACCATCACGCAGCCCGGCTCGTATTACCTGACGACGAACCTGACCGGCGTCGGCGGCGCCAGCGGCATCACCATTGCCAGTGGCGGCGTGACGCTCGACCTCAACGGGTTTGCCCTGATCGGCGTGCCGGGTTCGGTCAACGGCGTTTATGTCGCCACCAACCAATACTACACCAACCTCGCCGTGCTCAACGGGACGGTGCGCGGTTGGGGCGGCTCCGGCGTGGAGGCCTACAACGGCGAAGGCGAGGTTTTGGAACGCCTCACCGTTTCCGATGCGGGAGGCGATTATGGAATTCACGCCTACGGCGCCGTCGTGCGCGATTGCACGGTGGACACGTGCGGGACCAATGACAGCATTCGTGTGGTGGAGGGTGTGTTGAGTGATTGCACCATCAACAATAGCCTGGCCGAGAGCATAAGCGCCTACCGTTCCCAGGTGGGAAGTTGCATGGTCAACGACAGCGGCGGCGTGGGCATATACGCCGAGAATGGTTCCACGGTGTTCGATTGCGTGGTAAATAACAGCTATTCCGACGGCATTGAGCTTTATGATTCACAGGCGCACGATTGCGTGGTGGAGCATAACAGCACCGGCATTTACGTGTTGAAAGGCTCCGTCTCCGGCTGCCATGTGGAGAACAATGACGCCGATGGCGTTGATGCCTACGATTCCAAAGTGAGCGATTGTGCGCTTGTAGCGAACGGCTATGGCAGTTCTTACGGCGGCGGCATTTATGTGGCGCCCGGCACCGTCTCGGGCTGCCACGTGGAGGACAACGCGTACAGCGGCATCTACGCCGACGCCTCCGGCTGCCAGATCGCCGGCAACACGTGTCTGGGAAACAATTCCACCAACAGCACGGCGGACGCGGGCATTTACCTCAACAGCAGCAACAACCGGGTGGAGGCCAACCACGTCATGGGCAGCGGCAACGCCGGCATCGAGGTGGGCAGCGGCAGCGACACCGGCAATATCATCATCAAAAACACTGTGACCGGCGACGGGTCGAACGATTTTGTCCTGCCCGGCGCGCAAATCTTCGGCCCGCTCATCACCGCGACCGGCGCCATCACCAGTTCCAATCCGTGGGCGAATTTTGCCTTTTAACCGTCAACCAGCCCGTCCATGAAGACTCGAAATCCAATTTTCCTGGCGCTGGTTTCAGCCCTCGGCCTCCAGCCTTCAGCCTGGCTCCGCGCCGCCACCACGATTGACACCGCCAACCGGCACGCCTGGGGCGCCAATCTCGGCTGGATGGATTGGGTGGGCGACACCAACAACGGCGCGGTCATGGGCGACTACACCTGCTCGGGCTACATTTATTCTGCCAACGTCGGCTGGATCAATCTCGGCAGCGGCGCGCCGGCCGACGGCATTTATTACCAGAACAATTCCGCCAGCGACTTCGGCGTCAACAACGACGGTCTGGGCGATTTAAGCGGCTACGCCTGGGGCGCGAACATCGGCTGGATCACCTTCGAGCAAACCTACGGCCAGCCGAAGGTCAACATGCTCACCGGCCAGTTGGGCGGCTACGTCTGGAGCGCCAACTGCGGCTGGATCTCCCTGAGCAACGCCGTCGCCTCCGTGCAGACCGATTCTCTGTTCCCCGGCCCGCTCGCGCCCAACGGCCTGCCGATCCCCTGGCTGCTGACTTATTTCGGCACCACCAACATCGCCGCCAACGCCGATCCGACCGGCAAGGGCATGACCATCACGCAGGATTACGTGGCGGGCACCGACCCGACCAACGCCGGCAGCCTCCTGCGCATCACCGCCGCGAGCTTTGCGCCCGGCGGCACCCACGCCAGCCTGACTTGGGACAGCGTGCCGACGCGGTATTATGACCTCCAGAAAAATCCCAATCTGAGCACGACCAACTGGACCGACAGCGGCCTGGGGCTGATTGCGCCGTCGGCGGGCGCGTCCACCACCGCCGGTTTTACGGACACCAACGCGCCCGGCCGGTTCTACCGGGTTCAGGTGGTGCAGCCATTGTCGCCGTAATCGCCGATGAGCATCGGCGGCCCCCGGGGACGACGCGCGCATTGATGAGAACAGCGTGTCCGTGGAAGGACTGGCCTCCGGCAACGTTGGCATTGATGTGACTTCGGTGAGCAACCTCATCGTGCGCAACCTCGTGTCCGGCTTCCCGACCAACTACGCCATCGTTCCGGGAAACGACATGGGACCGATCACCGCCTCCCTGGGCGTAGCGGTCAGCCCGTGGGGCAACGCTTCTCACTAGGCATCTCTGAAAATCGTTTTCGGATCGCCCGCGCCACCCATTTGAATTTCGCGTTCCGAGTCAATCGAGATGGAACACTTCGGGGAGCGGCGTGGCCACGGGGGCGCGGTCGGGATGCACCTCCATCAGCGGCGCCATGTAATCCCACCATTTGCGGACGATGGGCAGGTTGGGCAGGCTGGCGGCGGTGTTGGAATCACTCAACTTTTGCACGGCGAAAAGCGTCAGCGTTTCCTCGTCCAGGAAGATGGAATAGTCCGAGATGCCCGCCTCGCGGAGTTCGCGCGCCAGTTCCGGCCAGAGCTCGTCGTGCCGCCGCTTGTATTCCGCCGCGACGCCCGGTTTGAGCTTCATCTTGAAGGCGTAACGCTGCATGGCAAATCACCCTTGGCGGCCAATCGTTTTAGTGCGCGGCCAGATGGCCTTTGAGCCAGGCGCCGAAGCCGATGATGATGGTCGAAAGAATCAACGTGGCCACGCCGCCCCCGATCAGCAGGTGGGCTTTTTTGCTGGAACCTTTCCATTCGTGGAAGATCCAGCCCCACATCGTGGCAAAGATGATGATGCTGGCCATGTGCAGCGTCCAGGAGGCGAAATCGTATTTGCCCATTTGCGTCGCGCCCATCGTGTAAAAGAAAAACTGGAAATACCAGGTCGTGCCGGCCAGCGCGGAAAACAGGTAGTTGTTGAGAACGGGAATCTTCAGGTCCACGGCGCCGGGGTTCGCGGCGGCGGCTTCCACCGGGTCAAGCTCGCCGCTGCCCGTCCCGCCGTGATGGGCGTGCTCGATTCTGACATGCGACGCGAGATACTGATAGCCGGTGCGGTTCTTGATGTTCAACAGGACGCACCAAATAAAATTGGTGGTGAACCCGCCAAGCAACAAGACGGGGAGCGCAGGCAACCCGGTCCAGATTTTGTCCGTGCCGGCGGCCAGCGAGGCTTCGTTGATGCCTTTGCCGGCCTGCAACGCGAAGGCGAAGCACGCGCTCATGATGCCGCAAAACGTGGCGACCAGGATGCCCTTCTTGAAGCTGAATTCCTTGATCGCCTTCTTTTTTTGCTCTTCCGGCATCTGCGATTCCTTCGTGTAACCGGCCAGCGCCGCGATGGCGATGCCCACCAGGCAGACGCCGACGCCCGCGAGCGTGACCTGTCCGGAGGTTGATTTGGCGATTTCAAGGATGCTGGCGCTGTTGGCGAAGACGAAGAAATTCGGGGTGAGCGCCTTGAAGATCGGCGGCACCAGCGTGCCAAACGCCGCGCAATAGCCCAGCGCCACGCCCGTGCCCAGCGACAACCCCAGATAGCGCATCGTCAGCCCATACGTCAGCCCGCCCAGCCCCCACAACACGCCGAAGAAATAAGTCCACCAAAGCGTGCTGGCGGTCTGCTGTCCGATGACGCCGAAGAGGTCGTTGGTCATGATGTACGCGATCAGCCAGGGACAGATGATCCACGAAAAGAGGCCGCCGACGAGCCAGTAGGTTTCCCAGGACCACTTTTTCACGCCTTTGAAGGGCACGTAAAAACTGCCGGACGCCAGGCCGCCAAGCCAGTGAAAGAAGACGCCGAGGAAGGGATTGGGAGTCATACTTATTGCATTGAATTGGCGCGAAAAACTGCCCGCTCAACGCCGTTTCGACAAGACTTCTTTTTCATGCCGCTTGACTGCCGCCAGCCACGCTTCACCGACGGGCACGTTTTGCGAGGCGCAATAAAAATTCCAGACCGCGCCGAACGGCAGCGTTTTGATTTCCTCCTGCCACGCCAGCCGCGCCGTGTAATCGCCCTCCGCCTCGGCGGCGCGAAGCCGGGCCGTCGGTTCAAGCAGCGCGAACAACAGCGCGCGCAGCAGGCTGCGCGCCCCGATGGTCCACGCGGCGACGCGGTTAATGCTCGCGTCGAAATAATCCAGCCCGAGGTGGACGCGGCCGAGGAAACCGTTGGCCACGATCTCGCGGGCGATGGCCAGCAGGTCGTCGTCCAGAATCACCACGTGGTCGCTGTCCCAGCGGACGCCGCGGCTGACGTGCAGCAGGATTTCCGGGAGAAACTGAAGCACGCTGGAAATCTTGTCGGCGATGCCCTCGGTCGGGTGATAATGCCCGGCGTCCAGGCACAACAGTTTTTGGCGCGACACCGCGTAGCCCAGATAAAACTCGTGCGAGCCGACGACGTAGCTCTCGCTGCCGATGCCGAACAATTTCGGCTCGACGGCGTCCAGGTTCAGCTTCGGCGAAACGGGTTTTTGGAAAATGGCGTCCAGCGATTCGGCCAGGCGCGCGCGTGGCGCCTGGCGGTCGGCGGGGGTGTCCTTCATGCCGTCGGGGATCCAGAGGTTGGTCACGCAGGGTTTGTCGAGCGCCCGGCCGATGGCCGCGCCGATCTCGCGGCAGCGGACGCAATGCTCGATCCAAAACTGCCGGATCGCCTTGTCGCGGTGCGCCAGGGTGAACCCGTCGGCGGCCTTGGGATGCGAAAAGCAGGTCGGGTTGAAGTCCATGCCCAGGCCGTTTTTTTTCGCCCAGCCCATCCATTTTTTGAAATGGTCCGGCGTGATTTCGTCGCGGTCCACCTTTCGCCCGCCGAATTCGCCGTAAAAGGCGTGCAGATTCAGACGGTGTTTGCCGGGGATCAGCGACAGCGCCGTTTCCAAATCGGCGCGCAATTCGTCCGGCGTCCGCGCCCGGCCCGGATAATTGCCGGTGGCGACCAACCCGCCTCCGAGCGTCGCGCCCGGGTTTTCAAACCCGCCCACGTCGTCGCCTTGCCAGCAATGGAGCGAGACCGGCACGGTTTTCAAGATCCGGAGCGCGTGCCCCGTGTCCACCTCCAGTCCGGCGTAACGTTCACGCGCCAGGGCAAAGGATTTTTCGACATTCGGGTCGGCTTTCATCGCGAAAATTCACAATTTCAGGATTTTCCGGCGCAGCGCCTCGTCCGGCCGGCCGGAGATGCGCGCAACGTTTTCCGGTGTCATGAATTTCGGACCGCCGAGCACCGCCGCGCCGAGCCAGATGGTCGCGGCTTTTTCGGCCATCAGCATGGCCGACAGCACGCCCTCGACGGAGCGGCCCAAGGTGATGAGACCGTGGTTTTCCATGAGAATCACCCGCGGGGGCCGGCCAAAACCGGCGATGAATCTTTGCGTCTGCTCGCGGACGGCCTGTGAGAGCCGCAGCCCGGGATCGGTGTAGGGAATGAACACCGATGCCACGTCGCAGCAGACGATTTCGTCCGGGAAGATTCTTTTCCCGGCAAACTCGCGGGCGCGCGGCGAACAGAGAATCGAGTTGACGGCCGGCGCGTGGGTGTGGCCGACGAAATTGACGTCCGGCAGCGAGAGCAGATAGGCGTGGAACAGCGCCTCGACCGACGGTTTCTTGGCGGCGGGATCGAGACGCGCCGCCAGCAGCGCGGCCTCGATTTCCGCGTCGCTGACGCCGGTCTTGTCCATCAACTCCAGCAGCGTCCCGGCGCGGCATTCGACCACGTCCGCCGCGGCGAGCGCGCCCAGATTGCTGCCGCTGGCTTTGACCAGAAACGTCCGGTCGCTGACTTTGGCCGACGTGTTGCCTTCCCCGAGGATGGCCAGCGGCCGGTCCGCGCGGCCCAGTTCATGCGACAGTTTCAGCAAGGCTTCCAGTTGTTGCCGGGGGCGCGGCGGAGTCACAATCGAGTTGGTTTTGATTTTTGGCGTTGCGCGGACAATTGAAAAAACAACCGGCGCCAAATGCAACCCAATTCGCACCGCACCGCGATTTTCCGGCGAGGGGTTGAAGCGCTGGCCATCCTCTCTGCAGCGGCAAATGAAGTGGAATTTCAGAAAGCAGTCGGGCCGGCGCAATCAGTCGGCCGCGAGGAAAAGTGCGTGGCCGCCGCGGCGATCTTGAAATTTCTTGCGCGGGTGCCGTTAGATTCGTAACTTGCCAAACGTTGAGACGCACCCATAGCTCAATTGGATAGAGCATCTGACTACGGATCAGAAGGTTTGAGGTTCAACTCCTCATGGGTGCGCCAGTAAAATCAATGGTTTTTGAAAGTCTTCCACCTGGCAACCTGCAAATTTGATGCTGCTATCGGGTGCTTAAGGCATGAAATATTGCCAAAGTTCCAAAGAGGATGTTGCCAGGAAAGACAAGCTCTGGCAGAAAACGTCTTACGTTAAATTGGTCCGTTACATTCCCGGCGGCATGTATTCTTGCGGCATCCGCGTTCGTGGCAAGCTCATTCGCAAGAGCGCGAAAACCGACGTGCTTTCGGTTGCCAAACTGCGCTTGAGCGATAAGGAAAAAGAATATCGCCAAGCGGCGCAACGACAACCGGCGTCGCAACGCGGACGCGGCCAAATGACTTGCCGGTGGTTTCACCATCGGTTGCCGGTGAAATCCAGTTTGGGATAAGCCGGGGCGCTCGCGTAACGCACGGCGCAGCAAAATTCCAGTTTGTTCCGCATCAGGCAGGCTCCGTCCCGCAGCACCCTTTCCCCGCCCGAAGGCGGCGAACGCCGATTGCCGGCGGCGTGATCCTGATAGGCGTTCGGCTGATACCAATCCTCGCACCATTCCGCCACGTTGCCGGCCATTTGGGAAATGCGGTGGGGCGAACGGCCGGGCGAATAGGCGTCCACCGGCGCGGTCGGCGCGTCT
>JAGWMQ010000071.1 GCA_028873125.1 Verrucomicrobiota bacterium | reverse complement strand
CTAGAGCTTGTCCCACGAACGGTTCGGTGCGCGAATGACGCTGTTTTTAGGACTTTCGCCCGAATCATGTTGGTCGATCTGCTCAAAAAGCCGGCGAAATCGTTGGTTATAATGGGCCAGGCCTCTCAGGTTTTGGCGGCCCGCCGTTGGGTGGTGGGCGGCGGGGTGTTTGGGCGCACCAGGTGCAGCTCACCCCGGTCCAGCAGTTCCCATTGGACGGTTTCTCCGCCCTCCAGCCCAATGGCGGCGGCCAGGGCCAGAGGGAAACTGATGTAGAACCGGGGTTGTTTGCCCTTGGAACGCATCACTTGGACTTTCAGCGGATAGGTCGTTTGCATTTTTTCAAAAAGTTCTTGATCTTATCAAGCTAGAGCATGGTCTAGCCTCATGTTGGACGCCACCATTATTCCGTTTGAACTGCCCCTGCCGCAAGTCCTGCCCACCATCGAGGGCAACGTTGATTACCGCCTCTTGCGCGAACAGTTGCTGCGCATCGATGCCTTGCTGCTCCACAGCGGTTTGGAAACCCGCCTGATGGAAAAGGATCTGGCGCGTTGGATGGGCCAGCGCAAAAAGGCCGGGGCCAAGGTGCAACAAAACCGTCAGCGTCACTGCCGTCGCGCCTTGCGTTGCAACCTCGCCCGCTTGCTGCTGGCCGAGGATTATCGCGGGTTTGCCGCACGCCTGGCCGACAGTCCCCTGCTCCAATGGTTCTGCGGTCTCAGTGAACTGCCCTGCATCCGGGTGCCCAGCAAGAGCACGCTGGAACGTTACGACAAAGGGTGGCCCCAAGCCGATCTCCGGCCAGTGGTTCATGAGCTCCTGCGCCAGGGCGCTGTGGCGGCGCCGAAGTTGTTCCTGCCCGAGGCGGTGGATTTGGCGAGCGCCTTCCTGGATACGACCTGCCTGAGCGCCAACATCCACTACCCCGTCGATTGGGTGTTGTTACGCGATGCCACCCGCACGCTGATCAAAGCGGTGCAACTGATCCGCGGCCAGGGACTCAAGCACCGGATGGAAGCGCCGCAAACGTTTCTGACCCGCATCAACCGGCTTTGCATCCAAATGACCCACGCCAGCCGCCACAGCGACCGTCGGCGTCAACGCAAGAAAACCCTGCGCCAGATGGACCGGTTGGTCGGCACGGTGCGTCATCACGCCCGGCGCTACCGGGATTTACTCCAAGCACAGTGGCCCCAGACCGACTGGACCCAGGCGCAAGCCCGGCAGGTGCTCCGGCGCATGGACGGGGTGCTGGAGCAATTGCCGCAGGCCCGCCAACAAGCGCGCCAGCGCATTCTCCAAGAGCGGCCGGTGGCCAATGGCGACAAGATCCTGAGCCTCTACGAACCGGACGTTCAGGTGATCGTCCGCAAGAAGGCCGGCGCCGAAGTGGAGTTTGGCAACACGTTGTTCTTGGCCGAGAATCCCCAAGGGCTCATCCTGGATTGGCAGTTGTTCCAGGAGAGCGCCCCGGCCGACTCGGCCCTCTTGCCCTGGAGCGTTGGCCGCATGGAAGCAGCCTACGGCCCCCAACTCAAAGCCCCGGCCGGCGACCGTGGATTCGACAGCGAAGTCAACCGGGTCGGTTTGACGATGGAAGGCATTTACAATGCCCTCTGTCCACGCTCGCCTCAACTCCTTCGCCAGCGAAGCGGTTCGTGGAAGTTCAAACGGCTGCAGCGGCGGCGCGGCCAGACCGAGGCGCGCATCAGCATCATCAAAAACGTATCCCTGGAGGGGCGGGTGCGCAGCAAAGGATTCCCGCACCGGGCCTTGACGGTGACCTGGACCGTGCTGGTGCATAATCTGTGGGTGTTGGCACGGATGCAACAACGGGCCCAGGCGGCGCGGACCAAAGCGATGGCGGCCTGAGCGCCCCCGAAAGAATTCCGGGCTGACAAAATTGCAGAAGCGGTGTGTCCCTGAACGGCGATTCAGAGCCCCTGGGCTTTGCGAACAATCAACACAATTCATCCTCAATACCTATGATGAAGCTGTTCTAATCATATTCAAAAATTCGCCGTTTTGGGACAAGCTCTAATTAGGATGCGGGAGAATTAACTCCGGCTGGGTTGGCAAATCCGGCATCGGTCCGGCCTCGATATGGCCGTTGGCACTTTTAATCAGCCCATCGTCGTGGGTGGTGATGCGCACAGCTTTGCGCGCCAGCGCAGAGCCAATGATTTGAATGTCCGACTTGATTTTCGCGTTTTTGAAACCGTCGGCTTTGAGTTGCTGCACCAGCGAGGGATTGCCGGCGGCATTGTTCCGCCAGACGCGGGCGGCATGGACAGCAGCCAGCGTGTCAAACGGGATGACCATGAACCGTTTTTCCAAAGCCTTGAGCACTGCCGCTTCGCGTTCGTCAGGCACGTTGGCCAGAAATTCGCCAACCACCACACTGGGAACAATGATTTGGTCTTTGCATTTGTCCACGTGCTCGAGATAACGCGCGGCCTTTTCAATCATCGGTTCCTGTCCCGGCGTGGCCTCACGCTTGACCGCCCAGATGAGAATTTGCGTATCAACGACGATCAGGCTCATTTCTCATCTCCCTCGCGCAACCGGCGGACATAGCCGGGAACATCTTTTACGGCATCGTAAGCGCCTTGGGCGGCATCTTTCAACGTGAGCGCCGCCTCTGCCGCGCCCCGGTTTTCAAACTGAAGAATCTCGTCCACCCGAAAATAGGCGAGCGAATGATCCGTGGCATCCCATGTGGCTTGCCCTCGCAAGCCAACTTCGGTGTAAAGATGTGCGCCTAATTCTATTGCAAGCGCCTCATCGAGCCGACAGGAAACCACTTCGTGTTCGGACAAACGGACGCGCACTTTTGGGTCAACCCCGCCAACGCGTTCAATCTTGCCATAGATTACCGTTTCGCCGCGAATGAAATGTTCCTCAGGCAAGAATGATTCAAAGCCAACGTCCATTTCGGCCAACGGCTGGCGCGTGGTGGTTTCACCATTCCAAAATTGGGCGCGACAATTGTGTGTGTTGTTGAAGTCAGCCAACACCCGCAATCCGCGAAGGGATTTTGCCGGCAGGCCAGTGAACGAACGCCGCGTGATGCTGTCGGCAATTTCCCTAAACGCCGAACCAACTACGTCGGGTGAAGACGAGGCGAATGAAAGGCCGAGGCTTTTGCTTTCAACTTGAACCAGTCCGACAACGATTTCGTCGGGATTGAGACCGGGATTGCGTTGCAGCGCGATACTGGAAATGGCGTCTTCCGTGGCGATGATGAGTTCGGCCAGTTCGCGGGCGGGCACCACGTCTGGTTGGACGCCGCCGCCGGTGAACCGCAGTTGGAAGATTCGCTTCAAGTTTGCACCGTCAAATTAGCTTCAAATTGAGCGCACGTAAAGACGGGTTTTATTTCGATTCACGACTCCTTCCGTATGCTTCAGGCGGCGACTTGCCGTATCAGGGATTCGACTGGTTCGCTGGTGCGCGGCGGCTCGCCCCGTGAAATAGAACCCGCAGTTGCCGCGGAGCCAGGTCGAGCCGGTTATTTCACCGGGCGAGGAGGAGGAAAATTTGTTCACCTCACCCTGGCCCTCTCCCCATCCGATGCGGAGAGGGAGAACGCGAAGGCCAAGGCGCAGACGGACAAGGATTACGAGGAAACGGCGGCGGCGGTGGCGGAGAAGCAGGCGTTGACGGCGGCCGAGGAGGCGGAATTGAACCGGTTGTGGCGCAAGCTGGTGAAGTTGTATCATCCCGACCGTTTCGCGCACGAGCCGGACAAGCTGGCGACTTACGAAAAGCTGACCGCCGCCATCAACCGCGCGAAGGAGGCGGGCGACATCCAAACGCTGCGCGAAATCGCGGAGGACCCGGCGGGTTACATCCTGCGGCAGGGCTGGACGGGTCTGGATTTCAGCGACTCGCCCCGTGAAATAGGCGGCGCTGCACGCGGCGGCGTGGAGGGTGTTATTTCACGGGGCGAGGTGGAACTGGCGGAGTTGCGGCGGCTGCGTGAATCGTTGCACCTGGAAATCATCGCCGTCATCGAATCGCTGGAGCAGTTGAAGGAGAGCGCGGAATACGAGCTGTGCGGCATTGCCGAGCAACGGCCGGGCGTGCTGGACGAACTCGCGGAAGAGCGGACCAAATTGCTGGAACAGGATAGCGCGGAGTTGCAGCAGGAGGCGGAAAAGCTCGCGGAGGAAATCAGGGAGTTGAGCGGGGAGGAACTTTCGCGGATTCAATAGGCATGGTAAACAGTGAATTTGAAAATGGCCACAGGCGCGGCGTCCGCCCTGCGCCCGTCAGGCATTGACGCGTCTTCATTTTCGACCGCCTCGCTGCGGCTCAAGCCGGCCGCGCGCGGGCTCATTCCCTGAGGGAAATGGGCGGCAGATATTCACCGATGAATTTCCGTTTCCACCACGCGCCGGTCGCGCGACGTTCGGCGAAGTTGGTGAAACGGTAGTCGTAAAACTCGGCGCGGATGTAGCGCGGCGGATGATTCGGAAACGGATTTCTTGCCAACAACGCCAGAACGTCGGGCGAGCCTTGCAAGAGGCGGACGCAAAAATTCACAAACCACGGGTTCTGCCGGTAATCGCCCAGCGCGGCGAACCACATCTGCCAATCCAGTCGCGGCTGGAACGGCGCCACGAAGCCCGGACGCCGGTCCACGTCGCCGGGCTTGTATTTGAATTCGTAAGGCCGCCAGCGGGTTCCCTCGTCGCTGCCCTCGACGATGATTTCGCGCCGCTCGGTGGTCATCACGGCGAACAAGCCGTAGCTGTTGATCGTGCGAAACGGCGCGAGCCACCCGTCCACGGACGCCACCGGAAGGAGCAGGCCGCTCGGCGCGCCGAACAGGGCGATGATCTGAAAAAGGGAAACGGAGATCATGATCACCGCGAGCGGAAGGGTTACGGCGCGGGGCCAGCGGGGGGAAAGGCCGAAGGCCGAAGGCTGAAGGCTGGAGGAAAACAATTCCCGGAGCTTTGCCGGCAGAATTTTTTGGAGCGCAAAATCGTCGAGCAGCAGCAGGCAAAGCGCCAGCGTCAGCCAGTTGAAAAAGGTGTAGTTGCCGGTGAGCAAAATCAGCGTCTGTAAAAACGCGATGGCCGCCGCGCCGAGGAAGCGGATCCGCCGCGGCGCAAACATCAGCCACGGGACGCCCAGCTCGATGGCGAACATGGCCGCGCAGGAAAGTTTTTGAAACCAGAGCGGCAATTGTTCCGCATACCAGCCGATCCACGTCGGCAGCGGCTGGGTTTGGTAATGGAAGGTGAGCGCGCCGAGGTTGCGCCAGTTCGGATCGCCGCTCAGGAGCTTGACGCAGCCTGAGGAGAACATGAGCTTGAAGAGCAACAGCCGCAGCAGCCAGAGCACCAGCCGGGACGGCGGCGCTGCGCGCGACGGGCGCGGCAGGAATTGAAGCGGCGCGAAGAAAATCGCCAGGAAGCCGGCTTCGAGCAGGAGATTGTCCCATTGAAAACCCAGAAAATCGCGACCGACGGTGACGAGCGAGAGATAAAGCAGCCAAAGCAAGCCGAGCACGGGCGCGGGCGCGATGCCGAGAATCAAGACTCCCGCCAACACCGTTCCGGCGGCGCATTGAACGTGGAGAAAGGCGTCGGAAGAATCCAGCCAGGACAGCGTCGGCAGAAAATAAAAGCGCGCCGGGCCAAGACCGCGGGCGTCGAGTTGCCGCCCGGCCTCGGACAGGAATTGGTCCGCCGGCAAAATGCCGTCATGGCCGATCAGCCCGCTGATTTGCGTCCAGAGCGAGACGAATGCGAGCAGGTAAATCACGCCGAGGGCGCGCAGGAAAATCCAGCGCGTCAGCGCATAATCCGGTCGCTCGACGCGCCGGCCCCAGCACCAGCGCGTGAGGCGCGAAAATCCGGTGCGATGCCCGGCGACCAACTCGTAGGCGCCTTCCGTGATTTTGGCGAAGACCGGCGATTGTTCGTAAAAGCGGAGCAGTCCTTGGCCTTTCGGATTTTTCGCCAGCGCGCGGAAGACGGCCTCCGCGCCGGAATACACCGCGCCGTCAGATTCGATAAGTTGGACGGCGGTGTCGAAGCGTTCGGGGGGAATTTCGGGAAATTGGGCGGCGATGCCCGGGTCCTGCGCGGGCCGGTAATCCACGGCGTCGCCGGTCGTCTGCCGCCAGCGGCGAATCCAGAGCGAGCAGAAGTTGCAGTCGCCGTCGAAAACCATGAGCGGTTTGGGCGGCGGCATGGCGACGCGGATGCCGCGGGGCATGAGAGGACGTTAAACCAGCGGCGGGCGGGAAGGCAACCGCGCTCGGAGCCGGTTTTGGAGCCGGTTTTGGCTTGAGGAACACCACGGCATCATTGAAATTGATTGTCTTTTATGCTTACGCAAGAGACAGTTTGGGAAGCGCTGAAGGCCGTCAAATATCCCGGCTACACCCGCGACATCGTTTCCTTTGGCCTCGTCACAAAGGTTTCCGTTGCGGACGGAACCGTCACCGTCTCCATGCAGTTGGCCTCGTCGAATCCGGGCGCCGCGCAGCAAATCCAGACCGAAGTCGAACGGATTTTGAAATCGTTGCCCGGGGCCGACCGCGTGGAGGTCGAAGTCCGCCAGCCGGCCTCCGCAAAACCCGCGCCGCCCAATCCGTGGGCCCACCAGGCCCGCGTGCCGGGAATCAAAAAAATCATCGCCATCGCCAGCGGCAAGGGCGGGGTGGGCAAATCCACGTGCGCGGCCAACCTGGCCTGCGCGCTGGCGCACCTGAACGCGCGCGTCGGATTGCTCGACTGCGACATTTACGGGCCGAGCATTCCCTTGATGATGGGCGTCCACGAAAAGCCGACCATCAGCGCCCGGGAACGGCTCGTCCCGCCCGTGGCGCACGGCGTGAAGGTGATGAGCTTCGGGCTCCTGCTCACGGACGACCAGCCGGTGATCTGGCGCGGCCCGATGATCACCAAGACGATCCAGCAATTTCTCTTCGCGGTGGAATGGGGCGACCTGGATTTTCTCCTGGTTGACCTGCCGCCTGGCACCGGGGACGCGCAATTGTCGCTCTGCCAGGCCGCGCCGCTGGACGGCGGCGTCATCGTGACCACGCCGCAGGAGGCGTCGGTGGGCGTGGCGCGCAAGGGCCTGGCGATGTTCCACAAGGTGAACGTGCCCATCCTCGGGATCGTGGAAAACATGAGCGGCTTCACCGCGCCCGGCGGCGAGCGGCTGGACATTTTCGGCCACGGCGGCGGCCGGCGGGAGGCGGCGCGCCAGAATGTGCCCTTCCTCGGCGAAGTGCCGATCTTCATGGAAATCCGCGAGGCCGGCGACGGCGGGACGCCGGTGGTCGTTTCCGCGCCGAACCATCCGGCCGGCCGCGCCTTCCACCGGATCGCCGAAACGTTGCGACAGAAAATTTGAAATCCTTCTGAATTTGAGTTGAGCGCCTAATCGCCGCGTTCTAGAGTGGCTCGAGTTTTGAACCATGACGGACGCGAAGGAAATCGCCAGCGGCGAACCTCTGGGCAGCGGCCACAAGGCGTTGCGCATCAATCTCGACGCCGGAAAATACGGAACCTTCGCCGAAATCGGAGCCGGCCAGGAGGTGGCGCGCTGGTTTTTCCACGTCGGCGGCGCGGCGGGCACGGTCGCCAAAAGCATTTCCGCCTACGACATGGCCGTCAGCGACGCGATTTACGGGCCGAGCGACCGCTATGTGAGCCGTCAGCGGCTGCAGGCGATGCTGGATTACGAATTCAATCTGCTCCTGCAGCGGCTCGACCAGGCGCGCGGCGAAAAATCCTCCTTCTTCGTCTTTGCGGACACCGTGACCACGCGCAGCTACACGCACCGCGACGAGGGACACGGCTGGCTGGGCGTGAAATTTCAAACCCGGCCGCGCGAAGCGCCCTCGGAAATCATCATTCACGTGCGGATGCTCGATCCCGAAAACGCCCGCCAGCAGGAGGCCCTGGGCATCGTCGGGGTGAGTTTGATTTACGGCGCATTTTTCCTTCACGACGCGCCGGAGCGGTTGATCGCCTCGCTCCTGGACAACCTCCAGCGCCAGCGCATCGAGGTGGACCTGATCAAATTTGCCGGGCCGCGATTCGCCGATCTCGACAACCGGCTCATGGCGCTGCAACTGGTGGAACAGAAACTGACCGATTGCGCCATGTTCACCGCCGAGGGCGAAACGGTCATCCCCGGCGAGGTCCTTTACAAAAAGCCGGTGCTGGTCGAGCGCGGCAGTTTCCGCCCGCTCACCAATCCGATGTTCGACATGCTGGAGCGCGCCCGGGAACAATTCGTCCGCGAGGAAGGTTTGAAGAGCGAGGCGCCGGTGGTGATCATGGAGATGACGCTGCGCCGCCTGCAGGTGGGCGACGCCATTGACCACCGCGATTTTCTTGACCGCGTGGACACGCTGCGCGCGGTGGGCCGGGCCGTGGTGGTCTCCAATTTTTTCCGGTACCATCGCCTGGTCACGCATCTTTCGCGGCACACGCAAAAAATGATCGGGCTGCCGCTGGGGCTGGAGCGGTTGCGAGACGTGCTGGACGAGAAATTTTACGCCGACCTGGAGGGCGGCCTGATGGAATCACTGGGCCAGTTGTTCAAGAACGGCGCGAAACTTTACGTCTATCCCTGGCTGGACCGCAAAACTGGAAAGCTCTTCACCCTCGAAAACCTTCAAGTCGCCCCCCACCTGCGCCACCTCTACGCGCATCTGGTTGAGAACCGCTTCATCGAGGGCATTCGCGGCTACCATCCCGATTTTCTGGCCATTGATTCCGCCGACGTGCTGGCCAGAATCAAGGCGGGGGACGAGGATTTTGCATCGTTGGTTCCCGCGCCGGTCGCCGAAACCATCAAACGCGGCGGGATGTTCGGCTGGCCGGCGAGCGCCGCACCGGTGACGGTCTGAAAAGCGCCGAGACGCGCAGGAAACGCGTGTTGGAGCCGTCAACCGGGCGCGCGGGAAACCACGCCCGGCGGCTCTTGACCGGCGGTTCGCGCCGTGGACAATCCGCGTTGGCGACGCCGGGATCCGCGGCCGGTCAGTCGCAAGCCGAAATGGCCTTGGGAGGGCTGTAAGCCGAATTCTGTCTGCCCAGCCCTTCTTGAAATCGCCAAGCCGTTGGAATCCTCGAGCCTGGCCTGCGCTCGCGGACTTTCAGCGTCCGGCAACTTAAAGAAGGGCCGGGGAGAGAATCATTTGTCTCAGCAGCCGATACCCGGAATCCGCCCGCTTTCGCGGGACAGGAGCGGGCCGCTCCGGGATTCCCTATTTGGCCTTGCACCCGATGGGGTTTTCCGTGCCGCGTCGCTCGCGCTTCGCGCGGTGCGCTCTTACCGCACCTTTTCACCATCACCCAGCCCTTCTTGAAACTGTCGAATCGTCAAGACTGTGCCGGGCATTTCTCCGACCGGCGACTTTTCGTTCAACAACTTCAAGAAGGGCCGGGCTGTCTGTTTTCTGTGGCACTGTCCGTCGGGACGCCTCACGACGTCGCCGCCCGCGTGTATCCCCGCCCTTTCTAAAACCCTGGGCCAAACATCCTCCCTCGGAACTGCATAGGTTCCGCCGACGGAGATGCCCAAGGCTTTAAAAAGGGCGGGGTTACGCGGCATCGCGCCCTCTGGTGTTCGGACTTTCCTCCCCGCCCTTTCTAAAACTGCCGGTTGAACTCCGCTGGAACCGGACGGAAGCCCTTGAAAGTCGCGACCGGTTTCAATTTTAGAAAGGGCGGGGCGATCCTCCGCCCTCCCAAAGCCGCCACAAATTACCATGGTGCGGCGGCCTTGACAAGGAACGAACCGCCACGCGCGTCCACTGAAACCTCGCTTGTGCCCGGTCAGATGGGCGCGTCCTGAATTCAGGATTGCCATGGATGCGCTTCGGTTTAGAGTATGGATCGTTCAAATGAAATTGGGGCGATTGATTTTCTGCGGGCTCTGGCTGTCCTGTTTCAGCGCCTGGGCGCAGGTCAGCGTGGACATCACGCTGGCGCAAAATGAATTTCTGCCCGGCGAGACGCTGCCGGCGCAGGTGCATATCACCAACCGCTCCGGCCAGACGCTGCATCTGGGTGCGGAGACCAACTGGCTGACTTTTGACGTGGAATCGTCCGACGGCTTCGTGGTCGTCAAAAACGCCGACCCGCCGGTGCTGGGCGCGTTTGATCTGGGATCGTCGGAGGTCGCGACCAAGGTGGTGAACCTGACGCCTTATTTCGCTTTGACTCAACCGGGCCATGACACCGTGACGGCCACGGTGCGCATCAAACAATGGAACACGGAAGTCGTCAGCCCCGGCCAAGGCTTTGACCTGATCCACGGCGCGAAACTGTGGTCCCAGGTTTTCGGACTGCCGGTCCCCGCAGGCGTGAGCAACCGCCCGCCGGAGGTCCGCCAATACATGCTGGAGGAGGCCAACTATCTGCGCCGGCAACTGCGGTTGTATGCGTGCGTGAGTGACGCCTCGGGCGAGCGCGTTTTCAAGGTCTTCCCGATCTGCAACATGGTTTCGTTTGGCCAGCCCGAGGAGCAACTGGACCGCTTGAGCAACCTGCACGTCCTCTGCCAGAGCGGCGCCTCGGTGTTCACCTATGTCGTCATCAATCCCGACGGCGACATTTTGGAACACGACCTTTACGATTACGTTCGCACCCGCCCGCGGCTGGGCATGGACGGCCACGGCGACATCGTGGTCATCGGCGGCGTGCGCCGGACCAACCCCGCCGCATTGCAGGCCATCCAACCGTCTCCGCCGCCGGCCGGCCCCGCGGAACCCCGGCCCGCTACTGGATCAACTGGTCACGTGAAGTGACTTGCGCCTGCATTTTTTGGACAATGACCCGCGCGCGGTCCGTCGCCGTGTCCTCCGTCTCGCCGGGGAACGATTTCAGCTTCACGCGCACCGCGGCCATCGGATCGCCGTTGCGGTCGCGCAGCGGCATGGTGACCTCGACGGCGCCGATGTCGCGGCCGAAATAGACCGCGCCGTTGGTCAGTGCGCCCATTTCGGCGTCGGTGCCGCGCAGGCCGATTTCCGTCGCCTCCTTGCTGGCGATGACGCGCGGTTCCTTTTGGGCGTCGAACGTGTAGATGCGCAGGCCGAGAATGCGCGGGTATTTTTCCAGGATGCCTTGCACCAGCGTCTGTGCCATCGGCACCAGCGGCGTGTAAGTGATCGCCGTGTCGCCGAAATACGCCGTCGTGTCCCCCTTTGTCTCAAAGCCGATCCGGCCCGGATTGCCGTCGTAGGTGCTGTCCACCAGCTTGATGGCGTCGTTGCCGTCGAGTGAGCAAAGGATGCGATTGCCGTCGCATTGCACCGTCAGGTCGTGCCAGACACCCTTGCCGACCTTCAGGGCCGGCCCCAAAGGCGGTTTCCACACGCCGTTCTCGACCTTGAGACAGTGGAACGTGTTCTCCAGCGCATCGGCGGAGACGACATAAAAATTCGATTCGTTCTCAAAATGAAACACGACGCCCGCCGTCAGTTCCAGCGCGCCGCCGGTGATTTGAAACCGCGTCGTCAGCCGGAAATCCCTGAACGACTCCTTGTCGTAAATCAGCAGCGGGACGCGGTTGGGGGACGGATCCCTGCCGAGTTGCGCCAGCACCGGTTGCCGGTCCGGACGCGGCGGCTGGGATGGCAGGGGCGCAAAGGCCGACGGCACCTCCGCAGTCACGATTTTCCAATCGCCCGGCTGGCCGCCGCCGATCACCACGTTGCGGAAACCGGCGGGCGCCTGGCCGGTGGAGGCGGCGCCGAAATCAATCTGGAGGTCCGCGCCGCCCGCGCGCCATCCCAAAGTGGCCGCGGCCACCCAGAGCAGGAACTTTTGCACGCGAACAGCCTGACAAAAAAGGAGGAGGGCGGCAAGCGGATCGAACTGGTCAGGCGCCGATTTGCTTCTGAATCGCCCCGCAGATTTTCGCCGACCACTGGTCCAGCGTTTTTGCCTCCCGGCCTTCGAGCAGCAGGCGCGCTTTCGGCTCGGTGCCCGAATAACGCAGCAGAACCCTCCCGCCGGCGGGTTTCAATTCCGCCTCCGCGGATGAAACCAGTTCCAAAACACCATCCAGTTTTTCAAACGGAATTTTCTCGCGCACGCGGACGTTCTCGACCCGCTGCGGAAAGCGCGTCCAGCATTTGACCAGTTGGGAAAGCGGCGTCTCCTTCGTGCGCAAAATCCGCAGCACCTGCAATGCGGCGACCAGGCCGTCGCCGGTGGTGCCGAAATCGCGGAAGATCAGATGGCCGCTCTGCTCGCCGCCGAGGTTGAAGCCGTTCTTGAGCATCTCATCAATCACGTGCTTGTCTCCCACGGCGGTGCGGACGATCCGTCCGCCGGCGGACCGGAGGGCGGCCTCCAGGCCGGCGTTGCTCATCACCGTCGCCACCAGCGTGTTTTCCGCCAGCGTTTTTTGCCCGAGCATGTCCAGCGCGACGATGGCCATGATGTCGTCGCCGTCAATCAACCGGCCCGCTTCGTCACACAACAGCACGCGGTCGGCGTCGCCGTCGTGGGCGATGCCCAGGTGCGCCCGGTGCTCGACCACCTTGGCGCAGAGGTGATCCGGATGCATCGAGCCGCAGCCCCGGTTGATGTTCATGCCGTCGGGGTGGTTTCCATACACGATGACCTCGGCGCCCAGTTCGCGGAGGACGCACGGTGTGGATTTGTAAGCCGCGCCGTGCGCGCAATCCACCACGATGCGGAGGTTTTCGAGCGTCAGGTTTTTCGGGAAACCGGCCTTGGCAAATTCAATGTAGCGCCCCAGCGCGTCGTCAATGCGCACCGCCTTGCCGATCTCGTCGGCGGTGGGACGGATGTTTTCGATTCCGCCGTTGAACACCAGATTTTCAATCTCGTCCTCGATTTTGTCGTCCAGTTTGTAACCGTCCGCGCGGAAGAACTTGATGCCGTTGTCGGCGTAAGGGTTGTGCGAGGCGGTGATGACGATGCCCGCGTCGGCGCGGAGGCTGCGGGTGACGTAAGCGACGCCGGGTGTGGGCAGCGGGCCGATGAAGAGCACGTCCACGCCCATCGAAAGGATGCCCGAGGAGATGGCGTTTTCGAGCAGGTAGCCCGAAAGGCGCGTGTCCTTGCCGATGACGATCTTGTGTTTGCCGCGTCCCCGCGCCGGCTGGTTCAGGTTTTTGAAGACGTGCGCGGCGGCGCGGCCCAGCTTCAGCGCGGTTTCGGCGGTGACCGGCTCGATGTTGGCTGTGCCGCGGACGCCGTCGGTGCCGAAAATTCTCTTGGGGTCACTCATGGCTGCTTTTTTTGTTCCACTTCGTTGGTTTCCGCCGGGTGGGAGACCGTCACGGAAACTTCCGCCGGTTCCGCGCTGATGAAGGTCACGCCCGGCGGCACGGCCACCTCCACCGACCGCTGCAAATTGTTGCCCGAATCCAGGCCGCCGAGATTCACGATCGGACGGATTTGCCTGGCCTGCAAGCCGGCCATGACCTCGTTGGGGCCGCTGACGGTGACCGTCACGACCGCGGGGGCAAGCTGCGCCCGGTTGTCCGCCGGCAACGAGACGGCCATCACCGGCAGGTCGCCGTAGGTGATTTGCCGGCGCGGGGCGGCGGCCGATTTGTCCTGGTTGTTATGAACGGTCACCCAGACGGCCACGGCCAGAATCACCGAAAAGGCCTTCCAGCCCAGATCCTTGGTCAGCCATTCACTCATGGTTGCAAAAATTCGGGGAACAAAAGGCCCACGGCCGGATGAACCGGCGCGCCTTTCCTTTCCTGCTCCTCCAGCCGCTTCATTGTTTTGCCGCGGGACGGGCTTCGCTCTTGGTGATGACGGGCCGGGCGGGCCGGTGGAATTCGCCCAGCCAGGAGCGCAGCCATTCGAAGGCGCTGTGCGGCTTGGCCGGACGCAGCAGCACCGAAGTCAGGAACGAGCGCAACTCCTGGGGCGTTACCCCCCGCACCAACTGCCCTTTGTAAGCGTGGGAAACCTGGCCCGTCTCCTCGGACACGACGACCACGATCGCATCGGTTTCCTCGCTCAAGCCGATGGCCGCGCGATGCCGCGTGCCGAGGGACTTGTTCAAATTGCGACGCTGCGTGAGCGGAAAAATACACGCGGCAAAGGCGATCCGGTCGCCCTTGAGGATCACGCCTCCGTCGTGGATGGCGTTGTTGGGGAAGAAGATGGTTTCCAGCATTTCCGGCGTGGCCTCGCAATCCACGCGGACGCCCGACTCGACGGCTTCCCGAAGCTGAATGGATTGTTCGATGGCGATGAGCGCGCCGATCTTCGCCTCCGCCAGGCGTTCGCAAGCCTGGATGATGACCTCGATGTTCTCGCGCTGCTCGTGCGTGCTGGCGAACAGCGGCAGGTTGCCCAACTCGGCCAGGATGCGGCGCAGTTCCGGCTGGAAGATGATCAACACCGCGAACGCGAGAATCGTCGAGGCTGCCGTGAGCAGCCAGTTGAGCACCTGCAAATTCAGCGCCTTGGTCACCGCGAAGAGGGCCACCAGGGCAATCACAAAGCCGATGATCACCGGCCAGCCCCGCGTGCCGCGCAACAGGCGCGTGGCGTAGTAAATCAGCACCGCGAGGATCAAGATTTCCAGCGCATGCGGCAAGCCGCTCTGGAAGTATGTCCAGAAGTGTTTCCACATTTGTTTTTTACAGGGCGCGCTTCACACGCCGCTGCTTTTCTTTTGCGCCAGGACCGCCTCGGCCATGCGCACGGCCTGGACTGTTTCCCGCACGTCATGCACGCGCAGAAGGTGTGCCCCCGACGCCACGGCCAGGACCGCGCAGGCCAGCGACGCCGGCAGCCGTTCCTCCACCTGCGCCCCGAGCAGATTCCCGATGAACGATTTGCGCGAGACGCCCATGAGCAACGGCCGCTTCCACCTTGTAAAGCGCCCCAGGCCGGCCAGCAACTGCAAATTGTGCCCGAGGGTCTTGCCAAAACCCAGCCCCGCGTCCAGCACCACTTGGTCAGCCGCCACGCCGCAGGCGTTCAATCTTTTCAGCCGCTCCTGGAAAAATTTCCCGACCTCACGGACGACGTCCGCATAGGCCGGCCTTTTCTGCATCGTGCGCGGCGTCCCCTGCGCATGCATGACAACGTAACCCGCCCCCGATTCGGCCACAAGTCTCCACATCGCGTCCGCGTCGCCCCGGCGTCCCGCCGCGGCGACGTCGTTGACGATGCTGGCGCCGGCCTGCAGGGCGGCGCGGGCGACCGCCGGTTTCCTCGTGTCAATCGAAAGCGGCACCCCGACGCGGCCGGCAAGGGCTTCGAGGACGGGCATCACCCGGCGCAATTCCTCGCGCGCGGACACCGGCCGTGCGCCCGGACGCGTGGATTCGCCGCCGATGTCCAGGAGGTCCGCCCCCTGCGCCGCCAGTTCCAGCGCGTGGGCGACCGCCGCCTTCGCGTCGAGGAACTTTCCGCCGTCGGAAAAGGAATCCGGGGTGACATTGACGACGCCCATGACCAGCGCCGGGCGCGGAAAGCGGAATTCAAAGTGTCGGGCGCGGAAAAGCATCGGCAGAATTTACGATTTACGATATGCGATTTGCGATTCCAGAGTCGGCGCGCAAATCGCACGCATATCGTAAATCGCAAATCGTTCAGACCTTCGTTCGGAAATAGGCGATGGTGTCGGTAAGACCCCGGGCCAGCGGCACCTTCGGCTCCCATTTCAGGATCGTTCTGGCCTTGGTGATGTCGGGCCGGCGCTGTTTCGGGTCGTCCTGGGGCAGCGGTTTGAACACGATTCTGCTCCTGGATTTGGTGGCGTGGATGATTTCCTCGGCGAACTGCCGCACCGTCATTTCCGCCGGATTGCCGATGTTCATCGGCAGATCGTAGCGGCTCATCATCAGCCGGTAGATGCCTTCGATCAGATCCGAGACGTAACAAAAGCTGCGGGTCTGTTTGCCTTCGCCGAAGACGGTAACGGGTTTGTTCTTCAAGGCCTGGCTGACAAAGGCGGGCACCACGCGCCCGTCGTTGAGCCGCATCCGCGGGCCGTAGGTGTTGAAGATGCGCACGATGCGGGTGGCGACCTTGTGTTCGCGGTGGTAGGCCATGGTCAGCGCCTCGGCAAAGCGCTTGGCCTCGTCGTAGCAGCCGCGCGGGCCGATGGGGTTGACGTTGCCCCAGTATTCCTCGGGTTGCGGATGCGCCAGCGGGTCGCCGTAAATTTCGGAAGTCGAGGCCAGCAGGAAGCGCGCCTTCTTCTCCTTGGCCAGGCCCAGGGCCTTGTGCGTGCCCAGCGACCCGACCTTGAGCGTTTGAATCGGAAAATTCAAATAGTCGAAGGGGCTGGCCGGCGAGGCGAAGTGCCAGACAAAATCCACCGGTTCGTTCAAAAACAGAAACTCCGTCACGTCCTGCTGGATGAACTTGAACGCCGGGTTGCCGCCCAGATGCGCGATGTTCTGGACATTGCCGGTGATGAAGTTGTCAATGCCGATGACCCGGTGGCCGCGCGCCAGCAGCAGGTCGGTCAGGTGCGAACCCAGGAAGCCGGCGGCGCCGGTGACGACGGAGACGGGTTGGCGGGACCGGCGGGCTTTGTTGTTATTGTTGGCGCGCATAAGGACCGGCATGACTGGCAAATGGCGGGAAGTGAACCGGATCGTGGCGCAACTGTCCAGATTAATCCCCGGCGACCAGGAAGCCAGGAGGCCTTCTTCACGCCTCCAACGCGTCCAGCGCGCGGCGCAGTTCCGCGTCCGTGTTGTAATAATGCGGCGAAAGGCGGATATACTTTTGTCCCGCGCGATCCGCGCGCAAGGACGCCACCACGCCCGCGTCCTGGAGCTTTTTCTGCAGCGCCGCGGCGTTTGCGCCGGATTTGAAAAACGAAAGGATGCCGCCGGTGTTTTCCGGGGCGGCGTCGGCGTTCAAAACCGTAAAATCCCTGGTCTGCAAGGCCGGCGCCAGCCACGCGCGCTGACGCCGCAGTTCGCCGGCGATGTTTTCGACGCCGACGTCCTGCGCCAGTTCCAGCGCGGCAACCAGGCCGGCCAGGCCCACGAGGTTCTGCGTGCCCGCCTCGAATTTTTTCGCCCCGCCGCTGAAGACGATTTGGTCCTGGGCCACGAAATCCGGGCAGCGCACGTTGTGCCAGCCGTAGATCGGCGGATTCAATTTTTCCTGGACCTCGCGCCGCACGTAAAAAAGGCCCGCGCCGCACGGCCCCAGCAGCCATTTGTGCGCGTCGGCGGCCAGAAAGTCCACGTGCTCCACCGTCGTCGGAAACGCGCCGAGCGTTTGAATGGCGTCCAGGCAGAATAAAATGCCGCGCTCACGAAGGCCTTTTCCAATGGTTGCGAAATCCAGCCGCCAGCCGCTGATGAAATGGCAGGAGGCCAGCGCCACCAGCCGCGTGCGCCCGTCCACCCGCCCCAGCACGTCGTCGGGGCGGATCACGCCCAGGCCGGGGGCGCGGAGGCGGCGCACTTCCACGCCGCGCGCGGCCAGCGCCATCCACGGATAGACGTTCGAGGGATAATCGTCCTGATAAACCAGGACGTTGTCGCCCGGTTGAAATTCCAGTCCGGCGGCGACGAAGCTCAAGGCCAGCGAGGTGGGTCCGACCAGCGCGATTTCGTCCGGCTGACAGTTCAGCAACCGGGCGGCGAGCCGGCGCGCGTCGGACAGGCTCCGCGGGAGCGCCAACGTTTCCTGGTCGTCGGTCGCGCCGCGTTGCGCGCACCCGGCAATGGCCTCGGCCACGCGGCGCGGCAGGGGGCAGACGCCGGCGTGGGCGAGGAAAATCTTGTCGCGCGCGACGGGGAATTCGCGGCGGCGCGACGCCTCGTCACGGAGCCAGGCGGGAAGCGAGGGATTCATCTTCCAGAGTTATGGGTCAATTCCGATAATCAGAACCGGAATGTCAATGTCTGAAACGCCGCGATGTTGCAAATCCCACACGAACTGCTCAAAATAGGAAACGCCGGTGGACATTTGATCGGCGAACCGCTTGATGGGCACGATTTCGATGCCAGCGTCAATATGGCCGAGTTTGTGGAAAATCGTCATCTTGGCGCAGACGTTGTAAACCATGAAGGCGTATTTGCCGAACTGGACCTCAATGCCAAGTTTTTCCTTCACAAAATCCATTTCGCGAAACGCGCCTTTGGCAAGCGGCTCGGCGTTGTAGCCGGGCTTGTAGAATTTAATTGGGTAGGCGCAAGCCACTTTGCAATTGTTCCAGCCCAGTGCTTTGAATTCAGCCTTGAATGCGCGATTTAAAGCAAAAGGACTGTAAAGCATTTTACCAGGCATGGTCTTTTCCCTGCTGGTCTTGGTCTTGCAAGGCGCGGCATCCACGCGGGTGATGATGCCATAAATTTCATCCAGCAGATTTTGATGATTTTTGGCGAGATAAGCTGCCCCCTTGTTGAAGGAAAATTCCCCAGCGATGTTCATAGCAAAGCTTGTTCCCGGTCCCACGCCGCTGGCCTTTGGGCAACTTTTTCTCGCCCGCTCGGCGCATAAACCGGCTTGCCCAGCGGACGCAACTTGAGTGTTCCCTCAGCCAGCTTTTGCAGGCGCTCCCGCGCAAGAGTCAGATAAGTTTGGTCACGATCACAGCCAATGGCACGTCGCCCACGTTTGGCGGCAGCAATGAGTGTTGATCCCACACCGCAGTAAGGATCATACACCCAATCATTTTCGCCGGTGAACGCAAGGACGCAACGCTCAACCAACTCGACCGGGAACTGACAGGGATGCTCCGTTTTCTCCGGGTGATTGGCTTTCACGTTCGGGATTTCCCACATTTCGCGCTCCCAATCCTGGGCGACGACTGCCCAGACATCGGACGGATTCTTTCCCAGTGGGTTGCCGGATGGTTGACCGCGTTTCTCGCCTTTGAAATGGAGCTTGCCGGGATATTTTGCCGGCACGCGCACTGGGTCAAGATGAAAAACATAATCGTCTGACTTGGTGAACCAAAGCAATGTTTCGTAACGCCCCGAAAAGCGCAGGCTGCAATGCAGGCCGTGCTCAAAATGCCAGATGATCCGGTTGCGAAGCTTCAATCCTTCATTTTTGAAGAGATCATAATAAAAGATGTCCAGCGGAAAGACC
Source organism: Verrucomicrobiota bacterium (assembly GCA_028873125.1). Classification (GTDB taxonomy): domain Bacteria; phylum Verrucomicrobiota; class Verrucomicrobiia; order Limisphaerales; family UBA11358; genus UBA11358. Next base: position 173 of record JAGWMQ010000071.1, on the reverse strand, counting down.
TCGCCGTCTTCGACGTAGTTGCCCACCTCCCAGCAGAGACTGCCGGTGTGTTTGAGGGTCCGCTTCAACTCGTGAATCAGCGGCTCTTGTTGCGCCAGGTAGCTCCGCAGCGAGGAGCGCGTTTCGTATTCCTTTCCCAAATTATATGGGGGCGAAGTGATGATGAGGGAAAA
>JAGWMQ010000190.1 GCA_028873125.1 Verrucomicrobiota bacterium | reverse complement strand
AGTCCCAATAGGTGTTTAGCCGGATGCTCCGCATCCGCGCTGCAAACCGAAATTAAGTCGGAGTTCCCGTTCTGGAGTCCGTTACGCGGTTTCCAAAAGATTCCGTGCATCCCTTCATTTTCCTATTGACGATTCGGGCTTAATAGGTGACGATTCGGGCTTAATAGGGGTGTGTGGGGCCGATTTCAACCAGTGTTGCAGACGACCCGGCGTTGCAGTCATCGCGACCGGATTCGATGGCGCGCTTTTTATTTGACGGGCAACGTCAGACGAATGGTTGTGCCATGGCCGAGGCGGGTTCTGATGCGGATGGCGCCACGATGCGTTTCGATGATGCGGCCCACGATGGCCAAACCCAGGCCCGTCCCCTTGGCCTTCGTCGTGCTCAACATGGCAGTGAAGGCGCGCCGCCGCAATGCTTCGCTCATTCCCTCGCCGGTGTCCTTGAATTCCACGCTGACGTGCGTGGGCGGTCCACTCGCGCGCGTCACGCGGCCGGTGCGGGTTTTGACGGTAAGCGAACCTCCCTCGGGCATCGCCTCGGCGGCGTTGAGAATCAGATTCAAAAAAGCCTGTTCCAGTTGCGGCGCGTCGGCCGGAACGGCCGGCAGATCCTGCTGCAAGTCGCGGACCAGTTGGATGTTTTGATTGGCCAGCTTGTGCCGCACCAGCAGGCCCAGTTCATCGATCAATTCATTCAAATTCACCGGCGCCAAACGCGGCTCGGTCGTGCGCGCGAAGGCCAGGATTTGCTCCACAATTTTGTTCAAATGCTCCATCTTGGCCTCAATGAGCCGGGCGTCCTTGGCGCGAGGGTCGCCGGCGGGAAATTTCAAATCCAGCGAGTGATAGAGCAGTTTCATCACCGTCAGTGGATTGCGGATTTCATGGGCGACTTCGGCAGCCAGCAGCCCCAGGGCCGACAGCTTTTCGTTCTGGCGCAACTGCTCCTCCACATCCACGACACGTTCGTAAAGCCGCGCTTTTTCGATGGCGATGGCCGACAATTCCGCCAGCGCGCCGAGAATGCGGATTTCCTCGTTGGAAAACTGGTAGGGCTGTCCGGTGTAAACGCTCAACGTGCCGATGGCCTGTCCGGCGAACAGCAGCGGGACACTCAACAGAGAAACCAAACTTTCCTGCCGGGCCATTTCGATGTTTTGATAACGGCTGGAGGTCTGGACGTTCTCCACCTGGAGCGGCTTTTTGCGGCGCGCGACGACGCCCAGGACGCTGTCCTCGACGCTCAAGCGCGGCTTCTTGACGTAGGCGGCGCTCGCGCCGTGGCTGGCGCGCAAATCAAGCCACTGGCCGGTCTCGTCCAGCATCATCAGCGAACACATCCGCGCCCGCATGAGCAGGCAAGCCTCACGCGTGATGGCGCGCAGGGCCTCGTCGAGGTTCAATGTGGAGTTGATGGCCCGGCTGACGGCGGCCAGCGATTCAAAAAGCCGCGCCTTCAACCGCAATTGCTCATAGAGCCAGGTGTTGTGGATCACCTTGGCCGCCTGTACCGCCAGTTCCTGGAGCAATTCCTGGTCGTCGGCGCTGAAGGCGTCGGCGCGGTCCGAATCCACGTTGAGCACGCCGCGGACCTCGCCGTTGACTTCCAGGGGCACGGCCAGCTCGGAGCGCACGCCAGGCCGCGCGGCCACGTAACGCACGTCCTGCGTCACGTCGCCCACGCGGGCCGGTCTGCCGTGGCGCGCGACCCAGCCGGTGAGGCCTTCTCCCACGCGCAGTTTCAATCGGGCCGCCGCCGCCGGCAGATTTGTCGAGGCGTGGATTTCCAGGAAGCCGGAGGTGGGATTGACCAGCGCGACCGACCCGCTCGCGGCGCGCGTGATGCGGACCGCTTCGCCCAGGATCAATTGCAGCGCCTCCTGCGGTTCGAGCGTGGAATGGATGACGCTGCTGACCTGATGCAGCAATTGCAGCCGCTCGCAGCGTGCCGCCAACCTGGACAATTCTTCGCTCATCGCAAACGATTCACCGCACCCGCGCGGTCAAAATCAGGCCTCCGGCGCCAAAGGCCAGATTGGGCAGCCACGCCGCCAGCCACGGCGGCCAATGCCCGCCGGAGCCGAAGGCCAGGCTGACTTGTTGAATCACAAAATAGCCAAAGCAGATGAAAATGCTGCCCGCCACGCCCACGAACAAATTCCGCCGCCCCGGCGCCGCCCCGAAGGGAATGGCGATCAGCACCACGACCAGGCATGTCCAAGGCGCGGCCAGGCGCCCCTGCAAGTCCGTGAGGAGCCGGCTGGAATCCGCACGCGACAGGGCGGGATGAAACCGGAGATAGCGCAAAATGTCCGTCAACGAAAAGTCGGCCTTGGCGGTCAGGTTCAGATACTGGTTAATCTTCATTTCCCGCCGGAGTTCATCCCGGATTTCCGCGGGCGTCTCATCCAATTTGGGCAGGGCCAGCACGTTGGTGACGAGCATCGGCACCGGGTCTGCGGCGCTCGTGGCCTGCTGGTATTCCCGCACGTTCCCGGAGAAAGTCCAGACGCCGTTGCTGTGCCACGCCCGGTCCGCGGACAGCAGCCGGAGCGAGCCGTCCGGCAAGATCCAACTCACCTTGGGATCGAACATCTGGGCGGTGTTGGCGCGGAAATCGCCGATGAACCAGCGGCGATGTTCGCGGGGATTGGCAAAGGCGGCCTTGCGGAAGTCGTTTTGCGTCGCGGCGTCGCCGGTTTTTTGGACGTAACGGTTCTTGATCCGGTCCGCCCAGGCGTCGCCGCGCGGCGCGCACGATTCGTTGAGGGCGAACAGCGCCAGGCTGGCGGCGAAGCCGACGAGGAAATACGGCAGCCCAATCCGCCACAGACTCAGGCCCGCGGCGCGCATGGCGGTGATCTCGTTATGGCGCGCGTGGCTGGTAAGCGTGTAAAGCAGCGCCAGCAGCAGTCCCACGGGCAGCACCGTGACCAGAAATCCCGGCGTCACCGCGACATAATACTCGGCGATGTCCAAGGCGTGCAGCTTGGCGTCCTGGAAATCCGGAAGATTCTTGAAGGCATCATAAGAAATCCAAAAAATCAGGAAGCCGCCGAGGCAGTAGGCCAGCGGCGCGAGCAGTTCGCGCAGCAAGTATCGGTCAAGCAACCGCATGATGTCAGGTTAAGCGGCCTGGCGCGGGCGGGGCAAGTTTTGTTCGAGAAGGGAACTCAACCACGTCAGAACGCGAAGAGGCGGAAAATGGGGATAGAGTGATGAAGTTCGGGCGGATGAAAGACAGGCTCAAATCTCGAAAGCCAGACGCGCGGGATTCACGCGTGAGCGAGACGCCATACGCCGAAAATGGACGCTCCACTGACCGGGCGGTGAACCTGGTGGGTCAAGTCGCCGGCGCGGTGACGATCCGGGGTGACACCGATTTCACGCACACCGCGCAACTGGACCGGTGGGATCAAGCCGGGCGCTTTTTCATCCTGGGCATGGATGCGCATCCCAAGGTGGTGC
>JAGWMQ010000189.1 GCA_028873125.1 Verrucomicrobiota bacterium | reverse complement strand
TCCTCGCGCGAGGAGCAGGATTTGGTGCGCAGCTATGAACTGGGCGTCAACGCCTACGTCGTCAAGCCGGTGGACTTCCAGCAATTCGTCAAGTCGGTCAAGGAAATCGGCTTCTTCTGGGCCATCATCAACGAACCGCCGCCCGGCTCCACCAAGCGCAACCGCTGAATTCATGGACGCGGCCTCTCCCCATCCTCCCGTGCGGATCCTGCATCTGGAGGACGATTCCCACGACCCGACGCTCGTGGCCGAACTGCTGCGGGCCGACGGTCTGCTCTGCGATTTTGCCACCGTCCGCACCGAGGCCGAATTCACCGACGCCCTCAGGCGCACCGGCTACGACCTCATCCTTTCGGACTACACTCTGCCCGCCTACGACGGCCTGGCGGCGCTGGCGCGCGCGCGCGAACTGCAGCCGGACACGCCCTTTCTCTTCTTTTCCGGCACCATCGGCGAAGAAGTGGCCGTGGACTCGCTCCAACAGGGCGCGGTGGATTACATCCTCAAACAACGCCCCCAGCGTCTGGTCGCCGCCGTCCGTCGTGCCCTGGCGGCCGCCGCCGAACGGGCGCGCCTGCGGCGGGCCGAGGAGAGAATCCGCGAACAAGCCGAGCTGTTGCACCAGACGCACGACGCCATCATTCTTTGTGAAGCGGATTCGGAGGACCCGCGCGTCCTCTTTTGGAGCCGGGGGGCGGAGCGGATTTATGGTTGGCGCGCCGAAGAGGTGATAGGCAAAAGTCTTTCCCAGGTGCTTTTTCGGGGAAATCCGCCGCCCCGGGCGCGGGAGACGGTCGAAACCTTGAACGAACGTGGCGAATGGATGGCTGAACTTCGCCATTTTGCCAAGGACGGCCGCCCAGTGGTCGTCCAGGCCCGCCGCACGCTGATTCGCGACGGCAAGGGCCGCCCTCAATCACTGCTCATCGTCAACACCGACATCACCGAGCGCAAGTGCCTGGAGGAAAAATTTCTCCGCGCCCAGCGTCTCGAAAGCCTCGGGGTGCTCATCGGCGGCATCGCTCATGACTTGAACAACATCCTGGTCCCCCTCCTGATTGGCGTCCAACTCCTGCGCGAACAAAAGCCCTCCCCCGAATGCGAGCCCATCCTCAACACCATGGAAGACAGCGTCCGGCGGGGCGCCGAGATGCTCAAGCAGGTCCTCATCTTTGCCCGCGGCGGGGAGATGAACCAAACCATTCTCCGGCCGGATCAACTCGCCCGGGAGGTCGGTAAAATCATCGCCAACACCTTTCCCAAATCCATCCAGTGCCGGGTGCAGGCGGACGAAAATGTCCTCGCCGTTTCCGGCGTGCCCACCCAGTTGCATCAGGTCCTCATGAACCTGTGCGTCAACAGCCGCGATGCCATGCCCGAAGGCGGGGTGCTTACCCTGGCCGCCCAGACCATCCCGCTCGGCCCCGCAGACGTGGTTGCGCGTCCGGGTCTGAAGCCCGGCGACTACGTTTGTTTTACCGTGACCGACACCGGTGCCGGCATTCCCGCCGAACAACTGGACAAAGTTTTCGAGCCGTTCTTCACCACCAAGCCGCCCGGCAAAGGCACGGGCCTGGGTCTGTCCACCTCGCTGGACATCGTCAAAAAACACGGCGGCTTCATGACTGTCCGCAGCGAAGCAGGGCACGGCACGGAAATCAAATGCTTCCTCCCCGCGGCTGCGGCCCGCGCGGGAACGGCGCGGGAAACGGCCCTGCCGCCCTCCGGCGCGGGCGAGGGTGTTTTGGTGGTGGACGACGAGCAGGGCGTCGTGGCCATCGTGCGCGCCGCGTTGGAGAGTTACGGCTACCGGGTGCTGACCGCCGCCGGCGGCGCCGAGGCCCTCGCGCGGTTCGCCGAACGTCCCGACGCCGTCCACCTCGTCATCGCCGATCTCGACATGCCGTTCATGGATGGCTGGGAACTGATCGCGGCACTGCGCGAAATCCGGCCCGATGTCCGGGTGCTCATCGCCGGCGGTTCCATTGGCGAGACCGAGGAAGCGGCATCACGCGTGCAACAGGCGGCCTTTCTTGCCAAGCCGTTCACCAACCAGGAGCTGCTGGAAGCCGTCCACCGCGCGCTGGCCGGCGAACGATAGCAAAGGTTGGATCGGCTCGTGACCTCACGCCGTCGCCAGATTGCCTTCCAGCACTTTCGAATGCGCGCCGCTTCCGGTGGTTTCCGACAAGGCGGCTGCGGGCAGGGGCTCCAGAATTCTGATGGGTTCGTAAAAAGTATTTCGCTGCATCGGCGCGCGGCCGGCTTCGCGAATGGCCTTGACCATCGCCGGCTCGGTCTGCAACTGCGGCGAGGTCGCGCCCGCCATATGGAAGATGTGTTCCTCGATGACGGTGCCGTGCAAATCATCGGCGCCGTAGCTCAACGCCACCTGCGCCAGCTTCAGCCCCAAGCCCACCCAGTAGGCGGTGAGGTGATCGAAGTTGTCCAGGTAGATGCGGCTGACGGCGATCGTGCGCAACGAGTCGAATCCGGTCGGCGGATGTTCCACCGGGATGTCGTTGTCCCGCGGTTGATACGCCAGTGGCACGAAGCCGACAAAACCGCCGGTTTCGTCCTGCAAGGCGCGCAGTTGCCGCAGATGGTCCACCCGGTCGCCCAGGCCCTCCACGTGGCCGTAAAGCATGGTGCAGGTGCTGCGTCCGCCGAGCCGGTGCCAGGTGCGGTGGACGTCGAGATATTCCTCGGCCGATTCCTTGCCCCGGGCGATGGCCGACCGGACTTCCGGTCGAAAGATTTCCGCTCCGCCGCCGGTAAGCGAATCGAGCCCGGCTTCCTTCAACTCAATCAGCGTCTGCGCGACGGTTTTTTTTGCGAGCCAGGCCAGATGCAGCACTTCGATGGCGGTGAAACATTTCAAATGCAGCCTTGGTCTGGGGGGAGCGGGCAACCTGCCCGCCGAATTGTCCGGCAGGTTGCAGGACAAAACGGGCTGGCAGCCCGTTCCACCCGAATCAAAAGGTGAAGCCTCATCCTTCAGCGCCCGCAGCGCCTTCAGCATGTCGGTGTAATAACTGAAGGGCAGCGAGGGGTGCAATCCGCCGACGATGTGCAGTTCGGTGATGCCCAGCGCCAGCGCCTCGCGCGCCTTCTGGACGATTTCGGCGATGGTGAACAGGAAGCCGTCGGCGTCGCGTTTCTTGCGGGCAAACGAGCAGAACTGGCACGACAGGATGCAGTAGTTCGAGTAGTTGACGTAGCGGTTGACGATGTAGCTGGCGCGGTTGTGGCCGAGCCGTTTCTGCCGCGCGAAATCGGCGATGGCCCCGACGGCGTTGAGGTCCCTCGACTCAAACAGCCGCAGCGCGTCGGCGTCCGAAATGCGTTTGCTGGCGGCGACCTTGTCGTAGATGTCCCGCAAATCGCTGCGTTGGATGAACAAATGCACGAACGGCAAATTAGCAGCAATCGCCAGTTTGGCAAAGCGGAGTTTAGCAGCGGAATTCTATTTTGATGACTGGTGCTCGTTGAGCAACTCAATCATCGCGCCGACCGCGGCATCCGCCGCGCGAAACGCCGTGTCGCCGCC
>JAGWMQ010000188.1 GCA_028873125.1 Verrucomicrobiota bacterium | reverse complement strand
TTTGGCCCAGGAACCGGGAGCGATCAATTTAAACTTCGGCCCGGCGCTGGGCGACACGATCCCCAAGCAGGATTTCATCCGGTTTCCAGGCCGGCTGGATTTATACATGGACACCAATCTGCCGTCCATTGGCGGACCATGGCATCCCTTCGACGGCCACGGCCAGCCCGTGCCCGAATACGTTCAGGATTATCTCTGCCGCGCTGTGGCCTGGACGCTCTACATGACCCGGTGCGACGGCTTCCGGTTGGACGCGGTGAAGCACGCGCCAGTCGGGTTTTTCGGCGCGGAAACGGGCCAGACGGACGACCCTTCGTTCTCCGGCTACACCGGCGCGATTCAGGCGATGTATGATTATGTCCATGGTTACGGCAGCAACGACGTCGGCAACGGCTACCTTGAGGCGGACGGCAACCGGAACAGCCTGTTCGACACCGAGGCGCCGCGCAACGACGCGATGATTTTCGGCGAATATGAACCGTCCTCCCTCCAGGTCGGAAACAACTTCAACGACTACCTCCAGTCCGGCATGCGCCTGTTGAACTTCCGGCTCTACGACCAATTCAACGCCGCCATCGCCAATTACGGAGGCAGTCCCGGTCTTTACGGCATGGACGGCCGGGATTACGTGGCACCGGGCGCCAATTGCGACAGCAGCGGCAATTTCAGCGCGGCGCAGGCGGTCAATATGCCGCAGACGCAGGATGGCGGCAGTTGCTGTCCGGCGGATGAAACGCTGGAGGATTCCTATTTCTTCACGCACGAAGGGTTGCCGATGGTTTATTCGGACGGCTTCAACCACAACCCCAACGGCGGCACGCCGATTGTTTCCTACGCCAATTACCTCGGCGAATTCGGCGACAACTCCATGCCCGACACGATGCACACGCACAACCAACTGGCGCGCGGCGGCACCCGGCCGCGCTGGAGCGACCGGAACATCATCGCCTTCGAGCGCTACGATTACCGCGACGTGGACCCGCCGGAGCGTTATGCCGACGCCTACACCAATCCCGCGGCGACGGTGGTTTTCTACGCCATGAACGACAACTTCGGTTACTCCGGCGAGATTGCCTTCGACGACGGCGTGAGCCGGCCGAGCGACGGCTATTACCTGGTCGTCACCAACACGGCGGACGGATCTTCCAACGCGGACGTGGCTGTCTCGAATTCCCGCGGTCAGGGACTGGCCGTCGGCTTTCCGCCGGGCACGCTGCTGACACAATTGTCCAGCTCGGGCGATGTCGCGGGCGGCGACCGCGCCTTCCACCGGCTGCTGGTGCATGGCGCCACCGCAAACCTCAGCCAAGCCCAGGCAACCACCAGTGATCCGAATCCGGTGAACCGCCTGATTTATGTCGGCGGTCAAACGATCACTCCGGGCGGCGGCGCGATTGAATTGGTGGTTCCCAGCGGCGGCTGGGTGATGTATGGCAGACAATGGCCCGAACCGAGCCGCGCCAACACCGCCACGAACGCGATCATTTTGCTCCAAGGCGGCGCCCAAGCGCCGTCCATCTTGGTCTATCGCACGGACGGCGCCAACGGCGACCCGAATTATGATCCGGTCTTCCCCTTCAAAATGCGCGGCGGCGTGGATCCCTACACCGGCCAGCCGGTCCTCGCTCCCGGCGAAGGCAACGTTTCCAACCTCACCTACGCGATTGAGATTACGGTGGTGACCAACGCGCCGTTCGACATCCTCGTCCGCAGCGACGCCTCGACGTCCAATACGTTGGTCAAACTGGACGGCGGCATGGACCTCAACAGCCAGATGGGGCTTGGCCCGACGAATTTCCAGCCGGGCATCACGCCGACCAACTTGCTCGATTTGCGCGACAACAAACCCGGTTACGCCAGCGACGTTTACCTCGGCTACGAACAAACGGCCTTCCAGTTCCGCGACGGCCCGGAGAAATTCGCCGCGCGCAACATCGCCAGCAATAATATCGTTTCGCTCGGCGCGGAGACGTATGATTACACCGTCGGCGGCTCGGACACGGTTGTGTCCGGAGCCGGATTCGGCGCGGGCATCACCAACCAGACGGCCGACTGGGTTTATCACGACCCGGCGGCGCCCGTGATGGTTTTGACCAACGCCGCCGTGCCGGTGGACCCGGCGACCCAAATGTCGCCGACCGATCCGGCAGCTGGCCAGCCGGTGGACATCTGGGTGAAGGTCGGCTACCAATCCCAGGCCAACACCGCCTGCATTTACTACACCGCCGACGGCTCGAATCCCGAAGGCGCCTTCGGCATGGGCAAGGGCACGACCCGGTTGGCGCAGGCGCAGTGGGTCAACCGCGACAGCGGGCAGGGCAACGTTGACTGGTGGAAAGGCACGATTCCCGGCCAGTCCGCCGGCGCGCAGGTGCGCTACAAAGTCGGGCTGTTTTCCGGCGGCAGCGCTTATGCCGGCCAAAGCATCCAGCCGATTTCCGACGCCGAGCCTTCCGGTTCCAAACGGTTCGGTCTGACCCAGGCGGCCATTACGAACTTCAATCCGGCCACCGCCGAGATCTGGCTGGACAACGACCTCAACCCGGCCAACGCCGTCACCGGATTGCAGTCCGGTTTCCACATCCTCCGCGCCCGGGTCTTTCTGCCGGTCGTCAATTACACCAATCAAGACCACGTCTATGCCAACCAGGCGCAGGCGTATAACACCTTCGCGCAAACCTTTTACTACGACGGAGGCCGGCCCGCCGGCCTGGTCGCCTTTCCGCCGAACGATGGGGATTCGATCACCAGCAGTTCCTACACCGTGGTCGTCCGCGCCGACAGCACGGTGACGGGCGTTCAATTCAACATCCAGAACAGCGTCACCAACAACTGGGACATTTACACCGGCCAGACCAACGGCATCGGCAACGATGCCAACGGCCATCCCGTTTTTGTCGGCGCCGCGCGAGTCGCGCCCAACCAAGGCTTGAATCTGGAATACCCGGGCGATCCGACGGAGTTCCGGTTTGACTACAACGACGTGCCTTCCAGCGGCACGGCCACCATCAGCGTGCGCCTGAGCGATTACGCGACCGGCGTTTATACCAACGAAGTCACGACGCTGCTGCGGACGGTCAACACGCTCGCGCCACCGTCGGTCGTGCATATTTCGAGTCCGGCCACCAACGGCACGGTCATCACCCTGAGCAGCAACCTGGTCTATCTGGTCCAGGTGTGTTTCAGCACCAACCTGGTCTCCGCGGTTTCCAATTTTGATGTTATCATCAACGGCATCCTGCAACCGCAAAGCGCCTATCTCCTCCGTCCGGTGGGCGCCGTGGCCGGTTGCGCGGGCATGAAATCGTTGCTCTACAACTGGAACGTCACCGCGCCGGGCACCAACGTCATTCAGGTCACTTACGCCGACGGCATTGTTCTCAGCGATACCAGGACAGTGATGGTCGCGCCGCCGTTTCAAATCACCCGCCTGGCCACAGCCGGCGCGTATCTGTTGATCGTCTGGGGCAGCACGCCGGGCCTGAACTATCAGGTGCTGGCCACCACGGACCTGACCGAACCTTTTGGACCCATCGGTCCGGTGATCACCACGAACGCATTTTCCGCT
>JAGWMQ010000070.1 GCA_028873125.1 Verrucomicrobiota bacterium | reverse complement strand
TTACCGCAACACCAGAGAAGGCTTTGAGGACGCGGTCATGCTCCTGGCTTGCGGGATCCACAACTTCAGAGTCGCTTGCCGCTCCGCTGGATGAGCCAACCCACGACCAACAATTGCTGCCGTTTTTACTATAACCCATAATGTCTAATGGAAATGTGTATGGCTGGAGCATCCAGTTGGCGGGCATTTACACGCTCGGCGCTCCGGTGGGATGGTACGACGGCACCGGCGGTTACACCGGGCCGGTGCAATCGAAAACTAACGCGTGCTGGGTGGTTGATTTCTATAATGGCACCAGCCAGAACACCCCTTCCTTGGAGTTTGACGTGGCCATGAACGAACCCACACCCCAGTGGTTTCATCTGGCGCTCACCTACGATGGCACCAACGCCTTTTTCTACACCAACGGCGTGCTTGCGGCCACGACGCTGCCGGGCCTTGCCGCGTCCACCAACGAGGTGTTTGCGCCGGGCGCGTCCGGTGGTTTCCCCACGTCTGCGAATGGCGACTACGAGTTTACCGGCGTACCGGGCTATGTGCCGGACACCAACAATCCCATCGTCATCGGGAACATCAATTTCCACGCCTCGCTCAGCAACTTGGGCTATCCGCAGGACAATGCCATTGGGTTCAATTGCCAGAATTTCAACGGCGTCATGGATGAACTGGCCATCTACACCAACGCCCTGCCCGCCGCCGCGATATTGAAACATTACCAGGACGCCACGGCGGCCAACACCACGCTCTACACCAACGACGTCTTGAGCGCCGCTCCCGCCGTCTATCTCCGTCTGGACGAACCCGCCTATACATCTGATCCGGTTACGAACTTTACCGGTTTCCCGACGGTGGCCAGTTACGGCTCACTGTCCGGCCTTGATGGCTATCAAGTGAACGTGCTGCCCGGAATTGCCGGGCCCCAGATGCCGGGATTCGGATCACAGAGCCATGGGATCCTGTGCAACGGCATGGATGCGGCCGTGGACGTCGGGAACGGCGGTCAGCTTGCCGGAACGGCACTTGATCCCACGAACCATCAGCCCTTCACCGCCGTCTGCTGGTTCCGGGGCAACCCGGCCGACATTTACGGGCGGTTCCTGACCATCCTGGGGCGCGGGGACAGCAGCTGGCGCTTTGACATGGACGGCAGCGGAGACATTCACTGGAACCCGGGCAATGGTCCGGAGATCACCACCCCGCAAAGTTACAACGATGGCGCCTGGCACCAGGCGGTGGGGGTGTCCGATGGCACCAACGCCTATCTTTACCTTGACGGACAACTCAGCGTGTCCGGTGGCGGAGTGGGATCCATGGGCGGCGCCCCGTTGGACCTCCTGATTGGCGGCGCACCCGATTACACCGCCGGGAGTGGAAACCGCTATTTCTCCGGCCAGATTGCCCAAGTTGCCTTCTTCACCAACGCGTTCACGGCGGCACAGGCCGCGGCGCTGTATTACGACGCGACCACCTTGTCACCAGTGATCACACAGGATCCGCAACCCCAGGCCATCAGCTTTGGCGGGAGCGCGTTGTTCGGTGTGACAAGCTCCGGCCAGCCCGTGGCCTATCAGTGGTATCAGGGAACAACCAAACTCAACGACGTTGCCGGCAACGTCTCCGGCTCGACCAGCCCAACCCTGACCATCCGCGACCACCGCCAATCAAGGGAATTACTATGTGGTGGTGACAAATGATTACGGTGCGGTGACCAGCGCCATGGCGTCGTTGACGGTTTATACCAACGTGGTCATCACCACGGACATTTCTCCTTTGAACGTCACCTTGTTCGCGGGGGGGCACGCGACCTTCTCCATCGTGGCGCAAGGCTCGCAACCCATCGGTTACCAGTGGTATTCAAACTCCGTGGCCGTCAGCGGAGCGACCAATTCCAGCTTCTTGTTGTCGGATGTCCAGGCCAACACTGCTGTCCAGTGCGTCGCCACCAATTCCTTCAACTCGGTCTCCAGTTCCACGGCGAACGTGACCGTACTTCCAGCCCCGACGGCTTCTTATCCCAAAACGATTCTGGCGAACAACCCCGTCGGCTTCTGGCGGCTGAACGAAACGAACAATCCCAATGGCAATGACGGAACCGTGGCGCACGATTACTGGGGCGGCAATAACGGCACCTACACCAACGTGACGCTGGAGCAGGCTGGCTACAATCCGACGGGGGAGCCGTCGGAAACCTCGGCGCAGTTCGGCTTCCTGTCCTTCTCGAACAGCATGGTCTTCGACATCCCGTCGAGCGTGGGCTTCGGCGCGCCTTCGACCAGCAATTCCTCGTTCACGATAGAATGCTGGGTCAATGGTTATGGCCAAACTGCGGACGCCGGCATTGTCTCCAAAGGCACCGGTGGCGGCGGCGAGCAATTTGATCTGGATACCGGCGCCAACGATCCGGCGCACGACTTCCGTTTCTTCGTCCGGGATGCCTCGGGCGCCACTCATGGCGTCGGCTCCACCAACGCGCCGGATGGCGCCTGGCATTATTTGGCGGCAGTTTGCGACGAGGCCGACGGATATGTGGCGCTCTACGTGGACGGCATACTGGTCGGCACCAATACCATCACCCCCGGCAGCGGCATCCTTGCCTCCTCGCAAAGCCTGAAGATCGGTTCGCGGCCCTCGGGTTCCAACCCGAACGCCAACGCCAACCAGTTCGCCGGGAATATAGACGACGTGGCCGTCTATAATTACGCCTTGACTCCGGCGCAGGTGCAGAATGACTTTAACTCGGCGGACATCCCGGCGAGAATTGCAGGGCAGCCGGCCAACCTCGTGGCCGACGAGAACGGGACGGCGACTTTCAGCGCCGTCGTGGAGGGCACGCCGCCGCTGACCAATCAGTGGTATTCGAACAGCGTGGCCATTTCCGGAGCCACCAACTCCACGCTTGTGCTGAATAATGTGTCCACCAGCGCAAATGAAAGTTCCTATTATTTAACGACGGCCAACGCGTTTGGCCAGGATCAAAGCCTCCCGGCGACGCTGACAGTCGTCTCCGGCGCGCCGCAGATCCAGCCCTATGGGCAGGACGTTCAGAGTCCGTTCTTCGCGCCCCAAGGTGGCAGTGGGTCCGACTCCTTCACGGTCTATGGCACCGAGCCGATCAGCTACCAATGGCAGTTCTACAGTGGCGGTGCTTGGGCAAATCTGACCGATGGCAGCGGCATCACCGGCTCGCAGAGCAACGTCCTGACCATCGCCAATGCGCAGACGAGCGAAGCCGGCAGTTACCGGGCCATTGCCCAGAATGCTTCCGGTTCGGCGACGAGCAGTGTGGCAATATTTAACGTTGGAACCCCCATTGAGTTCTATCCGGGATTCTGGCAGGCCAATGGCGTTGCCACTTTTGCCACCAACACGTTGACCTTGACCACTCAATCTGGAGGAGGCATATCGAGCTACTTCTTCAAGATTCCGCAGTCTGTCGGCGCTTTTGACGCTTCCTGGACTTATGTGAACGTATCAGGCACCGGCGTGGCGAACGCTACGGCGGACGGCTTTGCGTTCGTCATGCAGAATGACCCTGCCGGAGTGAATGCGATCGGAGGCGGCGGCAGCGCCTTGGGCTACGCAGATCCGCCGATCACCCCCAGCGCAGAGTTGTGCTTCGAGCTTTACAATAACAGCGATAACGCGCCCGGCATGGCTTGGGCTACTGGCGGAGCCCCGTCCGCAGGGGTCACTTCCGGAGGGTTCATGTATAACTCCGTATCCCCGGTTAATCTACTCACCAATAGCCCCATTGATTTCAACGTCCACTATGACGGGAACGTTCTCGCCTTGGCGATGACTGATGAAGTTACGCAGGCCACGTTCTCCACCAACGTTGTGGTGGGTTCAATCCCGCAGACCGTGGGCGGGGACACGGCCTACATCGGGTTCACCGCCGCTTGCGGAGGCGTCACCACCACTCAAGTCATCACCAATTTCTCATTCGCGAGTATCAATATACCGGTGGCCAGCATCAGCGCCGCCTCCACCAATGTGGTCATTTCCTGGTCGGCGGCGATTACGGGTTACACGCTGCAAGAGAACTCGGACTTGAGCACGGCCAACTGGGTGGACGTGACCAACGCGGTGAGCGTGGCGAATGGCCAGAACCAGGTGACGGTCCCGTTGACCTCCACAAATGAGTTCTTCCGCTTGAAACTGCAGTGACCGGTCTGGACCGGAATTTCCAGCGAAGCTGAACAAACGGTCAGGTCTGCGACGGCCGAGGATGTCGAACCCCCGGCCGTTCGGCCGTTTTTTGCGCCGCGAATTTCTTTGACAGGCGCATGGCTCCCCGATAAAATGCACGTTGCAATGGGCCTTCAGTTTGCACGATTGAGGCGGCTCGTCTTCCTGGGCGGCGTGGCGTTGGCGATGAGTCCAGCCGCCCGGGCGCAGGACGGCGGGCAGCCGATTCTGTTTTCGGTGCCTGAAGGCGGCAACGCGCCGCCTCATTCGGCGCAGCCGACGGGAACTTCCTCGGGTCTGGCCAATGCCGTGCAGGCGCCCTTTTCCCTGGGCGGGAATTCATCGGGCGGCGGCGCCGCGCCGCCTCCGCCACCGCCACGCGCGTCACGACCGTCGTCGAACGGCAATGATTGGGCGCTCATGACGCCGGAGGAAATCCTGGGCGTGGCCATGACACCGGAAAAAATTTTGCAGGTGCCCATGTCCGGCGCCGCCGCGCAGGCCCAGAGTCTGACGCCGATGGAGCGCTTCGCGGCGCGCCAAATGCAGGCGGAAGAGCACGATTCTTCCGCAGCCTCCCTGTGGCCTGCGTTGAGCGGCGGCAAGGCAGGCGGCCATTCCAGTCTGCTTCCGCCCGCCGGTCCGGACGGCAGTCCGGCGGGTTACTCGCCCGTTTTAAGCCATTTCATGGACGCCACACCGGCCCCGGATCAAAACGCGTTCACCGGCCAGAGGGAAAGCGGTGGGTGGTCGAAATTGTTCGGGACCGCCGCGGCGGCCCCGGCATCGCCGGACGCCGCCCAACAACTGCAACAGACGGACCTCAATCGCGTGCGAAATTTGCTGGAACCGGCTCCGGCCCCTGTTGCCGCGGCTGCGGAGCCGGACATGGCGGCCTTTGCCTCGCCGAATGCGTCGCACAAGCCGGTCTTGAGCCAATCCCCGGCGGACCTCGTAGGCACTGCCTACACCCCCCTGGCCCGTGAACTCGGCAGGCCAGCCGATTTGCCGGCCCTGTCGGGCAACAGGAATCAAAAGACCGCCCCTTCGACTCAGACATCCGCCCAGTCGCGGCCCTTGCCGCCGTGGCTGATTCAGGGGCCGCAGCCGTTTGTCATGCCGCAGCGGAAGTTCTGAGCGGGATCGAGGCCTTGAATTGCGGTTTACCCCGCGTCGCCTCGTGACCAGCGGCGCAAGTTTCAACGGGCCAGGCCGGAGTGCCTTGGATCGGCTCAGTGGGACGTGGTCATCACCAGCACCTGTTCGAGCGTGGTGACGCCTTCGCGGGCGCGCTCCAGCGCCGCCATGCGCAACGTGCGCATGCCTTGGCTGATGGCAACCTTGGCCAGCTCCCGCGTGTTGGCGCGGGCGATGATGAGTCTGCGGATCTGGTCGGTGATGGTCATGCCCTCGATGACGGCCATGCGGCCCGAGTAACCGGAATTCTTGCAGCGCTCGCAGCCGTAGCCGCGATACAATTGCGCGCCTTCAAACATCCCGGGATCGATGCCCAGGTCCTCGAACATTTTCGGCGGATACTCCACCGGTTCCTTGCAAAACGAACAGATGCGGCGGATGAGCCGTTGTGCGCAGGACAGGATCACCGACGAGGAAATTAAAAAGGGCGCGATGCCCATGTCATCCAGCCGGGCGATGGCGCCGGGGGCGTCATTGCAATGCATGGTGGAAAGCACCTGGTGGCCGGTGAGGGCGGCTTCAATGGCAATCTCGGCGGTCTCGGTGTCCCGGATTTCACCAATCATGATGATGTCCGGGTCCTGGCGCAGGATGGAGCGGAGCGCGTTGGCAAAGGTCAGCCCGATTTCCTTCTTGGTGGGCACCTGGTTGATGCCGGGGATTTGAAACTCCACCGGGTCTTCCACGGTGACGATGTTCCACTGCGGGCTGTTTAACTCGTTGAGCGCCGAATAGAGTGTGGTGGTCTTGCCCGAGCCGGTCGGGCCGGTGACCAGGATCAGTCCGTGCGGCGCATCAATGGCCGCCTTGACCTGGGTGAAGGTGTGCTGGTCCAACCCCAGCTTGTCAATGCTCGCCGAGAGGTTGGTCTTGTCGAGCACGCGCAGCACGATTTTCTCCCCATGCACCGTGGGCAGGACCGAGACGCGCAAATCGTAGTCCTTGCCGCTGACGCGCACGCGCATGCGGCCATCCTGCGGCAGGCGCCGCTCGGCGATGTCCAGCTCGCTCATGATTTTAAAGCGCGAGGACAGGGCCATCTGCATTTGCTTGGGCGGCGGCAGGGCGTCCACCAGCACGCCGTCAATGCGGTAACGCAAGCGCAGGTTCTTCTCGAATGGCTCCAGATGCACGTCGCTGGCGCGGTCCTTGATGGCCTGAACGATGACCAGGTTCGCCAGTTTGATGACCGGGGCCTCCTCGCTGGAAGCCGTCAGTTGATCAAGGCTGACGTCCTCGGTCGCCTCGCGGATGGTTTCGATGGAGGTGTCCGCCGTCTCGGCTTCGTGCTGCCGCTGCGCGTCCTGGATGATGTCTTCCATCGAACTGCCCTTGGCGGCGTCCAGCGCGGTGAGCTTCTCCAAGACCGCCTTTTCCGGGGCGATGAAAGGGACGATCTCCAGACGGGTCAGGCGTTTGACGTCGTCCATCGCCAGCACGTTGAGCGGATCGGCCATCGCCAGGAACAATTTGTTGTCCAGGCGGGAGACGGGAATGACCTTGTGGGTCTGCGCGGCGTCGCGCGGGAGCAGGTCGGCGACCTCCGGCGGGATGCTCACCCGGGCCAGGTTGATGGGGGCGACGTTCAACACGCGCCCCATGGAGACGGCCAGGTCCTGGTCGCTGACATACGCCTTTTCGACGATGAGTTTGATGAGGCGCGCGCCCCCCTTTTTCTGGTGTTCGAGCAGCTCGGCCACCTGTGGGGCGGTCAGCAGACCGTCCTCGACGAGGGCGTCGGCGATGCGTTCTCCGAATGATTTGACGCGGGCCATGAGATCAAAATTGGAAAATGAAAAGCACGGGAATTTTTGCTCTACCGGAACGCCCGCCGCAGATTTTGAATCAACTCGGCCGGCGAGGCCAAATACCAGAGCAGCCGTTGCGACGTGGCTTCCGACAGATCCTGGGCGGCCTGGAGGTTGAACGGGTTGGTGGTGGCCACCAAGATGGCCTTGCTCATCCGGTCGAATGGCAGGACGCACCACCGCCGGCACACCTCGACCGGGAAGCCGCGCGCCAACTCGATGTCCACGTCGTATTTCTCCAGCGGCAAAAACGGCCTGCGCGACTTGTCCACCAGCAGCCGCAGCGATTTTTCCACCGGCAAAACCCCGTTGTCGGCCAGCGCGTCAATGAAGGGCGGGACCACGTCTGACGGCGGCGCCGTCAGGTCCGGCGTGCGCCAGCACAGGTCAAACTCGCCGGCGCTGATGACTTTGGCTTCCACGAAAATTTTGCGGAACGTCTTGCGTCCGTCGTCAATCTCCCCGGTGGCGCGCGCCTGTCGGGCGGTGGCCCGCGGCGTCTCCGTCGGTGCGGCCAGCGTTGCTCCATCCATTCCGCCGGATTGGGTCACGGCGCTGCCGGCGCGGGTCTTGATTTGCTGGAGGGCAGCCTGCACGTCGGCGTCGTTCGGGCGCTGCTGCAGGACGGTCTCGTATTCCAAAATCGCCCACGAGAGCTGCCCCGACTGCATGTAGGCCTCGGCGATGCGCTTCGAGGTGTTGATCACGTCCTGCTCGCGCCCCAGCTTGGAGTAGGCCTCCTTGAGAATTTCCAGCGACTGGCAGTCGCCCGGCTGCGACTGGCCAATCACCTCAAACATGGCAATCGTCTGGAGCAACTGAGCTTCTTCTTCTGGACTCAATGTCGCGGTCATACTTGGAAACCTTGAAGCCGCCGGCCCGGGCCGGCACTCCGTGCATGCGGCCCACGGCGACTTCTCCGATTCCCCGGGGAATTTAAGCCGCCGCCATCAGCAAAGCAACTAAAAGTCCGCACAAATCGGAAGAACTTGAAACTTGAAACGCGAAGCTTGAAACTCAGGATGAGTGGACCGGCTCAGGCCCATCATGTCGCCCGCGCCCGGCGAGCGCCTCCGGCGCTTCGTCGGTGACACCCTTCGTTTCACCCTGACGAATGGCGGCGTGGCGCCGTCGGGGAAATTGGGCGCCTTTCTCCGCACCAACCTGGGCCGCGCCGCCGCCCGGCGCCGCGAAATCATCACCGCCCGAGCCGGCGGTGCCGCCTTCGCCGGCCTGTCGTGGCGCGACCTTCCCCTGCGGCGGCACGGGGATGTCTGGGAAATCGAAATTCCGCTCGCCGAAGCGGGTTACTTCAAGGCCAAGGCGTACTTTACGGGCGAAAGAAGATGGCAATACTGGCCCGAGGGCCCGGATGTCGGCATCTCCGTCCATCCCGATTCGGCGCGGACGGCCAACACCCTCTACTGCGCCTTCACCCGGCTCTTCGGGGAGACAAAAAATCTGCCGTTCACGCGCAACGAAAAACTCGAAGCGCAGCTTCGGCAATGGGACGAAAGGAATTTCACCGTCATTCCGCCGTCGGGAAAATTGCGCGACCTGGCCCGGCAGTTGCCGCACGTCATCCAAACCCTCGGGTGCCGCGTGCTGCATCTGCTGCCGATCCATCCCACCCCGACCACCTTCGCGCGCTTCGGCCGCTTCGGCAGCCCTTACGCCGCGCTGGACTTGACCGCGATTGATCCGGCGCTGGTGGAATTTGACAAGCGCTCCACCGGCGTGGATCAGTTTTGCGAACTGGCCTACACCGCGCATTCGCTCGGCGCGCGCGTCTTCCTGGACATCGTCCTCAACCACACCGGCTGGGGCTCGGTCTTGCAGGAGAATTCGCCGGAGTTCTTTCTGCGAAATGCCGACGGCACCTTTGCCAGCCCCGGCGCCTGGGGCGTGACTTGGGAAGATTTGGTTGAGCTCAAACACGACGGCGTTTTGCTTTGGGACAAGATCGCCGACGCGCTGCGGGTCTGGTGCCGGCGCGGCGTGGACGGCTTCCGCTGCGACGCCGGCTATAAAATCCCGGTGGCCGCCTGGCAATATCTCGTCGCGCGGGTCCAGGACGAATTTCCAGACACCCTCTTTCTCCTGGAGGGCCTGGGCGGTTCCTGGGAGGCGACCGAGGCGTTGCTCACCGAGGGCGGAATGCAATGGGCTTATTCCGAACTGTTTCAAAATTATTCAGGCGCCCAGGTCGCCGGATACCTGGATTACGCCAACCGGCAGAGCGAGCGCGTGGGCACTTACGTTCATTACAGCGAAACGCACGACAACCCTCGTCTGGCCGCCCCGCGCGCCGCCAAACTCCCCCCCACGGACCGGACCGGAATTCCGCCCAAGGCGCTGTGCCGCGCCTGGTCGCTCCTGCGCAATCGTCTCTGCGCCTTGACCAGCGTTTCCGGCGGCTTCGGCTTCACCTGTGGCGTGGAATGGCTTGCGGACGAAAAAATCCGCGTGCATGACTGCACCGGCTTGAACTGGGGCGGCGCCGACAACCTTGTTCCCGAACTCGCGCGGCTGAACGAACTGCTCGCCGGGCATCCCTGCTTCTTCGACGGCGCCAAACTGAGTCGCTTGAGTCCGGCCGATTCGCCGGTTTACGCCCTGCTCCGCGAATCCGCCGAGGCAAAGGATTTCGTCCTGGTTCTTGTCAACACCGACGCGGAAAAGGAACGCCCGGTTGCGCTTGACCGGGAACGGGCCTGCTCGCCGGGCCACCGGACAGGGGTCGCACCCGCCTCAAACCCCAAATGCGAGATCTCCAAGTTCAAGTTCGACCTGCTCGGCCAAGCGCCTCCCAAATCTGCCCTTGCCCCCGGCAAAATCACTTTCACCCTGGCGCCCGGCGCGGCCTTTTGCCTCGCTCCAACTGAAAAACCCGCCGGCTTGAGCGGTGAAAACTACCGCCGTGCCCGCGCCCGGGCCGCGTTCGCGTTTGAGGCGCTGAACAAGATTATCGCGATTGAGACCATTGACGGCCTGGATTGGCGGTGGCTGGCCGAACAGGTCGAGCGTTCGCCGGAAAGTTTTCTGGCCGCCGCCGGCGCCTTTGCCGCCGGAGACAAAAAAACTCCGCTCGCTGCCATTTTGTCCGAGGTCACGCGGCCGGGCCTTTTCCCGCGTGTCGTCACCTGGACCTTGATTGACGCTCGCCGCGTCACGCCCGTCCCCTCCGGCCACTGGCTGCTCGTCGCGGACACCGCACCGTTCCGCACCGCGCTGGAACCGGTGAACAGTCCCGACGAAGGACGCGCCGAACACGCGCAATCCATTCCTGCCGGCGGCCGCCACGTCGCTGCTTTTGCGCCGCGTGACGGCGCAGCGGATGCCCGGTTGACCTTGGAACGCTATGCTGCCGTATCACACCACGTCTCCGCCGCCATCCGATTTCTGCCGCCCGAACCGCAGCCTTCCGCCTTCCACCCTGCGCCGTCCGCCCTGGTCTTGCTGACCAACGGCCGCGGCGGCATGGCGCGCCTGTGCGTGGATCTGGGGCGCGTCAATTCCAAATATGATTGTGTGCTGGGCGCGAATTTGAACGCGGACTGTCCCGTGGACCGCCACGTTCTGGTCAAGCGCATGCGCGTTTGGGTCAATGCCGACGGTTTCCTCTCGCCGCTGGATTTAAAAAATCTCGCGGCCTTCGAGGCCGGCCCCCCCGCCGTTTGGAGTTTCGTGGCCAATGCCGGCGACGGGCGGACCGTGGAAATTGACTTGCGCGCGGAAATGGTCGAAGGCCAAAACACGGTGGTTTTCCAATTCAGCCGCCCGACCGCCGAACGCGCCCGCGGCAAACAATTGCCCGCCGAGGCCGAGGTGCGCCTGACCGTCCGCTTCGACATCGAGGACCGGAATTTTCATTGGGAGACCAAACGCACCGGCGGCGCGGAGTTCCATTTTTCCACCAACACGCACACGATGCCCGACGCCGCGGCCTCCGACTCCCGGTTGCCGCAAGTCGGGTTTGCCTTCACGCCGGACCGGGGCCGCCAGTTGCGCGTCTTCGCCAACAGCGGCGAATATCATCCGCAGCCCGAATGGTGTGAAAACATTCCGCATCCGGTCGAGCAGTCGCGCGGACTGGCCGGCAACGGCGACGCCTACAGCCCCGGCTGGTTCGAAATTCCCCTGCCCAAGGGGGCGGACGCCACT
Source organism: Verrucomicrobiota bacterium (assembly GCA_028873125.1). GTDB lineage: Bacteria > Verrucomicrobiota > Verrucomicrobiia > Limisphaerales > UBA11358 > UBA11358. Next base: position 8,674 of record JAGWMQ010000070.1, on the reverse strand, counting down.
CTTGTAGCCACGGCGGAACCGGATGCGACGGCGCAAATTCCGCGATCCGGTCAGCGGCCAAAGGCCGCGGGCCATGCTGACGATTTCTTTGCCGACCGACTCACGCGCGCGGCGAAACAATTCGTCGTGCGCCGCGGCGCGGGCAAAACTGTGATTGCCGGTTATCCGTGGTTTTTGGATTGGGGCCGCGACACGCTCGTGGCCTGCCGCGGCCTCCTCGCCGCAGGCATGATTGAGGAGGTCCGGGAAATCCTGTTGACCTTTGCGAAATTTGAGAAAAAGGGCACGCTGCCCAATGCCATATTCGGGGCCAACGCGTCCAACCGCGAGACCTCCGATGCGCCGCTGTGGTTCGCGCTCGCCGTCTCGGAATGCGCGGACAAACCGCCGCACTCCACGCTCCACGACGAGGCGGCCGACAGCGGCGGCCGCCCGCTCCGCGAGGTGCTCGCCAGCATCGCGGAAAATTACGCGCGCGGCGCGCCCAACGGGATTCGCATGGACCCCGACTCCGCCCTGATCTGGAGTCCGGCGCATTTTACCTGGATGGACACCAACTTTCCGGCCGGCACGCCGCGTGAGGGGTATCCGGTGGAAATCCAGGTTCTGTGGATCCGATTGCTGCAACAATTGGAAGGAATCTCCGCGTCCGCCGGACAAGGAAAATGGCGCGACCTGGCTGAACGGGCCATGGGCTCGTTTGAAAACTTGTTCTGGCTGGAGGACCGGGGTTGGTTCGCCGACGTGCTGCTGGCCGCGCCGGAGATGCCCGCCCGCGAGGCCGCGCCCAGCGACACGCTCCGCAGCAATGGTCTGTTCGCCGTCAGCCTCGGGCTCGTGACCGGCGACCGCGCGAAATGCTGCGTCGAGGCCGCGCGGAAATTTCTGGTTGTGCCCGGCGCGGTGCGCTCGCTCGCCCCGCTGCCCGTTTCCGTGCCGTTGCCGATTTATCGCGACGGCCATCTGCTGAACAATCCCGTCGAACCCTATTGGCCGCGTTACGAAGGCGACGAGGACACGCGTCGCAAGCCCGCCTACCACAACGGCACGGCGTGGACGTGGTTGTTGCCAAATTTCTGCGAAGCGCTCGCCCGCGCCTGGCGTTTTGCGCCGGAGTCGGTCGCCGCGGCGAAGAGTTACTTGACCGGCATGGAGTCATTGCTCAACGAAGGCTGCCTCGGCCAAATCCCCGAAATTCTCGACGGCGACGCTCCCCACGTTCATCGCGGCTGCGACGCGCAGGCTTGGAGTGTGACGGAAACGCTGCGCGTGTGGAAGCTGTTGTCGCGCGAACAGGTTTCACCATAAATGCAACCTGGATGGATGCGGGCTGCCCGGCTCATTTACGAGCATGTCGCGTGGCCGGCCTTCTCTTCAGGCGCTTCAAAAGAGGGAAAGGTCAGCGTGAAACAGGCGCCTTTGCCCGGTTCGCTGTGGACCCTCACGGAGCCGCCGTGGAGCGCCATGATGGATTTCACAATGGCGAGGCCCAGACCGGCGCCGTCCGAGTGCGAGCGGGCCGGGTCGGCGCGGTAGAGCCGGTCGAAGATGTGCGGCAGATGCTCGGCGGCAATGCCGCAACCGTTGTCGCTGACCCGCACCTCCAACCCGCCACCGGGGCCCGGGCCGGCGCAGACCCGCACCCGCCCGCCTCGCGGGGTGTGGTTCAAGGCGTTCGACAGCAGATTGCTGACGGCCTGCCGGAACAGCACCGGATCGGTGTCCACGGTGCCCTGGGCTTCGCACCACAGGTTCACGCCCCGGTCCGCCGCCAGGGCCTCGTAAAATTCCCGCACCGCCTCGATGGATCGCCGGGCGTCGCAACGCGCCCGCGCAATGCCCGTTGTCGGACTGTCCGCGCGCGCCAGGAAAAGCAGGTTGTCAATCAGGCGCGTCAGCCGCTCGTATTCCTCCAGGCTGGACTCGAGGGTGCGCCGGTATTCCTCGGGCGTTCGGGATTGGGAGAGGGCCACGCCGGCTTCGCCACGAAGGTTGTTGATGGGCGTCCGCAACTCGTGCGCCAGGTCGCCGGAAAATTGCGAGAGACGCCGGAACGAATCTTCCAACCGGTCCAGCATCCGGTCGAAGCCCTTGGCCAGCGACGCGAGTTCCCTCGGCCAACCCTCGCCGGCGACGCGCTCGTGCAACTGACTGGCGCTGATGCGGTCGGTCGCTCGCGTGAGTTCCGCCAGCGGCCTCATGCCGCGCCGGGCCACGAACGCGCCGGCCACCGCCGAGAACAGGACCCCGAACAGGACAGCCCACGCGAGGTCGTGGCGGTAGTGTTGCAGGAAGGCATCCTCGAGCGACATGTCGAGCGCCACTTGAATTTCCCGTTGGCCGTGTCCTTCGCCGAGTTCGGCGGTCGCGGACAGCAACAAGAATCGCTGGTTGTGCGCCAATTTCCGGCTCACGACGCGGGCCTCCAGCGGCGTGGTGTCGGTGGGCGCGGGAAAGAAAGCGACCGGCAGGTCATTGTTCATCCCGGGAGTCTCAATCATCGTGCGGCCGCGCGGGTCAAGCACGCGGGCGTAATACTTCGTGAAGTGCAGGGAGGCCGTTTCCCATTCCACCTCCTCTTTGAGGTCACTGGTGTCGGCCGGGGTCTTGCGAAGGATGGTGCGCAATAGATGGACCTTGTCGGCAAGGAACTGGGCGTCTTGGCGGTGGAAATTCACCATGAGCGTCCAATGCAGGAACCCCGCCGCCAGCAGCAACATGCCGAAGGCCGAGAGCGTGTAGAGCACCGTCAGCCGCGTGACGATGGAGGAGCGGCCGGTCGAAAGGCGGCCCGCGCGCAGGGGCGCCGACGGTTCAGCGTTCTTCACGTTCTTCGAGGACATAGCCCACCCCGCGCATGGTATGAATCAGTTTTTTCGGAAAGGGATCATCCACCTTCGAACGCAGGCGGCGGATGGCCACTTCCACCACGTTCGGGTCGCTGTGGAAATGGATGTCCCAGACCTGCTCGGCGATAAGGGTTTTGGACAGCGGCTCGCCGCGGCGGCGCGCCAGCAGTTCCAGCAGCGCGAACTCCTTGGCCGTCAGGTCCAGCGGCGTCCCGGCGCGGACCGCCTTGCGTCGCGGCAAATCCAGTTGCAGGTCGGCGACACGCAGAATGTCCTCCTGCCGGACCGGGCCGCGCCGGAGGACCGTCCGCACGCGCGCCAGCAGTTCGGAGAAGTCGAACGGCTTCACCAGGTAATCGTCCGCGCCCAATTCCAGGCCCTTCACCTTGTCAAAAACGGCGTCGCGCGCCGTGAGAAAAAGGACGGGCGTCTGTTTGCCCGCCTTGCGCAGTGCCGCCAGCACCGACCAGCCGTCCCGTCCCGGCAACATCACGTCGAGGATGACCAGGTCATTCTCGACCGCCAGCGCCTGGCGCAGCCCGTCGGCGCCGTCGCGGCACACCTCCACGGTGAAGCCATTTTCCGAGAGTCCCTGCCGGAGGTAGACAGAGGTCTTGGCTTCGTCCTCGATGATCAGCACGCGCATATCACCCGCAGGGATGAAGGCTATCAGAACCTTGGAAACCTGGCAAAGCCGGTGTCGTCATTGATTTATGCGGCGGCGGACGAGATGCGTTCCTCCTGTCATACCTTCGTATGACTATTGCCAATTCCGCCGCGTCCGCCAAACTTCGGTTCATGCAGTGTCTTTCACCGGCAGACGGGATGTCGCGCCGCGATTTTCTCAAATGGGCCGGCGTGGGCGCGGCGGCGCTGGCCCTGCCCGCTCCGGCCCCGGCGGGATGGTTCGGCGAATCCTCCGGTCCCCGGGTCCGTCCCGCCAGGCTCGCGCGGACGCATGACTTGCCCTCGCTGTCCGCCTGGGGGCCTTATTCCAAGAAGTATTTCGGCGTCTCGCACATTCCGGAGGTGCGGCGCGGCTTGAGTTTTGATTTGAGCGTCTTTCCCTTGCCGACCGAGGGACCGGTGCGATTGCCCAGCGTGACCGACCCCTCGGGCGTTCATCCGTGGGAGGCGGCGCCGGATCTGGAATTCTACTCGCTGCGCCTGGAAATGATTTGGAAGGATCAATTTTATTGCGACCTGTCGTTCTCCCGGCTGTCGGACCACAGCCGGCTCATCCGGCTGGAGCTGGTCAATCAAACCGGCACGCCGCGGGAAATCACGTTGAACTGCCTGGCGCAACTTGTTTTTCCGCCGCTCGAGGCGCTGACCGCGCAACCCATCCGGTTGTGCCGCGTGGAACTGCCACGGGGCGCCGTCTGGATTCACGCGCTCGACTACGCGGATTTGCAATTCGCCACGCCGCGGCCCACGGACAATCTGGCGCCGGACGGCCAATGGCGCGGCGAGGAGCGCCGCCACGAATCGGTGGGCGGCTCGGTGGTGGCGCAGGATTTCGGGCGGGAGGCCGGCGATACGGTGGTTTATCGGATGCGGCTGAAGTCATCCTTCTCCAATGCGTCGCTGGTCTGGCGATTCCAAATGGATAAAGGTGAGCGCGTCACCTTCAGAATGGACGGCCTTGCCCGCCGTGAAGTCACCTTCCAGGGCAACGGAAAATTCGACGCCGTGGCGATGCCGTTGGGCCCATTGAGGGCGGGCGACGGCGAACTTAGCTTGACTTCGCTGGGCGGCGCCCCGGTCGCCTTGAACGGGTTTGCCGTGGTGGAAACCGAAAGCGCCGGTCAGGTCCGGTTTGCCGTCGCCCCTTGGCATCCGGTTCCGGAAATTGAGACCGTGCCGGCGGGCGAGGGACTGATTTTGAAGTATGCGGATGTGCCCAATGCGTACGGTTTCGTGTGGGGTGCGCCGCTGGCCGGCCATCGTGCGTTGGAATGGCGCGCCCTGGATGCGGCCTTCGGGAGCAAACCCGGTCCGAACACCCGCGAACGGATTTTTGGCAACCGCCGTCGTGGCCGCGCGTGCGATCCGGATTCGCTTTTCATCCATGCGGCTTCCCGGCCGTTCACGGTGGCCCCGAAATCAACGCAGGTCATTTACGGCCTCGTCTGCGAAGGACCGGTGGCGCGGGTCCGCCGCCGCCTGACCGGTTTCCAACCGCAGTCGGCCAGCCACGAACGCGTTTACCGTGCCGCGCGCCAAAAAAGATTTCAACCGGTCGCCACGCCCGACGGGGAGAATTACCGGTTCAGCCAGCGGTTGATGGCGGCGACGACGCTGACGAACCTGGTTTATCCGCTCTACACGCAGCGGAACTACATCCGTCACTACTCGCCGGGCCGCAGTTGGGATTGTCTTTACACCTGGGACGCCGGGTTCATTGGTTTGGGGCTGCTGGAGCTTGATCTCCAGGGCGCCGTGGAAATCCTCAACGCCTACACCACACCTCCCGGCGCGCAATCGGCGTTCATCCATCACGGTTCGCCGGTGCCGGTGCAGATTTACCTTTTTCACGAACTGTGGAACCGGACGCAGTCGCGCGAGCTTCTGGAGTATTTTTATCCGCGTCTCCGTCAGTATCACCTCTTTCTGGCCGGGCGGCTGGGCAGTTCCACAACGCGGCGGCATCGCGATCATTTGATTTGCACCTGGGATTATTTTTACAACAGCGGCGGCTGGGACGATTATCCGCCGCAGAAATTCGTGCATGCGCAAAAGCTGGAGGCCGCGGCCGCGCCGGCGGTCAACTCCTCGCACACGATTCGCTGCGCGAAACTCCTGCGCCAGGCCGCCGCCGCCCTTGGGAGGACCGAGGACTTTGCCGAATATGACGAGGACATCGTCGAACTGTCCGCTTCGCTGCAAAGGTATTCCTGGGATGCCGCCTCCGGATACTTCGGCTACGTGATGCACGACGGACGTGGTGAGCCGACCGGCATTCTCCGCGACGGTCACGGCGTGAACTTCAACATGGGGCTCGACGGCGTCTATCCGCTGGTGGCCGGCATTTGTTCGCGCGAACAGGAACGGCAGATCGTGAAACACTTGTTTTCCCGCAAGCACATTTGGATGGACATCGGCATCACGACCGTTGACCAGTCCGCGCCGTACTTCAGCCCGACCGGTTATTGGAATGGCAGCGTCTGGCTGGCGCACCAATGGTTTCTTTGGAAAACGATGCTGGACCTGGGACGCGTGGAACTGGCCGACCGCATCGCCCGGACGGGACTCGATCTTTGGAAACGCGTGACCGACGCGAGTTACGATTGCATGGAACATTTCATGCCTCGCGAGCCGTTTGGCGCCGGATGGCCTCAGTTCACCAGCCTGTCCTCGCCGGTGCTGCCGTGGTTCGCGTCGCTCTACACGCCGGGCCGGTTGACCTGCGGATTTGAGGTGTGGCTTGAAGAATGCCGCTTCAGCAGGGATAATCGCCGGCTCCGGGCAAAACTGAGATCCACCGGCGCGCGTGGCCGGCCATTCAGCGTCCTGGCGCGCATGAGCCCGGGCCGGCGCTACCAGGCGCGATGGAATGGAACCCCGGCGACGTTCACGACACGGCACGACGGGCTGCTGCAAATCCAATTGCCGCGCCAGTCCAGGCCGGGCGAGCTGAGGATAACTTCTGTTTAGATCGTGAGACCAGACGACGGAACCGGCTCAGGGTTGCGATGGATGTGAGAATGAAATTCCGTTGTCCCCATTTCATGGGCGGGATGCTGCTGTTTTGCGGCGTTGCGTTTTTCGACGGGAGCGGACTCGCCCTTGGCAGTCGTACGCCCGTTTGGGGAGTCAACGCAATTACTCTGAGGGAACCTTGGGCCGGACCGCCTTCCGTGGCAGACTTGCTCACGGACCAAAGCCACACGGTTTCCTTGAGCCGATTTTATCGTGCCGGGGGTGAAAATCGCCCCGCTACGCCCACCCAATGTCGCCTCGCCTGGGATCGGGACGAGTTGCTCGTCATTTTTCGTTGCCAGGAAAGCGATCCGGATTTTCCCGCCATCCGACGGAGGGCGGACTGGTATTCGCTGCTCCAGTCGCCCGCGGAACAGGACTCTGTGTTTCCGGACAAAGTGGACCTGTTCCTCCAGCCCGACATAAGCAGCCGCTCGTGCTACCAATTCGCCGTGACCATGGACGGCCTGAAATTCGGCTGCCTTCGCCATCAGGCATCCGTCCGGACGGAGGAGGACGACAGTGCCCGAACCCGCGTTCATAAAGTCAAGACGTTTAAAGCGGCGGTTGTCAGAGGCGCAAGCGGGTGGATCGCCTGTTTGCGCATTCCCTGGAAGACCCTGGGTGGCAGGCCGAAATCCTGTTTTGGCCTGCTGCCATTGCGGACCCGCTGGCGCGACGGCGAAGTCAGCAGTCCGGTGGCCGTTGATTTTGCCGAACCGCCGCCGCTCGATCTTTTCATTGAGGCGCACTTGTCACCCGGGGCGACGGTTCCCGGGGCGCAAACGAGCCTGTATGAACTGCCTTCCGGCACGTTGCGCTGGCAAAGACCGGCGGTATTGACCTATCCCGACTCTGGAACGCTCCGACGGATTTGGCGGATGGAGTTGTCCTTGAGCAGGCCGACGGACACCAATAACCTGGCGCGACGGCTTTCTCTGACGCAACGCTGGATGGACTTGTTGACCTTGGAAGGTTTCAATTTCCGGGCCGGCGGCGGCTCGATTGTGAAGGAAGACCTGGTGCCGTTCGTTCTTCGGCGTGAAATAAACGCCGCGTTGCGGCGCCGGGAGATGTCGCTGGCTTGCCAACGGCTGGACGTTTATCTGCACAAACTGGACAAAGCATCCAGAGCGTGGTTTGCCGACGGCTCGCCGGGCGACATTTTGGAGAGAGAATGGAAGTCCATCTCGGAATTGGAAAGCGTGCAAGTGACGAATAACGTCTTGCTGATGCATTGCCGGGCGGGCGACCGTCAACTAAATCTGCATCTTGCCCTGCCGGAAACGGGAGGCGTAAGAATCTATGGCGACGATCAAGGCTGGTTCAAACCGGCCAAACTGTTGCCTCTGGACATGGCCCGGTCCTCGGGCTTGTTGTCCATCGGGACTCTCTGCGGCAAAATAGTCGTCCGCCAACACCCGTTCACGATTTCCTTTTATGACACCGCAGGAGGCAGCGTCATGCAGATTGAGGCGAAGGATTTGTCCTTCCGGTTCGGTCCGGACGGCGGGGTCCTGGCCGTGGACTTCAAGAACCACCTTGATCGCGGCGAAATCCTCTACGGCTTCGGTGAGAGATACGATCATTTTAATGAAAGCGGCCAGGTGCTGACGCTTTGGGGAATGGACGACTGGGTTGGGAACACGGCGGGCCTGATGAATGAAGCCTACAAACCCATGCCGGTCTTTCACAGTTCGAAGGGCTACATGATCTTTGATAATTCCTCCTATCGTCTGCGGGCGGACATCGGGAAGACGCGACCGGATCAATATCGCCTCACGCAGCAAGGCCCGATATTTGACTATTACCTTTGGGTTTGCTCCCCCGAAAAGGCGATTCAATCCTACACCCGGCTGACGGGCAGGCCAATTTTGCCGCCCCGATGGGCGTTTGAACCGTGGATCGGCCGGACCGGCCGGGGCTGGGCCGGCGGCCCGCGACACGACGCCGTGGCGGAAGAAGAAGGCGTCGTAATGCAAAGCGGTGTATTCGTCGCGGCTCGGTTTGCGGGCGTGATTGGGCCGAGAGATGTCGGCCGAGCCGTGACGAATACACTGCCATTGAACTGAACCGCTGAACTCAAAGCTTACGAACGTTCCCGCAGGAGAAAGCAACTGGAA
>JAGWMQ010000069.1 GCA_028873125.1 Verrucomicrobiota bacterium | reverse complement strand
CACCAGATGAACTGGTCGCAGCCAGAACAGCCGCCGCCACGAATCTATCAGGATCAGCTCGCCGATGTGTGGCCGACCTGAATGGTGCCCATACCGCTTTTCCGCAGGAAAATGATTTTCCACCGCCAAATCTGCGAAAGTCGGGTTAAAGGGCAATGCGACAAGGTGTTTAGGCCGCTTCAACGCTTCAACGCATCACGCTTTGACGCGGTTTCAAAATTCACTCAATTGAGGGATTGAATCATGCGCCGTGAACGCAAAGCTGGAGGCAACGTCATGTTGACCTCGCTGGCCATTGTGGAAGACAACGCCGCCATCCGCGGCACGCTCGGGCAGTTGATTGCCGAAACGCCCGGGCTGACCTGCCTGTGCGCCTGTGAGAACGCGCGGGACGCCCTGCGCCTCCTGCCCAAACACGCGCCGGACATCGTCATCATGGACATCCAACTGCCCGACCTTTCAGGCATCGAATGCACCCGCCGCCTCAAGCGCCTGCTCCCCCAAACCCAAATCCTCATCTTTACGGTCTATGAGGACAACGACCTGATTTTCCGGGCCTTGGAGGCCGGCGCCAGCGGCTATCTGCTCAAGCGCACCTCGTCGGCCGAAATCCTGGACGCCATCACCGACATCCGCCACGGCGGCGCGCCCATGAGCAGCGAGGTCGCCCGCAAAGTGGTGCAGTCCTTCCGCAAAAACGAGGCCGCCGGCCCGCCCGAGATGCGGCAGCTCAGCGCCCGCGAGGAAGAGATCCTGGGATTGCTGACCCGCGGCTACACCCCCAAGGAAATCGGCGAAAAGCTGTCCATCAGCTACGAAACCGTCCGCAGCCATCTTAAGCACATCTACGAAAAACTTCACGTGCGTTCGCAGACCGAGGCGGTGCTCAAGGCGGTGCATTGAAAATCACCCAATTGGGGTATTGAAACGCGAATGGTGAACATTAAGGTTATAGCTGTGACCCAAGCTGTCGTTTGCGCCAATGCGTGCGCGGATCGTCATTTACAACGAGTCTCTGCCGGCTGGAAACGCCCCGGCAACGCCAGCCCAATCTCCCTATGAAAACACCCCTCCCAAACTCATTCCTGTCCGAAATGAACCGGCTTGAACTGATCCTCGCCAAGATTCTGGCGGCCGCGGCCGTGTTGTGTTGCGGGCCTTTGGCGCACGCGGCCAACGTGGTCAAGGCGGACAACACCGACGACCTCGATTTGGCGTCGTCCTGGACCAACGGCGTCGTGCCGGGCGCCGGCGACACCGCCGTCTGGGACAGCACCGTCACGGGGCCGAACTCGACCGTGTTGAGCAACAGCCTGACTTGGGGCGGGCTTCAAATCCTGAATCCGGGCGGCGCGGTGACCATCGGCGCCACGGCCACCAACGCCAATGCCGGGGCCACGCTGACCTTTGGGGCCGGAGGCATAGACATGTCCCAAGCCAGCCAGAGCCTTACCTTGAACGCGCCCGTGAGTTTGCTGGGACAGACCGTTCAGTCGTGGAATGTCGGCAGCGGCTTGAGCTTGTCTTTGGGTTCAACGTTGACCCGGTCCTCCGCGGGCGAGTTGCGCTTTAGTTTGGGTTCGGGCGCAACTGTGAACATCGCTGGTGGCACCGCCAATTCGGCGCTGTATTATTCGTTGTTAAACGGCACCGACGTGGGGGCTTTGGACGCTTCGTTGAACTTGGCTCCGGCGGCCTCGGTGATCCACTATGTTCAAAACGTCGCCGGCGGCGACGCCTACGACGGCACCGCGGGCGAGTATGAGGACGTGGTGAACGGAAATCCTTCCGGCGATGATGTGGATTATGGCGACGTTAATAGTGGCGTTCATTGGTTCGGCTTGGTACGCTTCGACGCGCCAGAACCCTATCGCAACTCCTGGGTTTACAACGCCGGCAAATATGTCAATGAAGTTAACGGCTCGCAGACGACTTATTTGATGACCACCAACGTCGGCTCTCAGGATGTTATCATCGAAGGAAATCCCCACGCTTTTCGTTGGGCAGGTTCCCACCAGGAATTGATTTTGGACCAGGAAGACCCCGATGGAACTTTTTACGTGAATGGAGCCACATCCGATAAAAACCACAACAATACCCTGACTAAGCTTGGGATTGGCCGGGTGGTTTGGAATGCGAACGTCGCCAACGGCGGTCCAATCTATGTTGTGCAAGGCGATCTGATGATGAATGGCAATCCTGAGAGCACTTCGTCGGTTACTGTGGACAACGGAGGCATCTTGTCCGGCACCGCGACAATCCCGGCCGGGGGGACCGTCAACGGCGGCACCATCCAGCCCGGCGGCACCGACGGCTTGGGCGCGTTGACCCTCGGCAACTTGACGCTGAACAGCGGCAGCACACTGGCGTTCAAGTCCCTTAATGCCACACTGAATCTCACCGGCGGCCTGACGGTCAACGGCCCCGTGGAGGTTTCGGTCCTGGTTTATATTCCCGCCGTCGGTCAATATCCGTTGGTCAAGTGGACCAACGGCGTTCCGGCAAGCGCCTTCACCAATTTTGATCTGGCCGTCCTGCCTCTTCGCACAGAGGGCTATTTGAGCAACAACACCGCCAACAGTTCCATTGACCTGGTCGTCACCAACTTGACCGAGCCGATCAAATGGACGACGGGGAACGGCACATGGGACATCGCGACCACGACGAATTGGGCGGACGCCATGAGCGCCGCCACCACCTACCAGGAAGCCAATGGCCTGGGCGACTCGGTGCTCTTTGACGACACGGCTTCAGGCACATCGCCCATCGCCATCACGCTCGACTCCACTATCGTGCCCGCTGCCGTCACCTTCGACAACAGCACCAAGGATTACACGCTCAACGGCACCGGCGACATTGCCGGACTGGGGGCGCTGACCATGTCCGGTTCGGGCATGCTGACTTTGGGAAACACCAATACCTTCTTTGGCGGTCTGAACTTGGACGGTGGAACCGTGAATTTCTCGACACTGGCCAACCTCGGCGCCGGAGCCATCACCTTTGAAAGCGGCACACTCCAATACGCTCCCGGCAACACGGCGGACATCTCGGTGCGGACGGTCACTTTTGATCCCCTTCCCATCGTCGGGGGCGGGCCTGTTCCCGGCGGTATCGGCGGCGGGACGATTGACGACGGCGGCAACACGCTCAATTTCGCCAATCCCATCGGCAACGGTGGCGCCGGCGGATTCACCAAGACCGGCGCGGGCACGCTCACCTTGAACGGCCCCAACAATTATTCCGGTCCTACTACCGTCAGCCAAGGCACGCTGGCCCTGGGCGCGTCGGCTTCCATCCCCCAGAGCGTGGCCATCCACGTCAATGCCGGCGCCACGCTCGACACGGCCACCGGCGGCGTGGGCCTCGGCTTGAACGGCTCCGTCGGCCAAATCTTGGCCGGCGCCGGCACAGTGACTGGCGAAGTCACCAACGGCGTCAACACCACTATTTCACCCGTTGCCCTCAATCACAACTACGGGACGCTGACCTTCCAAAACGATCTGTCGGTTGAAGGCGGCACACTGGTGATGGACATTTCGCCCACCAATAGCGACCTGATCGCCGTGGGCGGCGGCTTGAACCTGGCCGGCGGCACGGTGCAGGTGAACGTCAACGGCACCTTGACCAACGGCACTTACAAGCTTATCACCTTTGGCAGCCTGACGAGCGGCGCCGGCTCGTCCGGCAATTTGACCCTGACCGGCTTCTCCGAACCCGGCCACTCCGCCTTTCTGGCGGACACCGCCAACGAAGTGGACCTGGTGGTGGCCGCCGGCGCGAGCGACAACCTGACCTGGGCCGGGAGCGGTTCAACCTGGGACACCAGCACCGCCGACTGGCTGAATGGCGCGACGGCGTGGATTTTCACCAACGGCGATTCGGTGAGCTTCAACGACAGCGGTTCGGCTCAGTCGTCGGTTCAATTGCAGGACGCGGTTCAACCTGCCCTCGTGACGGTGGACAGCACGGCGGATTACACGTTTAATGACGGCACCGGGATCGGCGGCGGAAAAATCAGCGGCGGCGCGCTGCTGGTCAAGAGCGGTTCCGGCACGTTGACGATCAACTCCCTGGACGACAACAACGGCGGCGTCCTGATCAACGCCGGCACGGTGCAGGTCGGCGGGACCATCGGCAACGGGAACGTGACCAATAACGCCAGCCTGGTCTTCAACCAGAGCAGCGACCAACGGCCTTTCAAGAGAGTGATCAGCGGCGCCGGTTCCCTGACGCAGGCTGGCTCGGCCACGTTGACCCTGGATGGAAACAACACTTACACCGGCCCAACCCTCATCAATTCTGGCGCCATCCAGTTGGGCGACGGTTTGAGTTCCTCGGGCAACTTGGGCGCCGGCAGCGTCACCAACAACTCCCTGCTCGTGCTCAACCACGGTTCGGGCAGTTATTCCCTGGCCAACAACGTGACCGGCGCGGGCGCGCTGGCCAAGATCGGCCCGGCGACGGTGGTTTTCGGAGGCAGTTTGACTTACCAGGGCGACACCTCGATCAGCAATGGTGTAGTCAAGCTCTCGGCCAACAATCAGCTTCCCAACGCCAACACCGCGCCCGGCTCGACGGGCGCTCTGGTGTTGGACGGCGGCACGAATGCGGCGGGAACGCTGGACTTGGCGGGCTACAATGAGACCATCAACGCCCTGACTGGCGCGTCAGGCACGATCAACGGAGTCATTACCAACAGCGCCAGCAAGGGCACCAGCACACTGACGGTCCTCGGCAACGCCGCCACGACTTACAACGGCGTCATTGCGGACGCGGGCAAGGGCAAGATTCAATTGGTCGTGCTGGGCGCCAACACGTTGACTCTGGCCTCCGCCGACACTTACAGCGGCGGCACGGTCGTAGGGTCAGGCGCCTCGCTGGCGTTTCGAAACGGCGGCGCGTTGGGCACCGGCCCCGTCACCATGAGCAACAATGCCACTCTCAGCATCGCCTACCACGGACAGTATTTAAGCGACGCGGTCACAACGATTCCCGGCGCCACGGCCACTTTCGGCGGCAATGTGGCCGACGATGGCGGTTGGAGCGGTGCCTTTAATGGCGACAGCACCGCGACTAACATCTTCAACGGCAGGACCACCTGGCATACATCCGGACAGTTTAACAACTTCAATGGGACGGTTCTTCTCACCGGCGACCCCTTGGCCAACGACATCCGCGTCTATGCCGCTTCCGACGGGGGCACAAACATGACCATGGACTTGGAAGGCGGCAGTTTCTACGTCCGGGACAACGGCGACGTCATTTATTTTGGCGCCCTGACCGGCTCCGGCCTGGGCATCATTAACGGCCACGCCGGCATCTACATCGTCGGCGACAAGGGGATTGACACCACCTATGGCGGAACATTCACGGGAACGAGTTCCCTCGTCAAGGACGGCGCGGGCACTTTGACCCTCTTTGGCACCAATGAATCCATTGGTCTGGATGCCTACGGCAACCCCGTCACCAACGCCAGTTTGCTCAACGAGACAACTTTCACCGGCGGCCTGACCGTGAGCAATGGCCTGCTGGCCGTGCAAGCGCCCAACAATCTGAATGACACCACGGCCGGCAACCCGTCCGCCTTCACGCTCGCCGGGACCAACGCGGTGCTGGACCTTTCCAGCATGGGTTCCAGCCCCGACGGCGTGACCTTGGCCACCAACAGTGTGCTGGCATTGGGAGTCAACTCCGCCGGAACAACTCAAACGCTCGCCGGCTTTGGCACGATCCGGGGCAGCGTGGCGGCCTCCAGCGGCAGCACCGTGGCGGCCGGCTTGCCGCTCGGCGCGCTCACCGTGACCAGCAGCATCGAACTGGGCGGCACACTCGCCCTGAACGTCAACGCCACCAATTCGCCCAATAGCAGCGAAATCATTTCTCCGACGATCACCGTGGACTCCGGCGCGACACTCGTCGTGACCAACCTCGGCCCGGAGGCCGGCACCAAATTCCAACTCTTCAGCCAGGCGGTGAACACCAACGGCGTGACCATCGAGTTGCCCACGTTAAGCGGCACGAACTCGTGGATCAATGATCTGGCCGTGGACGGTTCCCTGACCCTGGTCGCCCCGCCGTCGGTCAACACGGCCCCGACCAACATTGTGACTTCCATCAGCGGAGGGAACCTGACGCTCTCCTGGCCGACCGATCACACCGGCTGGACGCTGCAGGCGCAGACCAACGCGCTGGACGTGGGCCTCGGCACCAATTGGGTGGACGTGGCAGGCTCCAGCGGCACCAATCAAATCACCCTGCCGCTCAATCCGGCCAACGGCGTGGTCTTCTTCCGGCTGGTTTATCCATGAAAAGGTATCGCAAGCCATGGCCAATGGCGGATGACCGATTGCAACGCCGCCGTGCGCAGTCCTGGACATCGTTTGCGGGCTTCACCTTGATCGAACTCCTGGTGGTCATCGCCATCATCGCCATCCTGGCGGCGTTGTTGCTGCCGGCGCTGGCGGCGGCCAAGAAAAAGGCCAAGCTCGCCATCTGCACCTCGGACCAACACCAGATTTACGTCGCCGCCATGATGTATGTGAGCGACTTCCGCGACTGGTATCCAATTGTGTATCTCGGCGCGGCGAACAATCCGCCGCAAAAAGTCAATCATTTGGGCGGTCTGCACTACACGCGGTACGTCTTTACCTCCACCGCCAGCACCCATGTTCAGATGCCCACGTCTTACGTCTCTGACTATGCCACCAAGAACGGGGATGAAAATCTGGGTTACTTGTATGCCGGCAAGTATATCGGCAATCCCAAGGTGCTTTGGGACCCGAGTTACGACGACACGGGCAACAAATGGCTGACTTGGGAAGAGTATTCCTACCCGCCGCAAGCTCCTTTCCCGGCCACCGACCTGAGTGCGACGGGCAACAATATCCGCTCCTCCTACATGTTCAATCCGCGAATGGTGGACGCGGCAAAGGCCAACAACCTGCGGCGCTACCAAAAAACCTCGGACGTGAGGACGCGGGACGTCCTGATGACCGATTACCTGGAAAATCCCAGCGCCAATGGCAACAGCGTGCCCGGCGTTCCCTTTAGCCCGAAATGGTGGGCCCACTTTCCGTCCGAGGGCCTGAACACCTGCTTCACGGATGGCTCCGTCGTCTTCGCCCACAGCCAGCCTGGCTTCGTTCTGGCCACCCAAAATCTCATCACGGATGAAAGCACCCGCTCCTACCAGTTATACGACATCATTTGGAATGATTTCTTGGGCGCCGGAAACTAATCTGAAAACCAACCTCCCGCTTTTGCCTCCCTCGGCGTCCTGGCCCTCGCCACCGTGGGTCTGCGCATTCCCATGAAAATAAGTTCCTATCGTTTGTTTGCGGCTTTGCTGACGGGCCTGTGCGCCCTGGCCATTGCCGCGCGCGCGCAAACCAACGCGCCGACCGCATGGATTGATCCCGACACCGGCCACCGCGTCATCCAGCTTTCGCGCCAACCGGGCAGCGAGAGCCTCTACTTCAACCTGAACCCGTTCACGCCCGACGGCCGGAAAATGGTCATCACCACCCCCGACGGTATCGCCACCGTCAACCTGCAGACGCGCCAAATCGAGCCGGTGGTCAAGGGCCGCGTCCACGTGCTGATGGTCGGGCGCAAAACCGGCCAGGTGTATTATTATCGTTTCACGGGAAACCCCTTCGCACCCCGGAACCACGTCATTTACGCGACCGATTTGAATACCAAGGCCACGCGCGAGGTCGCCACGCTGCCGCCCGGCGAAAACGCCGTCACCGTCAACAGCGACGAAACGTTGCTCGCCGGCACGATCACCGACATTCGCGGCTTGACCAACCGGCCGGCGTTCCGCTTCGATTCCAACCTGACGCCCCTGCAGCAGCGTCAGCGCAAGGGCGGGATGCTGCTTCGACGCTTCAACCAGCATCTGCCGATGGAGTTGTTCTTTCTGAACCTCAAGACCGGCGAGGTCAGGAAGTTCGACCGCTGCACCGACTGGCTCAATCACCTCCAGTTTTCCCCCACCGATCCGCATCTGCTGCTGTTTTGCCACGAAGGCCCCTGGCAGGATGTGGACCGCATCTGGACCATCCGCAGCGACGGCACGGACCTCGGGCTGGTGCACAAGCGGACGATGGTCATGGAAATCGCCGGACACGAATTTTGGAGCGCCGACGGCCGGACGGTCTGGTACGACTTGCAGACGCCGCGCGGCGAGGATTTCTGGGTGGCCGGCTACAACGTCCGGACCGGCGCGCGCACATGGTATCATCTGCGGCGCGACGAATGGTCGGTGCACTTCAACGTCTCGCCCGACGGCAAATTGTTTTGCGGCGACGGCGGCGACGACCGCATGGTGGCCCACGCCACGAACGGCAAATGGATTTATCTGTTCCAACCGGAACGGGTGCCGGACACGACCGGGACCAACGCGGATGAAACCGGTCTGATCCGTCCCGGGGTCTTTCACGCCGAGCGGCTCGTCAACATGGCCCGGCACGATTACGCGCTGGAGCCCAACGCCATGTTTTCGCCCGACATGAAATGGGTCATCTTCCGCTCCAACATGAGCGGCGCCAGCCAGGTCTATGCCGTCCAGATGAAAAGGGCCGGCTCGGGATGATTGAGCGCCCCCGCGGCGCGGGCCGGCATTTTCCCGCTTTTCAAGCCCGCCGCATTCGGTTACTGATGGGCCGCCGTATGCCTGCGCCGTCCAAAGGGGAGAAAGTCTTTCGCGGCATCGCCGTCTCCGCCGGCGTCTGCCGCGGGAAAATCCTCGTTCTCCACCACGCGCGCCACATCATCAGCCGGCGTGAATTGCCGACCCACGAAACGGCCGGCGAAATCGAGCGGTTTGAAAAGGCCCTCGTCCAGACCCGGCGCCAGGTCCTGGATTTGCAGCACCGGGTGATGCAAAACATGGGCGCGGCGGAGGCCAACGTCTTCGAGGCGCACCTGTTGATGCTCGAGGACCGGGTTTTGTTGGATGAAATCACGCGTCTGATCCGCGAACAACGGGTCAACGCCGAATACGCCTTCCACGCCGTGGCCGAGCGTTACGCCGAGGTGCTGGTCGCCTCGGAGGACGAATACCTCCGCGAACGCGCCAGCGACATCCGCGACCTGATCTCGCGCGTGCTGGACAATCTGCTCGAGGTCAAGAATGAATTCGATCTGCGCCATCTCGCCGAGTCGTGCATCCTGGTCAGCCGCGACTTGAGTCCGTCCACCACGGCGCAACTGGACAAGACGTATGTGTTGGGATTCGCCACGGACATCGGCGGCCAGACGTCGCACACGGCCATCATGGCGCGATCGCTGGGGATCCCGGCGGTCGTCGGCCTCCAGTCGGTCAGCGAGGAACTGGAGACCGGCGACTACGCGCTGCTCGACGGCTACAACGGCACCATCATCGTCAATCCGACGGACCAGACGCTCTTTGAGTACGGCCAACTGGCGAAGATCAAGGCCTCGCTCGAGGAAAAGCTGCGCGAAATCCGCGGACAACCCGCCGTCACCCTCGACGGCAAGGCCGTCCAATTGTCCGCAAACATCGAGGACCAAAGGGACGTCGAGACCGTCGTCGCCAACGGGGCCGAGGGCGTCGGTTTGTTCCGCACCGAATTCCTGTTCATCAATCGCGACAGCCTGCCCGGCGAGGAGGAGCAGGCCCGGGTTTATCGCCAGGTCGCCGCCGCGCTCAAGCCGCATCCGGTCGTCATCCGCACGCTGGACTTGGGCGGCGACAAGTTCGTCTCCCATCTGCAACTGGCCAAGGAGGTCAACCCCTTCCTGGGCTGGCGCGCCATCCGGTTCTGCCTGGCGCAGCCCGAACTCTTCCGCGCCCAGCTTCGCGCCATCCTGCGCGCCAGCGCCGAGGGCAACGTGAAGATGATGTATCCCATGATCTCCGGCCTGGATGAATTGAACCAGGCCAATGCCCTCGTCGAAAAATGCAAGGCCGAGTTGCGCGCCGAAGGCGTTCCCTTCGACGATAAAATGGAGATCGGCGCCATGATCGAGATTCCCTCGGCCGCGCTCATCGCCGACATCCTGGCCGCGCGCGTGAAATTTTTCAGCATCGGCAGCAACGACCTGATCCAGTACACCCTGGCCGCCGACCGCACCAACGAAAGGGTCTCGCACCTCTACGAGCCGACGCACCCGGCCATCATCCGCCTCATCCAGACCACCGTCGAGGCGGCGCACCGGCACGGCATCTGGGCGGGCGTGTGCGGCGAAATCGCCGGCGACCCCGTGCTGGCGCCGCTGCTGCTCGGCCTGGGGGTGGACAAGTTGAGCGCCGCGGCGACGGTTGTGCCGCAGGTCAAATACATCATCCGCCGGCTGAAATTGAGCGAGACGCAGGCGCTGGCCGAGTTCGCGCTGCATTGCGAATCGCCCACCGAGATCTACGCGCGCTGCCGGCAACTGGCGCGCGACACCGCGCCCAGCCTGTTCGAAAGCAAGACTTGAATTGACCGGCGGATTCCTTTAAGCGTTGAACGGCTGAAGGGTTGAAGCGTTGAACCGGACGAATCTTCACGCTTCAACCCTTCGACGCTTTAACGGATCACGGTCAAAACAACATGAAAGTCATCATCCTCGCCGCCGGCTACGCCACGCGCCTCTATCCGCTCACCCTCAACCAGCCCAAGCCGCTCCTGCCCGTCGCGGGCAGGCCGATGATTGAGCGCGTGCTCGACAACCTCGCGCCCATCGGCGGCCTGGACCGGATTTACGTGGTCACCAACGCCAAGTTCGCCGGCCATTTCCAAAAATGGGCGGATCAATACCGCGCGACAAATTCAAACCTCAACTTCACCGTCGTCAACGACGGCACCACCGACGACGCCAACAAGCTGGGGGCCATCGGCGACATCCACCATGTCCTCCAGACCCAAAACCTGGACGACGATTTGATCGTCGTGGCCGGCGACAACCTGTTCAGCGAGAAACTCGCCGCCTTCGGTAAATTCTGCCGCGAGACGAACGCGCCCGTGCTGGCGCTTTACGATGTCGGCAACCTGGAAGCCATCAAGAAATACAATTCCATCTCCACCGACGCCGCCGGGCGCATCACCTTCTTCGAGGAAAAACCGCAGCATCCGACGAGCACGCTCACCGGCATCGCACTGTATTTTTACCCGCGCGCGACCCTTCCGCTCATCCGCCAATACATCGCTGAGGGCAACAACGCCGACCAGCCCGGCCGCCTGGTGCAATGGCTCTACCCGCGCACCGCGGTCTATACCTGGCGCGTGCCCGGCCTCTGGTTCGACATTGGCTCCAAGGAGACGCTGGAAGAGGCGGACAGGATTTTTGCGGGGCGTTAGGGAGGCGGCCTGAAAATCGGCCGTGCTGGATGTGCTGGAGGCGGTGACTTACGAGGACTTCCCGGGATCCTGTCTGTTTGGTTTTGTCACAACACGTTGGTTTTCAGCTTGGTTGTGCTCCTTCCAGTCCTGCTTGCGCGTCGAAAATTCACAGACCGCCCGGTCCGCGCTGTCTTGTGTCGAAAGTATGAAAGATCCGGCGCCTTGTCCCCTTGCCGGTTTTTGAAGTGGGCGGATCCGCCGGTCACTGGACCAAGGCGGCTTCGCTTTTGCGGACGGCCGAATAGAGCGCGTCCTTCAATTTGGCGCGCTTGAACTTGAGCTCGTCCAACCGCTGGTCGGTGGCGTATTCGACGTCCTCCTCGATGCGGCAGATTTCGTCGTCCAACTGGTGGTATTCGTCAAACATGGCGCGGAATCGGGCGTCCGCCAGTTTGAGCGAGCGGATGGTCTCGCGGTGTTCGGGGAATTCAGTCACGAAGGGATGATGGATGTCCATAAATGCATGGTCATGTTCGGTTTCACCGCGGCATCATAACCGATGCCGCGGAATTTGAACAGCTTTTTTTTTGCGAAATTGCGCTCCAATTCGGCCGGTTCCGCGCCGCCTTCATCGCCGGCCCAGGCGCTCCAGCAGTTTGACGTGGATTCCGCCGAAGCCGCCGTTGCTGAAAACACAGACCACGTCGCCTCCCTGCGCGTTCCGGGCCACGTGGGCGACGATCAAATCCACGCCAGCCAGATAAACCGCCTCCTTGCCCGAGGCCTTCAAATCCCCGATCAGCCGTTCCGGGTCGAGCCGCTCCTCCGGTTCGAGCTGCTCCAGCCGCGCCACCTCGGACACCACCACCGCGTCCGCCCCGGCGAAGGCCCCCGCCAGTTCGCTTTGAAACACGTTCCGCCGCGTGGTGTTCGAGCGCGGCTCGAAGACCGCCCAGATTCTTTCGTGCGGATGCCGGATGCGCAGCGCCCGCAGCGTCTCGCGAATCGCCGTGGGGTGATGGCCAAAGTCGTCCACCACGGTGACGCCTCCGGCGATGCCGCGCACCTCCATGCGCCGTTTGAGGCCCGCGAAGGTGTCGAACGCCGACTGGATTTGCTTGTTGGACAGCCCGCAATGCTTGGCGCAGGCGACCGCCGCCAGGGCGTTGCGCACGTTCAACTCGCCGACCAGGTTGAGATGAAACTTGAAGCTGGGGATCTCGAACTCGCTGGCCGTCGGCGCCAGCTTCACGTTGAATGCCTGGACGGCGTTCCCCTCGCCCAGCCCAAACCGCTTGACCGGGCAATGGGTGACGTTGAGCAGGCCCGCGAGATTCGGGTCGTCGCCGTTGCCGAGCAACAGTCCGTTGCGCGGGATGAGCCGGATGAATTGGGCGAAGGATTTCCGGATGGCGTCGAGGTCCTCAAAAATGTCCGCGTGATCGAATTCCAGGTTGTTGAGCACCGCGATTTCCGGGAGGTAATGGACAAATTTGCTGCGCTTGTCGAAGAACGCCGTGTCGTATTCGTCGCCTTCGACGATGAACCAGTCGCTGTCCGTGAACCGCGCCCCCCGGCCCAGGTTGTTGGGCAGGCCGCCGATGAGGTAGCCCGGGTTCAACCCGTTGTGCTCGAAGACCCAGGCCAGCAGCGCCGTGGTGGTGGTCTTGCCGTGCGTGCCGGCCACGACGATGGCGCGTTTGCCGCGGATGAAAAATTCCCTGAGCAGTTCCGGCAGCGAGCAGTAACGCAATTTGTGGTCCAGCGCGTATTCCGCCTCCGGATTGCCGCGCGAAATGGCGTTGCCGATGACGACCAGGTCCGGCCGGTGCGCCAAGTTCCGCTCCGCGTAGCCGTTCATCACCTCGATCTTCTTTTCAGCCAGAAACGCGGACATGGGCGGATAAACATTCTGGTCCGAGCCGGTGACGGCGAAGCCCCTTTCCAGCAGGGCCGCCGCCGTCGAGGCCATGGCCGTGCCGCAGATGCCGGTGAAATGGACGGATTTGATTTCCGGCGAAAACATTTTCGGGATTAAACCACGAACGCGCGCCGGCACAAAGTTTTTTGAAGGCCGCCGTCATTTTGGAGCTGCGCCTCGGGCAGCGAAGCCCGCCGTCCGGTTCGCCGGCGGCGTGGAATTCACGCAGGGGTTGCGTGAAATTCACGCGCCGATGCGTGATTTTCACGCATGTTTGTCTTGACAAGAAACCGTCGCGTCGCGTTTTCAAGGGTTTTTGACAATCCGGACCAGCGGCATTAAATATGCTTAACTACGGGCTTGGCAACACAGGAGCGCGGGCCGTCCGCCCGCGCCGCCGGCTTGGGCCGGCAAAGAGAACGACGATCTCGAACTTTTCGAGATTGAATCGTGAGTGGGTGCGTTTAAAATCGCACCGGAACCTGGAAAAGCCTTATGCATGAGGCTCCCGAAAGCTGTCCCGCCTTCGACAGGCTGCGTCGCAAAGCAACCTATCGTCCCGGCAATTTCCCATTCAGCCTATGAACAAAAATCTCCTCCAACTCGCGGCGCTGGTCCTGGCGCTTTTGGGCCGGGCCTCAGGCGCCCCGGTCGTCATTTTCACGAACGATACCGTCATCGGCGCCGGTGACGCGGCGTTTGACTTCAAGGACATCGTCGTCACCAACTGCACCGTGATGGTGGACGGCAGTCACAACTTCAACCGCCTGCAAATTTTGAACGGCGGCGTGCTGACGCATTCCTTTTCCACCAACGGGCTGCTGCCGGCGACCTTTTCGACTTCCGGCGAGGCGCACGTGATCAGTTCCACCAACCCGGCGACGTTAAATGCTCCGAACGTGGACACCAATTCCATCGTGGTCACCGATAATTCGGGCGCCATCCGTTACACAAACGGAAACGATTACTTCGTGACGACTCTTTCCAATCAATTCACACAACTGTCGTTGACGACCAATTCGGCCATCGCCGACGGCGCAACGATCCGCGTCAGCTACCAGTGGACCCAGATCCTCAGTGCCGGCTTCAGTCTGGTCGTCAGCAACGACATGCAAATCGCCGTGGGTGGCGCGGTCAACGTGACCGGCAAGGGCCGCGCCGGCGGCAACGGGATCGCCGGCGGCGCGGGCGCCAGCAAATCCACCAATTATCCCTACCCGTTCACCGCTGGCGCGGGCGGGGGCCACGGCGGCTTTGGCGGGATGAGTTCCACATTGGCGTCGGGCGGAGCCTCTTATGATTCCTACAATTCCCCCATCAGCGTCGGCAGTGGCGGCGGGGTCGGTTCGGGTGCCGGTGCTGCGGGTGGTGGCGCGGTGCTGTTGACGGTGGGGGGCACGCTGCAAGTGGATGGGCAGATCCTGGCCGACGGCCTGGATGCCACCAACGCCCATGCCGGCGGCGGCGCGGGCGGAAGCGTCTCGCTCTGGGCGCAAACGATTTCCGGCGCCGGAACCATTGCCGCTGATGGTGGCGCCGGGGAACCCGCCGATGGCGGCGGTGGCGGCGGCGGAGTCATCGCGCTTTATTTCGACACCAACGACTTCACCGGCCAAATCACGGCGTATGGCGGCAGCGGCTACGTCGTGGGAGGCGCGGGAACCATCTACTTACAAACCCGCACCAACACCCCTGGCACGGGCGGCTCGCTGCTCGTGAATAATGGCGGCAAACGCGGGGGCAGCACGGTGTTGGACCCAATTGGAACCAATGACCTCGTTGTCACCGGCGGCGCGATCGTTCAACCCATGTTCGATAAGCTCGATCTCACCAGCCTGTTCATCGGCTCGAACAGTTCGCTGACCGCGTCGGCGCAAACGAACCTCCAATTCACCGTCACCGGCAATGCCACGATTGAATCCAATGCGGCCATCAATCTGAATTCCCGGGGCTATCCGGCAGACATGGGCTTGGAACGGGGCTTAACAACTACTATGAACGGCGTTACCACCGGTAGCGGCGGAGGTTATGGCGGTTACGGCGGCGATGGCCTTTACTCTTTTTACAATACCTACGGGGCCATGTTCTACGGTTCCATCCTGGCTCCGACAAATTTTGGCAGTGGCGGCGGAGTAAATGCAAAGCTCCCGCAAGGCAGCGCCGGGGGCGGTGCAGTTCAAGTGACCGTCGGCGGCACACTCTCGTTGTCCGGTGCCATCACCGCCAACGGTGGAGATGCCACGGAATTCGCCGCCGGCGGTGGCGCCGGCGGAAGCGTTTACCTGACAGTCGGAACGCTCGTCGGCGCGGGAAGCATTTCCGCCAACGGCGGCGCTGGCGGGGAAGATTTGGGTGGCGGTGGCGGCGGGGGGCGCATCGCCATTTATTTCAATACCAATAACTTCACCGGCAGTCTCACGGCATATGGCGGTGCCGGCTATGTCGCCGGCGGCGCGGGAACCATTTACCTGGCTCAAAATTGGAATAACGCTTTTCCGCGCCCGGTTGGCCTGGTGATCTTGGACAACGGCGGCCTGAGTGGAACGAATACGCCATTTTCCCGTTTTGAGGGGCCGTCAATCAACCTCACGGTCACCGGCGGGGCGATGGCGAGTATCAACAGCTATGGTTCGATTCCGCCTATCGCCAATTTGTTCATTGGCTCCAACAGTTGGATAACCGCCGAGTCGGGTAGGCTTGGCACTTACGACCCATCCTTGTCAATCACCGCCTCCAACGCAACGATACAATACGGGGGCGGCATTACGACGGACGGCGAATCCCTCGGTTCGCAAGGCGCCGGGGGATCTGGGTTAACGAGCGGTGGCGGCGGCCACGGCGGCTACGGCGGCAACAGCGCCAGCAATGCGCCGGGTGGAATGACCTATGACTCCATCACTTTTCCGAGCAATCCGGGAAGTTACGGCGGATATGTCAGCGAGTATCACGGCGGCGCTGGTGGCGGCGTCATTCACCTGGACGTCTCTGGCGTGTTGCGATTGGATGGAACTATTTCCGCCGACGGTGCCAATGGTTCCCTCCCCCCGGACATATCCGATTACGGTTACGGCATCGGCGGCGGCTCCGGCGGCGCGATTCAACTTCGAGTTGGGGCAATTTCCGGCTCGGGAATTATTTCGGCCAATGGCGGCGTGGGCAAAGGGCTTGGTGGTGGCGGCGGGGGCGGACGCATTGCGGTTTATTACTCGAAGAATTTATTTGCCGGCCACATCACGGCCGCCGGCGGTAATGGCGCCAATGCCGGCGGCGCCGGTACGGTTTTGCTCGCCCATACCTTCGGCTTCCCCTGGCAGCAACTTATCGTGGACAACGGCGGCGCCGCTAGCGCAGCTACCCCGATCTCACAGTATCCCCAGGAAATGCTTGATTTGGTCGTTTCTGGCGGCGCTACGGTCTCCAACGGCGATGGTTCTCTCATGTTCGGCAATTTGCTCATCGGCTCGAACAGCACCTTCCTGGCGACGCCGCAGCAAACGCTGACGGTGTTGACCAACGCCACCATTCAATCCGGCGGAAGAATTACTCTCGACGGCCTCAGTGCCGGCGGGTCTGGCAATGGACAACATAACTACGGCACCGGCGGCGGTGGCGGTCACGGCGGTTATGGAGGAAGTGGCGTCGGGAGCACATTTTATGGTGTGCCTGCGCAAGGCGGCAACACTTACGATTCAATCACTTCCCCGACGGCGCCAGGCAGCAGTGGCGGACGTGGACTCAGTTACTCGACCAACAACAGCGGCGGCCTCGGCGGTGGCAGCTTGCACATGACGGTAAAGGGAACACTGCGCGTGGACGGGGAAATTTCCGCCGACGGTGTGACCGGTCCCGGCGGCAACAGCGGCGGCGGCTCTGGCGGCAGCGTGTATCTGACAGTTGGAACGCTTTTGGGCCACGGAACGATTTCCGCCAACGGCGGCCCGGCCAACAATCAGGGCGGCGGTGGCGGCGGCGGGCGCATCGCGGTTTATTTCAACACCAATGACTTTACCGGCAGTCTCATGGCGCGCGGCGGCGCGGGCTACGTCGCCGGCGGAGCGGGAACGATTTACCTCACGCCGACCAATAGCCAAAGCAGAATTTCAAAACTCGTCGTGGACAACGGCGGTCTTTCCGGGACGAATACTCCGGTTTTCGACCTCATCGGCACGATGGACATGACGGCTGGCAGCGGCGCGTCGGTGACGCTTTCCCCTAACATTGGCGGTTCCGGCCTCACCCAGTTAAATAGTTTGCTCATCGCTTCCAATGCCGCGCTCGTCGGCTTTAACTATGGAACCTTGAGTATCTCCAGCAACGCGACCATTCAACCCGGCGGCGCGATTGACTTGGACGGCCAGGGTTTTTCGGCCAACCACGGTCCCGGCGCCGGCACCAACTTTTGGAACGGAACCGCCTGGGTCGGCGGCGGCGGCGGCCACGGCGGAGACGGCAGCATGGGCAATTCGCGCTACGCCTTGGGCGGCTCGAATTACGATTCGATCACCGAGCCGTCTCAGATGGGCAGCGGTGGCGGCGCGTCACCCTCCACAGATGGTTCCGTGGGTGGAGGCGCGTTGCATCTGGTCGTCAACGGCACGCTCGATGTGGAGGGCCGCATTAGTGCCAACGGAATGGACGGAACGCTTCTCGGCGCGGGCGGCGGCGCGGGTGGGAGTCTCTGGTTGAGCGCCGGAACGTTCTCCGGATCGGGGACGATTTACGCCAACGGCGGCGCGGGCGACAAATTTGGTGGAGGAGGGGGAGGCGCGGGTGGCCGCATCGCCATTTATTTTAACACCAACCGCTTTACTGGCACTCTTTCGGCCAAAGGCGGCGCGGGTTTCGATCTCGCCGGCGGCGCGGGCACGATTTACCTGAAGACGAATTTCGTCAACGTCGGGCAGCTCCTTGTGGATAATGGCGGCGCGCCGGGTTCGGCCACGCCGATTACCCCGGCACCAATTTATTACGCGATCTTCGTCTTGAACGTCGCCGATGGCGCCGTCGCCACCGCCAGTTCTCCGCTGACGCTCCAAAGTCTTGACCTCGCGCCAGGCGGAACGTTCCGCGCCAATTCCACTCAAGCGTTGAACTTGACGGTGCTGGGCGACGCGCTGGTGGACACCAACGCCGCCCTCCGCGCCGACGCCGCCGGTTATGGCCTGACCAGCGGCTCTGGCACCGGGCGGTTGGACAACATGGGCGACGGCGGCGGCGGCGGTTATGGTGGGCCGGGCGGCGCAAGCCTGTTCGGCGCGCCAGGCGGCGTCACCTACGGTTCGCCGGGCGAGCCGGTGGATTTTGGCAGTCCCGGCGGCATGTCACCTGTGCTGGCGGGCTTTTCCCAGGGCGGCGGCGCCATTCGCCTCCAAGTCGCCGGAGCGCTCACACTGAACGGCGCCATTTCCGCCAACGGCAACGACGGCGTGATCGAAGGCGCCGGCGGCGGTGCCGGTGGCAGCATCTGGATCACCGCCCAAAAATTCTCCGGCCGCGGTTCGATTGACGCCGACGGCGGCGCGGGCGAGGTCTGGCAGGGCGGTGGCGGCGGCGGCGGGCGCATCGCCGTCTATGCCGCGACGAACTTTTTCGCGGGCGCCATCTCCGCGTTGGGCGGGACGGGCGCCTGGCCCGGACAATACGGCAGCCTGGTCATGGCTGCGAACCTGGTCATCTCCGGCAGCATTGTTGACACCAACGGCGCGCCCGTGGCCGGGGCTGCGGTGCAGGCCGGCGGCACGAACGCCGCGGTCAGCGACGCGCAAGGTTTTTATTCGGTGACCGTGCCGCTGTTCTGGAATGGCGCCCTGGCGCCGTCCAACGGCGGTTCCATTTTCGTGCCGTCGCTGAGAACCTATTCGGCTCTGGCCGGTGACGCGACGAATCAGAACTTCGTCGCGGCCTCGCCCGGCGCATTCGATCTGGCCGGCGGACAATTGCAGGGCAGCAACCTGAGTTTCAACTGGTATGGAATCACCGGCGTGGTGTATCAGCCGCTTTATTCGACGAATCTGGTGGACTGGCTGCCTTGGGGTCCGCCGTTGACGGGCAGCAACGCGCCCCTCGAAGTGACGTTGCCCGTGACGGGCGCGCCGCAGTTGTTTTTCCAGCTTAGCGCCAGCTATTGACGCGAATTTTCGGCGGTCGCTGTTGCGCAATCGTGAATTAAACTTGAACCACCTTATGAAAAAGACTTTTGCAAAACTTCGCGATGCCGTTGTCCTCGCGGTCACTGCGGGCTTCCTTTGTCTGGCATCCACGAGCGGCGCCGGCGGTTTGGTGGCGGCGTGGGGAGATGATAGTTGGGGGCAAATCACGCTGCCGGTCGGAGTCAGCAACGTGAAAGCGATTTCAGCAGGAGCCGTTCGCAGCCTTGCGTTAAAAGCGGACGGAACAGTTGTTGCTTGGGGTTATGATTACTATGGCGAGGCAAAGGTTCCCGGTGGTTTGCCCCAAGCCACTGCCGTCGCCGCTGGCGCTTACGACAGCATGATTTTGAAACCAGATGGAACTGTCCTTGTGTGGGGAGATGATTATGAGGGTCAGACGAACGTGCCAGCGGGTTTGTCGAACGTCGTGGCCATTGCCGCCGGATGGTTTCACTGTCTTGCACTAAAGTCAGATGGCACCGTGGTCGGTTGGGGTTACAATGCTTATGGCCAGACGAGCGTCCCCGCAGGTTTGTCCGGCGTCATTGCCATTTCCGCAAGCTCCTATCACAGTCTGGCATTGAAGTCGGATGGAACGGTTGTCGCGTGGGGCGACATCTCGTACGTTCCTGCCGATTTGTCTAATAGACATTATGGGTTATAGTAAAAACGGCAGCAATTGTTGGTCGTGGGTTGGCTCATCCAGCGGAGCGGCAAGCGACTCTGAAGTTGTGGATCCCGCAAGCCAGGAGCATGACCGCGTCCTCAAAGCCTTCTCTGGTGTTGCGGTAA
>JAGWMQ010000068.1 GCA_028873125.1 Verrucomicrobiota bacterium | reverse complement strand
CTGATGGACATGGAGTTCGTGCAATTCCATCCGACGGGCATGATCTGGCCGCCCAGCGTGCGCGGCATTCTGGTCACCGAAGGCGTGCGCGGCGAAGGCGGCGTCCTGTTTAACAAAGAAGGCAAGCGCTTCATGTTCGCCGATATTCCGGCGAACTACAAGAGCCAGACCGCCGACAATCCGGATGAAGGCTGGCGCTACGTGCAGGGCGACAAGGACGCGCGGCGTCCTCCGGAACTGCTGACGCGCGATCACGTGGCGCGCTGCATCGTGCGCGAAGTAAAAGAAGGACGCGGCAGCCCGCACGGCGGCGTGTTTCTCGACATCGCCTGGATCAAGGAAAAGATTCCGAACGCCGCGGAGCACATCAAGCGCAAGCTGCCGAGCATGTACCACCAGTTCAAGCAACTGGCCGACCTCGACATCACCAAGGAACCGATGGAAATCGGTCCGACCACCCATTACATCATGGGCGGCATCCGCGTGGACGGCGACACGCAGATGTCCACCGTGCCTGGTCTGTTCGCCGCGGGCGAAGCCGCCGCCGGATTGCACGGCGCCAACCGGCTCGGCGGAAACTCGCTTTCCGATCTGGTTGTCTTCGGCAAGCGCGCCGGCGAATTCGCCGCGAAATTCGCCAGGGAGCACGGCGCGGGCCAGGCCAACGACAGCCAGATTGAGGAAGCCGCGCGGCGGGCGCTGGAGCCTTTTGAACGCGGCGCGCAGGCCGGCGGCGGCGCCGAAGGGCCTTACCAGGTGCAGCATGACTTGCAGGACATGATGCAAAGCCTCGTCGGCATCGTGCGGCGCGAAAAGGAAATGGTCAAAGCGCTCGAGGGCATTGCCAAACTCTCACAACGCGCCGGGCAGGCCGCCGTTTTCGGCCACCGCGAATACAACCCCGGCTGGCACACGGCGCTGGACCTGAAGAATCTGCTCACGGTTTCCGAGGCCATCACCCGCTCGGCCATCGAGCGCAAGGAAAGCCGGGGCGGCCACTTCCGCGAGGATTTTCCGAGCAAGGACGCCGGATGCGGCAAGGTAAACGTCGTCGTGAAGCAAAATGCCGACGGCACGATGAATGTCAGGCGCGAGCCGATTCCGGACATGCCGGCGGAATTGAAACAGGTGATTGAGGAAATGAAGTAGCGGCGAACGCGAGGGCGCTCCCACCAAAAGGAACCGGCTCACGACGGCGGCCACGAGAAGACAAATTTGAGATGAAAACAGTCGTTTTCAAAATCTGGCGCGGCGACGCGAACGGCGGAAAGTTTGTGGATTACACCACGGAAATTTCCGAGGGCATGGTCGTGCTCGACGCCGTTCACAAGATCCAGGCCACGCAGGCCAACGACCTCGCCTGCCGATGGAATTGCAAGGCCGGCAAGTGCGGCTCCTGCTCCGCGGAAATCAACGGCATGCCCAGGCTCATGTGCATGACGCGCTTGAACAGCCTGCCCACCGAGAAACCCATCACCATCGAGCCGATGCGCGCCTTTCCCGGCATCCGCGATCTGGCGACGGACGTTTCGTGGAATTTCCGCGTGAAGCAGAAGATCAAGCCGTTCAAGCCGCGCCAGCCGGACGCGCCGGACGGCTCCTGGCGGATGTCGCAGGCGGATGTGGACCGCGTGCAGGAATTCCGCAAGTGCATCGAATGCTTCCTCTGCCAGGACGTCTGCCACGTTTTGCGCGACCACCACAAGCACGATGAGTTCATCGGCCCGCGTTTCTTTGTCTATACCGCCGCGCTGGAGATGCACCCGCTGGACACCGAGGACCGGCTGCCGGAATTGAAGCAGGCGCACGGCGTCGGCTTTTGCAACATCACCAAATGCTGCACCAAGGTCTGTCCGGAAAGCATCGCCATCACCGACAACGCCATCATCCCGCTCAAGGAACGCGTGGTGGATGATTTCTACGATCCGCTCGGCTGGCTGTGGAAGACGCTCAGGCCGAAAAATTGATGGGCGGCTTGCCCGCCCCGTGGCCATTTTGAAAAGCGGCGGTGAACGCGCCGCAGTCAAACACTTCGCGCAAGACGGAGATGCCCGGTGGTCGCGCCAGCGTCTTGACATGGCGAAGTCCGCGCGAGACGCGGTGGCGCTGGCCCTCGTTTGTTGAGTAACAGTGGACGTCCTGCCGCTCCAATTTAAGCCGGAGCGAACCGACGTTTGCTGCTACGGGTGGCGTCGCCGGAGGTCAGACCTCGACGCCTTCCTCTTCGGCTTGCATCGTCGCCACGAGGTCTTTTTCCGCCAGCACCCAATCCGCCAAGGTCAGCGGATGGCCAGGCAATTTGTCCCGATACAGGCGATAGGCATGTTCGCGCACCGCCGCGCGCGTCAGGCCCGGCGTGAAGGGCATTGGCTGTTCAAGCAGTTTCGAGACATTGGCTTTTGCTTTCATGTTTCAGATTAAGCCTCATGGTCCATTCCGCAAGCGCCGACGACCGATTTTGCCGAAAGCCGGAAAGCCGGCGCCCCATCAAAACCGGCTTGCCATTCCATGCGCGGCCTTAATCATTGCATGAATGTTGGTATTCCGGACAGACGGCGCAGGCCCGCAAGAACGGGCCGGCTTGGTTGAATCGCGCGAAAACCGGGGCAATTCAGGCTTTTGCGCGCTGGTTTCCACGCCCGGGGGCGGGATCCTGCAGCTTATGCTTTTCGGTTTTTAACCCCGTCTGCCGCATGAACTGTGTCCGTATCGTTCTCAAAATCGGCCTGCTGCTGGCCGGGCTGACGGTGTTGCTGGGATTGGCCGCATGGTTTTTCCCCCGGCAATTCCTGACCCTGGACAGCGGCCCGGAGAAGGCGGACGCGCTCGTGGTGCTGGGCGGCGCCGGCTTGGACAGACCCGAACGCGCCGCGGAATTGTTCAAACTGGGCGAGGCGCCGCTGGTCATCTGCAGCGGCTATGGCGACGCCGGCAGCTATCGGGCGTGTCTGGTCCGGTCTGGCGTTCCGACCAGGGACATCGTGCTGGAAACACGTTCCCATACCACGCGCCAGAACGCGGAGTTCACCATCGCCCTCTTGCGCGCCCGGCGGATCCACAGCGCGATCATCGTCACCTCGTGGTATCACTCGCGCCGGGCGCTGGCGTGCTTCGAGCATTATGGGCCGGACCTGAAGTTTTACTCGCGTCCGTCCTACCTTGGATCAGCGGACCGAACAGGCAAAAATACCGCCGGCCATATCGTTTCACTTCGCCGGGAGCCGAAATCGAAGCGGTCCACTCAAAAGCCGGAATGGAAATTGGTGAGAGGACAAGTGGATGCCGAGTATTTCAAACTGCTGGGTTACTGGGTGTGTTACGGGGTCTGTCCGATTTAAAGGCGAGCCAAAAGGAGAAGGCGGGACAAGCAACATTGAAAACGGAAATCACAGCGCCAGTCCCTTCTTGAGCCGGCGAATTGCATTTTTGCAAACCCCGAAAGAGTCGTTCCTCATTTCCTCATTGGGCCAGCGGCGTGTCTCGCGTGGGCGCTCACCGAAACTTTTGAACGTTCCAGCCGCGCCTTGTTTCAAAATGTGTGGCTTTTCGGCGGGTTCAAGGTCCGACTCATGGTAATCCGGGCGACGGGCCTGCGGGATGGGCTTGGAAAATGTGCCGCTGCAGAGCTGTGCGCGGTGACTAATATTTCCCCGTAATCGGGAGCGATGCGAGATGAAAATACGATTGGGAAAATGGACGGCGTTGGCGGGCCTGGCCCTCATGACACTGCCGGGGTGCGCCACTTATCCCGTGGCCAAGAGCCTCCGGCAACAGGCCAAACCGGTGACGCTGTCACAAGCGATGGCGGATCCCGGCGCCTGGCGGGGAACGGTGGTCATTTGGGGCGGACGCATCATCAAAACCGCCAACGACGCAAAGGGCGGGTCCGTGTACATCCTGCAACTGCCGCTGGCCCACAATGAAAAACCGCTGGCTCATGCGCTTCCTTTGGGACGGTTCATCGCCGGCAGCAAGGGCTTTCTGGATCCCGAATTGTACAAACGCGGCCGGCTGGTCACGGTCGCCGGCACCCTTGTTGGACTCAGAACCGAGCCGGTGCAGAAGGTCCGCTATAATTACCCGGTGGTGGCCATCCAACAAATCCATATCTGGCCCGTCGAACAAAGGTATTTCTATTACTATCCCGCCTGGTACTGGGACGGGTGGTATCCGGACTGGTACTGGGGCTACTACCCGGGCTGGAGCGTGGGAGTCAACTGGTATTTCTTCGGCGGTGACGAAGACGATGAACTCCACGGCGGGGATTGGGACCGGGACGTGCGCGGCGGACATTGGGAAAGAAGGTCCGGCCGTGATGGCCGTTAAGACGACGGCGGAAAAGCCGTGCCCTCACAAGCTGACCTCCGAGATCGCCGGGTTTTTACATCTGGCGCGGCCATGGCAATTTACCCGACGGCCACCCCAGGTTCGGCTGATCAACACCGGTGGGGAGGGTGCAACCGCGCGAGATCTGAAAGGACATGGCCGCTTGCCACCGGCAGGGACGTTTGTTCGAAGAGCGAACATTTGCAGGATTTCATCGGGTCACTGATAAAGCACCGACGCATTCAACCTGCAACCGGGGTTTCAACGATGTTTGATCTGTGTCCAGGGTCTTTCCCGGCGTTCACCGGTTTTCGGCGGAGGCGCAGGCGCCAGTTGGTCAACACGTCGTAGGTCACGGAGTTTTTCAACCGGGCGATGTCGCGCACGGTGATTTCCTCGCCGCCCTGCCGGCCCATGATGACGGCTTCGTCCCACATCCGGGCTTCGGGAATGTCCGTGATGTCCACCGTCAGCGCGTCCATCGCGATGCCGCCGACCAGCGGAGCGCGCCGGCCGTGGATGAGCACCGCGCCCTCGTTGCGCACGCGCGGAAAACCGTCGCCATAACCGATCGGCAGCACGGCGATGCGTCGCTCGCTGGCCGCAGTGTAGCGCATGCCATAGCCGACGACTTCGCCGGGTTTCAATTTCTGAATGCCGGCAATCTTCGCCTTCACCGACATCACCGGCTCGATGCCGGGAAGGCGCCGGCAGACCTGCGACGGAAACACGCCGTACATCAAAATCCCCACGCGCACCATGTCCAGATGCGCGTGCGCCAAATCGAGGAAAGCGCCGCTGTTGCAGGTGTGGCGCAATTGAACGGGGATTTTTTTCCGCTCCAACGCGCCCATCACACTCGTGAAGCGCGAGAACTGAAGGTTGGCAAAGGTCTTGTCGGTCTCATCAGATTGCGCGAAATGCGTCATGGCGCCTTCAAGCAACAGCGACTTCTCCGCAAGAATCTGCTCGATGAGCGGCAGCGCCTCATCCCAGCGCACACCGTAACGGCTCATGCCGGTGTTGATTTTGAGATGCACCGGCGCGCGTTTGTCGAATTTCACGGCTGTGCGCGCCAGTTGGCGGACCGTGTGCGGGCCGTTGACGCACACGGTCAGCTCGTGCGCCACGCACCACTCGAGTTCGGCCTCCTGCCGTTCGCCCAACAACAGCAGCGGGGCGGTGATGCCCGCGTCGCGCAGGGCCATCGCCTCTTCCAGTGTGCTCAAGCCGAGGCCCCATGCCCCTTCTTCGAGCGCCACGCGCGCCACATCAAGCGCGCCGTGGCCGTAAGCCTCGTCCTT
Organism: Verrucomicrobiota bacterium; assembly: GCA_028873125.1. Classification (GTDB taxonomy): domain Bacteria; phylum Verrucomicrobiota; class Verrucomicrobiia; order Limisphaerales; family UBA11358; genus UBA11358. The sequence continues at coordinate 14,557 of JAGWMQ010000068.1, read as the reverse complement.
CACCACGGCCAGCAATTTCACGTGCCGCCGCAGATCGCGGCGGATCAGACGGAGATTGTTTCGCAACCGGCCCAGATCAATCTCGGTCCACGCCGGCCGCAGCGGAAAGGTTGTCGCGTCAAAAGCCATAAAACAGCAAAGACGGTTTAACCACGAATCGTGCCAAAGGACAGGAAAAATCAGACCGTTCCCGGCGGCCAGAGACTTTGGCCCACGTCGGTGCGGAAATAGCTGCCCAGCACGCGGATTTTGCGGATGTTGGCGTAGGCCCTGGCGATGGCCGCAGCGAGCGCCGGCGCCAGCGCCACCACGTCGGCGATGCGGTGGCCGGCCGCGATCAGCCGTCCGTCCGACCCTTGCGCCACTTCGTTCCACCAGACGTCGCAATCAAATCTGCCGCGCACTTCCAGCGGCAACTGCGGGCTGCACACCTGCGTGAACGGGTATCCATGCCCGGCCAGCGTGAGGGAGCAGCCGAAATGTAATTCGTCCTTGAACTCCGGGCTCAACCTTTTGTTTCGCGCCGTCTGAGCCACCACTTCCGCGGGATTCTTCAGCATCCGCAGGATCATCGGGCCGGAAGTGACCCCGAGGCGGATGTTGTATTCAATGACGTGCCATTTTCGGTGGGGCGGGCGTCCTCGCGAGCCGTCGGGCGAATTCAACGTTTCAAGTCCGGCCCGCGAGGACGCTTGCCCCGCCGCAGTATTGATGGCCGTCACTTGAATCGGGCCGTGATAATTCACCTTCCGAAACCACGGCAGGAGCGGATGAATCAACTGACGCGCCAGGCCGTATTGGTCGCTCTCGTCGCGTTGGACCAGGCCCCCCAGCGGCGCGCCGGCCACGATGCCCTGGTTGCCGTCGAAGGCGTATTTGTATTCCTGGTTGGTCACCAGCGAATAGATCTCGCCGCCGCTGACCAGCGCGATGTGTCCGGCCTCGGCCCGTCCGAGGTATTCCTGCAAGAAGACGCCCTCGGCGTAATTGACGTGCCGGAGCCAGGCACGCGTGTCCTCGATCGTCTCGCACAGGATCGTGTGGATCGGACTGGTCGGCGAGCAGAGCGGGTTTTTGATGACAAACGGCCGCGGATGCCGCGCCAGAATTTCCTCCGCCTCGATACGGTTCGACGCCACGTGGGCGCGCGGGAACGGAATGCCAAAATCCGCGCAAAGTTTCCGGGCGAAATCGCGCTCCCGTTCAATGCGCATCGCCTCGCCCGTCGGGGAAAAAATGCCGGCGCCGGATGCGATCAGATCCGCCGCCCACGGCGCCTGCGCCCAGTCAATGGATTGCGGGATGGCGACCTCCACCCGGCCTTTGCGAATCAGCGGCACCGGACTTGGAAATGCCGCGCGCGGGAAGGTCCTGCCCACGAGCGACGGCGGGAAATGCCCGTAATTGCGCGTCAAATAAGTTGAAACACGGGCGCCGGCGTCCGCCAGGGCCGCGCCGAGGCCCTGCGCAAACGAGCCGACCCCGAGGATCATCACGGACGGCAAACTTTTTTGAATTGGATTTTTGCGCGGCATGAAAACCTGCCAGACCGGAAGTGTTTCCAAATTGGGCGTGCTGCGCAAACGGTTTCCGGCTCGACACAGCCGCCCCAGGCATGACTCGACTTTCAGCGGCGGTTTGCTAACTTGTGTATTGTGAGTTTTGTTTCTGAATTCAATTCGTTGCCGCTGCCGTCGCTGGCAAAGCGGTCGTTGGAAGCCAACGCCGGTTCGGTTCGTGAAAGCCTCGCAAAAACAAAATTGACGCTCGCCGATTTCGCGAACCTGATCTCGCCGGCGGCGGAGGGCTTGCTGGAACACATGGCCCGGCGGGCGCACGCCCTCACGCAGCAGCGGTTTGGCAAGGTCATCCGGCTGTTCGCGCCGCTGTATCTGTCCAACGAGTGCATCAACAACTGCGCCTACTGCGGCTTTTCGCGCGACAATCCGATTTTGCGCGTGACGCTTTCGTTGGAGGAAGTCAGGCAGGAAGCGCAGGCGCTCCAGGAACAGGGTTTCCGCAATCTCCTGCTGGTCGCCGGTGAACATCCCAAATTTGTTTCCGTGCGATACCTCACGGATTGTGTCGCCGCGCTGCACCCGGATTGGCCGGGTATCTCGCTCGAAGTCGGGCCGATGGAAGCGGACGATTACCGGCCAATCGTGGCGGCGGGCGCCGACGGGCTGGTCGTTTATCAGGAAACCTACGACCGCGAGGTTTACTCGCAAATGCACACCGCCGGGCCGAAACGGAATTTCGACTGGCGGCTCGAGACGCCGGAGCGCGCCTACGCCGCCGGGTTCCGCCGGCTGGGGATCAGCCCGCTCTACGGGCTGGGCGACTGGCGGTTCGAGGCGTTGAGCGTGGCGGCGCACGCGGATTACCTGCTGCGCAATTGCTGGAAGGCGGCCCTGACCATTTCCCTGCCTCGGTTGCGCCCGTGCGCCGGAGAATTCCAGCCCCTCACGCACATCTCCGACCAGGACCTGGCGCAACTGGTCTGCGCCCTGCGGCTGATGTTCCCCGACGTCGGCCTCGTGCTCTCGACGCGCGAGTCGCCGAAACTGCGCGACGGGCTGATTCCGCTGGGCATCACGATGATGAGCGCGGGCAGCCATACCGAGCCGGGAGGGTACACCGGCGCCGGCAGGGAAAAAATCCACCAGACGGTGCGCGGCCGGATTGTGGATCTGGCGTCCGGGGCCAGCGAATGGGCGCCGGAGCCGCGCCGCGCGACAAACGCGACCGGCCAGTTCAACATCGCCGACGAGCGGTCGCCGCAGGAAGTGGCGGACTTGCTCCGCAAGCTCGGTTACGAGCCGGTCTGGAAGGATTGGGACGCGGCGCTGACGGCGTAAGTTCCAAGTTTCAAGCGCGGCAAATGCAAATCGTCACCGCCAATGGAACGCCGGTCGAGGCCAACCTGCCCTGCTCCCTCGAGGAATTCCTCGTCGCGCAAAAGCTGTTGCCGCGCAGCGTCGTCGTGGAGCACAACGGCGAGGCGGTCGCGCCGTCGGAATTTCCCCGGCGCCGGATCCGTGCGGGTGACCGGCTGGAAATCGTCAAAATTGTCGCCGGGGGCTGACGCCGGCACATCGTGGAAAGCACCCGGACCTGCCCTTTGGGAACCCGGGCCTGCCGCCACCGCGCACCCGGCGGGGTGGAACTTCCCACAAAACAGGAAGAATTGCCGGCTCCCCGATGAGGCTCCGTCCTGCAAAGCTGCATTCCGCCGCCTTTTCCCGCGCTTGGAGCGTTGCGGCGGCAAAGCCGCGAAAGTTTTAAATTGTTGATTTTTTTGTTGCGTGCATCGCCCTCGCGATTAAAATGTTTGGCTCGTTTTCTTATCTAACCGAAACCGTGAACGCCGAACTTTGCAAGAAAGCCGCCGAGAAGATCGGCAACCCTAACGTGCTGGTCAACCTCGTGTCGCGCCGGGTGCGGCAGCTCAATTCCGGCGGCGGCGGTTTGAGCCGTCCCTTGATCGCCGACCCGGGAAACCTTGGCGCGGCGGACATCGCGCTGCGCGAAATTCTGGAGGACAAGATCGGCTGGGAAATGCCCGACACCGTCGAACTGGTCCGGCCCCAGGCCAAGCGGCGCCGCAAACGCTGATTTCATTTGTGATTGACGATTGATGATTTACGATTTGAAGGCCTGGCGCAGGCCGGGCTTTCCAGCAGCCGTCGTCAATCTTAAACCGTAAATCATAAATCCCGAAAGGTCATGGCCGACATCGTGACCAACCACAAGGCACGGCGCGACTATCACATCCTCGAGACCTTCGAGGCGGGCATCGTCCTGCGGGGCACCGAGGTCAAGTCACTGCGGGCGGGCCGCGGCCAGATTGCCGACGCCTTCGCGCGCGTCGAGCAGGACGAGGTCTGGCTCTACAACGCGCACATTGACGAATACTCCCACGGCAACCTGCAAAATCATTCCCCCACGGCGCCGCGCAAATTGCTGCTGCACAAATCCGAAATCCGCAAATTGGCCGGCCTTACCGCGGCCAAGGGCCGCGCGTTGGTGCCGCTGGCATTTTACTGGAAACAGGGAAAGGTGAAAGTCGCGCTGGCCGTCGGCCAGGGCAAGCAGCAGTATGACAAGCGCGAGGACTTGAAGCGCCGCGAGTCGGAGCGCGAACTCAAGCGGGCCACCCTGCGGCGGTTCAAGGGCGGTTGAGTCGCCCGCCCGGCAGAATGAATTCAAACCCAAATCGTTGAGGCGCTGAAGCGGAACTGTTCACCAAGCGCTTCAACGCTTCAACGCATTACTGCCGCTCGTATTCGCCCTTCCGGATTTTTTTGAGCACGGTGAACCCGGCCTTTTTCGCGTCCGAAATCGAGAGCGGCTTGAGCTTGGTCGGCGTGCTGAAAGCGGAAATGATTTTGCGGACCGGCTTTTTGCAGGCCGGGCACTTCGTCAACTCCGACGCGCTCAACGGCCGGCGCAGGGTGAACCGCCCGCCGCAGACCTTGCACTCGCCTTCGCACAGTTCGTATTCGTAAAGGGGCATTGCTTAAAATTCGGTTTGCATTTGCCGGATGTCGAATGGTATTTCGACCCTCGCGGCCCTTTCATCATGGGGATTGCTTCGAGTTGGCCCGCCGGAATTGTTCGTCGGCGGAGCGCTGCCGGTCCAGCACCCACTGCGCAATGCGGTCATAATACCCGTGCAAGGCCTTGTCCTTCGACCGCGCCAGCCGCAAAATCGTCCCGCCGCCTTCGTAGTAGCTCATGGAGACGGAAGCCTTGACGCCGTTGTCGGCAAAAGCCTTGAGATAGGCGTCAAAACGCGGAGCGAATGTCCGGGGTTGGCTGATGACACGGTCGTCAAATTCCATTTCCAGCCCCATGCCGTGTCCGCGGGCAAAGTCGCACGCCTCCTGCAAACGCGAGGACGGCAGTCCGGGGTGGAAGAAGTAATTGGGCTGTTGCGAGGCGAGGTCGAAACCCAGCGCCCTCCAATCGCCGGCGCCCGCCGCTCGCCAGTACGGAATCCAGAAAAAGCACAGGCCGTGCTCGTGAAGTATTCGGGACAAGAGCGGCAGCAGTTGCCGATTGGGAGGAGAGGCGTGTTCAGGCACAAAATAAAAACCGGCCAGCTCAAGATGCTTGGGCGCGAGCATCCGCCACTTTTCCAGCGCCTGGCCGATATACCATTGGCAGGCGGCGACACGATCCGCCAGCACTGAAAAGTCCAGCTTGTGCCCGTTCAATTCGCCCCAGTTGGTAAAATTGACAATCGGTTCGGGCAGCGTGAGGATGACCTGCCGGGGGCGCAGCGGAGGCCCGAGGCGTTTCTGCGTTTCCGCGCAGCATTGTTCCAAGGCGGCAACGCCGTGGCCGGGTTCAAAATTTTTGTCCAGCAAGCGCCGCCAGATTTGCTTGTCCGCCGGCGTCCAATTACCGCCGCCTTCTCCCTCGGAAAATGTCCGGTTTTGATCGTGGTATTCAATGAACAGAAACCCGTCAAAGAGCCATTTTTCCCGGCCATCGCGCGGGTCGCGATAACTGACGTAAGGCGCCAATTGCGCCGGCGTCCACGGCAGGCGGCCCGAGCCGCCTTGATAAATCAAGACCGTGTCCGCCGCGTTCGGCGGCTTCTTTTGCCACAACGGGAAAAAGCCATCGGCCGCGACGGCTGGCGTTGTTTGCAGCCGCAAAAAAGCGGTGGCAAAAACGGCAACAGTCACAAACTGCCAGCACGCCCTTTCCGTAAAGGACGCGGGAGCGTGTGATGATTCATGAGCGTCGAACGGTTGATAAAAAGCGCCGGCGCCGTTACTTCTTCAAGAACGAGCTGAACAAATCAATCGGTAGGGGCAGGAACGTGGTCGTGTTGTGTTCGCTGGCCATTTCGCGCATGGTTTGCAGATAACGCAGTTGCAGCGCGATCGGCTCCTTGCTGATCATCGCGGCGGCTTGCACCATTTTCTCGGCGGCCTGAAATTCACCTTCGGCATTCACGACCTTGGCCCGGCGTTCGCGTTCGGCTTCAGCCTGTTTGGCCATCGCGCGTTTCATGCTGTCCGGCAGCGCCACATCCTTGATTTCAACGGACGTGACCTTGATCCCCCAAGGCTCGGTCTGGCGGTCAATGATCTCCTGCAACTTCTGGTTGATCACGTCGCGTTGCGACAGCAAATCGTCCAGCGACGCCTGCCCGAGCACGCTGCGCAGCGTGGTTTGCGCGATGAGCGAGGTCGCCTTCCAGTAATTTTCCACCTTCACCACGGCGTCCATCGGGTTGATGACGCGGAAATAGACCACGGCGTCCACGGTGGCCGGCACGTTGTCCTTGGTCATGATTTCCTGCTTGGAAACGTCAATGGTCACCACGCGCAAGTCCATTTTCACCATGCGGTCCACGATGGGGATGAGAAAAATAATCCCCGGCCCCTTGGCGCCGAGCAGCTTGCCGAGACGGAAAATGACGCCGCGCTCGTATTCGCGCAGGATCCGCAGGGCCTGCGGCAGCAGGATGACGGCCACGATGAAAAGAACCACGGCCCACGAGCCGAGCTTGGCGATGAGGTTGAGGGAAAGGTCATTCATAATTTGATTGGGTTGTGTTCAGGAGTTGGAGTTTCAACGCGTTGGGGAGATGGCGGCCTTTTGCCGCCCGTCCCGCCCTCGCTCGAACAATTTATCGGTTTGACGGTTTCACTTTCAAGGTCAATCCTTCGATGCCGGTGATTTCCACCGGTTGGCCGGCTTCCACGGGCGTTTCACTGACGGCATTCCAGATTTCGCCCTCGACAAACACCCGGCCTCCCGCCGGGCCGATCTGCGATTGCGCGTTCACGGTCCTGCCGATCATGGTTTCCTTGCCGCTCTTCACCGGCAAAAACTGGGCGCGGATGCCTTTGCTGACGAAAAAGACGAAAAAGGCCGCCGTGACCACCGTGGCCGGGATGATCCACGTCATGGGCAGATTGTAGCCGGGGGCGGCGTGGTTGAACAGCATCAAGGCGCCCAGGAAAAACGAGATGATGCCGCCCGTCGTCAACACCCCGTGCGTGGGCGCGAAGATGTCCATGATGAACAGCGCCACGGCCAGCAGGATCAGCGCCACGCCGGCGATGTTGAGCGGCAACGTGGCCGACATGTACAGCAGAAGGATCAGCGCCACCGCGCCGGCCACACCGGGGAGGATCGCGCCCGGATGGCTTAGTTCGGCGATGATGCCGTAGATGGCGATGAGCATCAGGATCATCATCACCTCCGGCTGCCAGAACAGTTGGAAAAATCGCTCCGACAAAATCATCGGGATTTCCACGACGCTCGCCCCGGCGGTCTTGAGGATTTTTCCGTCCACGGAACGGCCGTTTAATTGCTGAAGCAGGTCGGGGACGTTGGTGGCGATCAAATCAATGACCTTCAATTGCAGCGCCTTTTCGGCGGTTGTCGCCTTGCTCTCGACCACGGCGGACTTGGCCCATTCCACGTTGCGGTGCCGCTTGTCGGCGATGGTTTCGACGAAGGCGGAGGCGTAGTTTTCCAGCTTTTGCCGCATCACGTCGTTGGTCGAGTCGCCGCCGGTGATCCCGCCCAGGCCCATTTCCACCGGATGCGCCGCGCCGATGCTGGTGTGGGGCGCCATGGCCGCCACGTCCGCCGCCAGCGTGATGAACACGCCGGCGCTGCCCGCGCTCGCGCCCGAGGGCGCCACGTAAACAACGGTGGGAACCTGGGAGGAATAAAAGGTCTCGACGATTTCCTTGGTGGAGTCCAGCAACCCGCCGGGGGTGTCCATCTCAATGACGAGGCACTGGTCGTGTTGGGCCGCGGCGACGTCAATGGCGCGCGAAATATAGTGGGCCGTGGCCGGGCCGATGGCGCCGTCAATGTTGATCAATCCCACCTGCGCGGCCGCAACCGGAGCCGCGCCCAACAGCCATCCCGCCACGGTGAAGAAACCCAAACGTTTCATACAACCAACCCTGATTGAAACTTATCAAATTACCGAACGTTTGCAAACCATTTAACGGAGATTTGCAGCGCCGCAGCCGGGGCGCGACCGCAGGTTTACTGAGCCGGCGCCCGCAGCGCCACATCCAGCGGCTGGACGTCGGCCAGGGTTTTGGCGGAACCGGCGCCGCCGAGTTCGACCAGCCGTTCGCCCGCCGGGCGGAGGCGCGTCTGGAAACTGGCCGCCGCGTCGTTGAACGCCGTATTGGCGCGGTCCAGTCCGGCGCGGATTTTTTCAAAGTGCTCCGTGAATTTCACCACGCGCGCATAAAACTCCCGGGCGGCGTCGGCGATCTTCTGCGCGTTCTCGGTCTGCGCGTGCTGCTGCCAGCTCACGCTCACCGAACGCAGCAGCGCGATGAGCGAGGCCGGCGTGGCCAGCAGGATTTTCCGCTCCGCCGCCCAGACGATCAGGTCGCGGTCGCCTTCCAGCGCCGCGCTGAAGAGCGATTCCGCCGGCACAAACAGCACCACGTAGTCCAGGGCGTTGGGAAACTGGGCCGGATAATCGCGCTTGGCCAGCTCGAGCATCGTGTTTTTCAGTTTCGCAGCGTGCGCCACCAGCAACTCCGAGCGCCGCGCCGCGTCCGCCGATTCCATGGCGTTGAGAAAATCGAAATCCGGCACCTTGGCGTCCACGATGATGATCCGCTCGCCGGGCAGGCGGACGATCAAGTCCGGTTTGGCGTCGCCCGTCTGGGCCTGTTCGCTGAAGTCGCAATGCGCGCTCATGCCCGCGGCCTCGACCACGCGGCGCAGGGTTTCCTCGCCCCAGCGCCCGCGCGCCGGGTTGGACTTGAGCACCATGCGGAACTGCTGGGTCTCGGCGGCCAGCGACTGGCTTTGCTGCGAGAGCAGTTCCAACTGCTTTTTCACCTCGCCGAGCGTGGAGGACTGCGCGGCCTCGCTTTGCTGCAACCGTTTTTGGTAGGTGTCGAGTTGTTGCTTGAGCGGCTCGACCAGGGTTTTGATCGCCTCCTGCCGCTGTGCCAGGTCGCCTTTGGCCGTTTCCTGGAATTTGCCGAACGACTGCTCGGCCAACCGCAAAAATTCCGGCGCGGTTTGCTTGAGCGTGTCGGCGCTCAAGGCCTTGAAGGCCTCGCGCAGGTCGGCCAGCGCCTTTTCCTGCAGGGACTTCTGACCGGCCAGCAATTCCTCGGCCGCCGCTTGTCTGGCCTCCGCCGCCGCGCGCGCGTTGCCCGTTTCCGCGAGTTGAGCCCTCAATTTTTCCAGTTCCGATTCATGCCGGACGATTTGCTGGCGCAATTCCTCCTCCAGCCGGCTGTCCGGCGCGGCGGGGCGCGCGCGGCCCTTGAGCCAGCCGTAGAAAAAGCCGGCCAGGCCGCCCGCGAGAAACGCGACCAGCCATTGGATTCCGAGGGGCAGTTCCATTCAAAAGTGCGCGATGACTTCGATCTCCACGTTGGCGCCCTTGGGGAGCGCGGCAACCTGCACCGTCGAGCGCGCCGGAAAATCCGCGGTGAAATGCCTCGCGTAGATTTCGTTCATGCCGGCAAAGTCGGCCAGGCTGGTCAGAAAGACCATGCTCTTGACGACGTGGGCGAAGGTGAGCTTTTGGTGGTCCAGAATGGCCTTGACGTTTTGCAGCGCGCGTTCGGTTTGCGCCTGGATGCCGCCGGAAACCAGATCCCCGGTGGACGGATCAATCGGAATTTGGCCGGCGCAAAAGAGCAGATCGCCAACGCGCACGGCGTGGTTGTAAGGGCCGACGGCCACAGGCGAGCGGGGCGGTTTGACGATGATTTTTTTCATTTGCGATTCGCGCGCATCCTGCCGCAAACCCCTGCCCTCGTAAACCGCAAATCTTTGCCCTCGACAATTCCGCGTGCCGGTCCACCCTGCGTCCTGTCCAATCAGGATGCTTATGAAACACGGCGCAGCCCTTTCGTTTCTGTTGGCGCTCGCGGCGTTGGGCGGCGGTTACTGGTGGGGAAGGCACGAAGTCACCCGGATCCACGCCGGGCAGGGTTGGGTCCACCCCGTTTCAAGCGCTGCGGCCAACGCGCCTCCGACTCCACTGCCGCCTGTGAAGGCTCCGCCTCCCGGGCAACCGGCTTTCGAACAAGGCCACGCCGCCGGTGGAAAAATTTCCCTGGCCGATCTCGAGGCGAAACTGTTGAAGCTGAATTACCGCATGGCGTTCAGCGATCCGGAATGGCGCCGAATGATGGACAACGTGGACCCGGCGGACATCCCCCGATTGCTGGCGTTTGTGGACACCAAGGCGTCTCAGCCCATGAGGCAGGGGTTGCGGTTCAGTCTGCTTCCGCGCTGGGCGGAGAGTGATCCGCAGGCGGCCATGAACTACGCGAATGCGCTTTCCAATTGGTCGGAGCGGCAGAACGCCATCGGCATGGTGGCCGGCGGCTGGGCGAGAAAGGATCCGGCCGCCGCGGCAGCGTGGGCGCAGCAGCTTCCCAAGGGCCGGTTGCGCGAGCAGGTGTTGAACAGCGTCATGTCCGCGATGGCCGGCGCCAATCCCCAGGCCGCCTTCGATTTGCTCCAACGCTCCGGTCTCAATTCATGGCAATTTGGAGCGGCGTATTCCCTTTTTTCAAGCTGGGCCGCGCAGGACCCGGCGACCGCCGCCGCGCAGGCCGCCAAGCTCACCTCGGGCCGGCAGCGGTCGCAAGCCTTTCAGTCTATCGCCTCGGCGTGGGCGCAAACGGATCCGCAGGCGGCGATGGCGTGGGCCAATGCGCTGCCGAACAATCAGGACCAGCGCAACGCGATCAGTTCCATCATCTCCAGTTGGGCGCAGAACGACGTGAACGGCGCGCTGGCCTGGGTCCAACAAATGCCTGACGGCCAAACCAAACAACAGGCCATGAGCAGTCTGGGTTTTGTCTGGGCGCAGACGGACCCGCAGGCGGCGGCGGACTTCGCCAGCGGCCTGCCATCGGGCAATGCCAAGAATAATCTGTTGAGCAGTGTCATCGGCCAGTGGATTCAGCAAGACCCGGCCGCGGCGTTGAAATACGTTCAAAACCTTCCGAGCGGCACGACGCGCAACCGCGCCTTGCAACAGGCCGTCAATTCCATTTCCTGGCAGGACCCGCAGGCCGCGGCGCAGCTTTTCGCATTGCTGCCGCCGGGCAATGCGCAAAACAATTCGGTCTGGCAGGTGGCCAACAGTCTGGCCAATGAAGACCCGAAGGCCGCGCTGGACTGGATTCAAAGCCTGCCCGAGGGCAACGCCAAACGGAATGCGTTGCAGGCGGTCGGTTTCCAACTGGCGCAGGACGATCCCAAGGCCGCCTCGGCGTTTGCCGACACCTTGCCGCCGGACCAGGAACGGGACAATTTCATCCGCACCATCGCCGATTCGTGGGCGCAAAGTGATTTGAACAGCGCGCTGGCCTGGGCGCAAAACCTCCCCGACGGTCGCTCCAAACAAAACGCCCTCAACGGCATGGCCTCGCAATGGATGCAAGCCGATCCGCAGGCCGCGATGCAATACGCTCAAAGCCTCCAATCCAGCAGCCAGCAGAGCAGTTTTCTGAACAACGCCGCCCGCTCGTGGGCGCAAAACGACCCGGCGGCCGCGAAAAAATGGCTGCAAACGATGCCCGATGGCGACGCCAGGAACGCCTTCACCCAAGGTTTGATTTCGGGCCTGGCGTTGGATTCCCCGAAGGACGCCGCGACCCTCGTGGCCGGCCTGCCCGCGGGCAACATGCAAAACAGCGCGGCGCTGTCCGTCATTTCGCAGTGGGCGCAATCCGATCCGCAGGCGGCGGCGAACTGGGCCGCCCAGTTTCCCGACGGCAACACGCGGAACAGCGCCTTCCAAAACATTATCTCCAGTTGGGCGCAAAATGATCCTGTCGCCGCCGGCCAATGGCTGAATTCGCTGTCCGATGGGGCCGCCAAGCAGAATGCCGTCCAGAGCTACGTCAACCAACTGGCCAACGATTATCCCGCCCAGGCGGCGCCATGGGCCGAATCGTTGACGGATCCGAACCAGCGCAACGCCGCCATTCAAAACGTGGCGCGCCGGTGGCTGCAAGTGGATCCCGCCGGCGCACAACAGTGGCTGATGAACACCTCCCTGCCGGATGCCCAGAAACAGGCGTTGCTCAAAAGCGCCGCCAAGTGACGGGCAGACGCTGGGGCGTCGCGCTTCAATCCAGATACTTGGTCAAGATCGGCTTCAGCGCCGTCACGGTTTTCTTGGGCCAGAGTTTTTTCTCGGTGATGATGGCGTTTTGAAGCGCCGAATGGCACGGCCAACCGGGTTCAGCCGGAATTTGCGGGATGGTCTGGGCGACGATTTTTTTGGCCAGGTCCGCGTTGCGATGCAAATAGTCAATGACCATTTCCAGGGTCACGTGCGCCTCGTCGGTTTTCCAGCAATCGTAGTCGGTGACCATCGCCATCGTCGCGTAGGCGATCTCGGCCTCGCGGGCGCATTTGGCCTCGCCGAGGTTGGTCATGCCGATCACGTCATAGCCGTCGCGGTGATGGGTGAGCGATTCGGCGCGGGTGCTGAAGGCCGGGCCTTCCATGTTGACGTAGATGCCGCCGTCATGGACGGTCGCGTTCAGCACGCGCGCGGTTTTCAGAAGGATTTTCCGAAGCTCGTTGCAGATGGGGTCGGCAAACGCCACGTGCGCCACGATGCCCCGTCCGAAAAAAGTGTGCTCAGCGGCGCGCTTGGTGCGGTCCACGAATTGGTCGGGCAGGACGATGTCACAGGGCTTGTAGCGTTCCTGAAGCGAGCCGACGGCGCTGACGCTGAGGATCCACGCCACGCCGAGCTTTTTCATCGCCCAGACGTTGGCGCGATGGTTCAGTTCGCCGGGCAGGATGCGGTGGCCTCGCGCGTGGCGCGGCAGAAACACCACGTCGCGCCCGGCGAGCGTGCCGGCGAGGAAGGCGTCCGAAGGCGGGCCGAACGGCGTTTTAACCTGGAGCCATTTCCGGTTTGTGAAGCCTTCGATGTCGTAAAGCCCGGTGCCGCCGACGATGCCGATGCGATGTGTTGCCATTTATGATTTGCGATTTCCGCGCCCACCGCGATTCGCGGCGGCCACCATCGTCACTCGTAAATCACCACTCGTAAATCGTAAATCCTCTACCGGCTGTCCCGCGCCTCGAGCCTCCGCCAGCCCGCGCCGTAGGCGGCGATGAAGATGAAGCAGAGCAGCGGCATGAGGAAGCCGATGCGCATGCCCCAGTTGTCCGCCAGCCAGCCCATGACAAACGGCATGAGGGCGCCGCCGACGATAGACTGCACGATGAAGGAGGAGCCGATTTTCGTCTTCTCGCCCAACCCGTGGATGCCCAGCGAAAAAATGGTCGGATAGGTGATGGACATGAAGAAGAAGCTTAATAACAGGCCGGTCACGGAAAGCCAGCCCCAGGCGTTCATCGTCAAAATCATCATCAAAATGTTGGCGGCGGAATAAATCGCCACCATCCGGTCCGCCGGGAAGAGGCGCAGCGCCAAGCTGCCGGTGATGCGCCCGATTAGGAATAACAGGTAACCGCCGAACGAAAGCAACAGCGAGCTGCCGCGGTCGGTGATGCGGAACAGCGCGCTGTTCAAATACGGACTGCGGGCCACCAAATCGGAGGAATAGGTGTCTTCCAAAAACGCCCGGTTCGCGCGCGCCAGTTGCTCGCCGCTTGGATGGGATTCGACTAACTCACGTTGCGCCTCCGGTAACACGATCCCGCTGTCACGCACAGCGGCGAAGAGCGAGTTCGTCTGAAGCGTTTGGTTCAGGCCGTTGATCAAAATGGCTTGCTTTTGTTGTTGCACCTGTTGGTCCAATTCGGCAGCTGCGGCTTTGATGGAGGACGGCGCATGGACGTCATCGGCGCTGGCAGCGAAGCTCGAGGAAGCCAGGAAGGCGCGGTTTGTCGAAAAGTGGTTCCAAATAAATTCGGAAATCCGCCGAGTTCGAGAGTCCTGATCGTTTCGCAATTTGGCGACGAAGGCCGGAAGGTTCGTGATGTCGCCGACAGTAAACAGGGCGGCGGGATAAGTCATCTGTATAATCGGGATTCGGAAAACATCGTGTAGGCCATTCGCGTAGCTTTGCAAGCAGCCAGCCTGGCGCTGGGTCAAAGCGGGCGTATCGGTGGCGGTGTAATTGATGAAATAACTGAAAATGCCGGTTTGGGCGGCCACATAACAAAATTGCGCGACGACAGCGAGGATGAAATGCCAGCGTTTCCAGAGCGGCTTCACCGTGACCCCGCCGGCGCCGGTGACGACTTTGGTTTCCTCAATGTTGTGCAAGTCCGGCACTTTGCTGACCGCAAAGAGCAAGATCAAGATGGCGACCAGGCCGGCGATGATCAGGTAAGGTTTCCAAAGATTGGTGTTGGTCGTCACCGGCTCGCCTGTGGCCGACAGGACAAAGTAGCCGCACAGCACCGGCCCGATCATCCAGCCGATGCCGTTGGTGCTTTGCGCCAGATTGATGCGTGCCGCGCCGGATTCGGGCGGACCGAGCACCGTGGCGTAGGGATTGGCGACGGTTTCCAGGCACGGCAGCCCGGCGGCCAGAATGAACAGCCCCAGCAAAAACGCCCAATAAGTTCCAATATG
>JAGWMQ010000067.1 GCA_028873125.1 Verrucomicrobiota bacterium | reverse complement strand
ATGATCTCGCCGGTAACGTGAGTCAAAAATGTTTATCATGCGTGGAACCGGCAGATGACGAAACGCCAACTGTGCGTGACCGGTTGGATCGGACGTCGAAAGGGCCGCGTTCCCAGGTCACCGCCACGCCGCCGCCGATGCCGTAGCATGATTCAAGATCGGGGCGGACGGGTTTGCGATTCCAAAATGGCCGCTCGGCTGGTCCCCCTGGCGGCATACCCTGCGCCACGTCTGAACCGTTCGCCAGCGGCTTCGCAGGACCATCAGCGGTCGTGACGATGCAAAACCTCAACCAAAATCCCGCACACGAGGAATCTTACGCAGGCTGACTTTGTTTGGTCCTTGGTTTGCCGACGCCGAGCACCCGCAGTGAAAATCCCCGCCCATTCTCGAAGGGCTCGACCGTTGCGGTGACTTCCAGGACCGGATAGCGCACGGTTGCCAGCCCGTAGTTCTTATAGGTCTGCGCAAACAGTTCTGTTTCCACCATGCCCGTCCAGTCCGCCAGGGTCAGGAATTTCATCGGCTCGCCGGTGATCTGGTGATGGATGCGTTGCTCCACCACCAGCCCGCACGTCACCACGCTCTCGCCAACGTGTTCCCCCAGCCGCGCAACGGGACAATACGTGTCCCACGCCACGTCCTCAAACAGTTCAAGAGGATGCCTGCCCACGGCGTAACCGAACAATTCGGCCTCGGCTTCCAGCCGTTCGCGCCGCGTCGGCTCGCGGAGCAACGCCGGATTCTGCGCAAAGAAATTAGCAACCGGATTCCTGCCCGCCTCAAAATCAAATTCCAAATTCACCGCTTCATTTTCCGTTTTCCGCTTTTCGCTTCCCGTTTTTTGAATTTGTTGCGCTTCCCAAAATTGTCGCGTGCGCGCTTGGCCAAATTCATCGAAGCCGCCCGCCCGAATCAGTGTTTCGATTTCCTCCGGCGATGGGTCCACGCGGCGATCAAAGTCTGCGAGTGAGGCGAATGCCGCGCGCTTGCGCTCCGCCAGCAGTCGTTTTACCGTGCTCTCCGCAAGACCCTTCGCGCGGGTCAACGGGACGCGGATTGCGTTGCCGCGCGCCGTGAACGCCGGCCCCGGTTCGTTGATGGTTGGCGGCAGGAATTTCAAGCCGAGCCGGTGGCATTCCAGCACATACACCAGCGGGGCGTAGAATCCCTTGCCGTTGGTCAACACGGCGGCCATGAACTCCGCCGGATAATACCGCTTCAGCCAGGCGGCCTGATACGCCTCGACACCATAAGCGGTCGAGTGCGCCTTGCAAAAGGCGTAGCCCGCAAAACCCGCAACGAGTCCCCACACTTCTTCAATCTTTTCGGGTGTGTGCCCTCGTGCCCGCGCTGACGCAAAGAACTCATCCCGAATCTCGGCGATGAGGGCGCGCTTCTGTTTGCTCAACGCCCGCCGCAGCACGTCCGCCCGGCCTGGCGGCAAGCCGGCGAACGCTTCGCAGATTTGCAGAATGTGTTCCTCATAGACCACCAGCCCGAACGTGTCGCGCAAAACGGGTTCAAGCGACGGATGCGGATAGGTCATAGGTTCAAGTCCCTGATACCGTCGGGTGAAGGCAAGCTTCTTGCCTTCGTTGGACGCGCCGGGCCGGATGACGCTTACAATCGCAATCAGCGTGTCAATGTCCCGCGCGTTGCACTGGCGGCACAGGCCGGTCATGGCCGGGCTTTCGATATGATGCACCGCCCGCGCACCGCCGCCGGAAATCATTTCCCAAACCGTCGGGTCTTGCCACGGTTCAAGCGCCTTCAAGTCCACGCTGACGCCGCGTTGCGCGAGCGCCTCTTTTGCATCGCGCATCACCGCCAAGCCGCCTTGCGCCAGCACGTCAATTTTTACCAGGCCGATGGCCTCAACGGCGTCCATGTCAAAATGTGTCGTCGCATAACCCTTGTTGGAAATGAACGTTGGCGTCAATTCGTTCATGGGCTGGCGCGACAACACCACGCCGCACGGGTGCATCTTGGGAAAACGCGGAAAGCCGTCGAGGAATTCCGCTATGTCCAGCGCGGTTTTGAACGGCTCCTCGTTCAAGGGCAAATCGCGGTTTTCGGGACTGGCGGCAAGCAGTTCGCTCAACTTTGTTCCGCCGCTGGGCGTGTGTTCCGCCGGTATCCAGCCGCCGCCAAAGCTCCACGGAAAATGTTCGGTGAACCGGCGCACGTCGCGTTCGGCGACGCCCAGCACTTTGGCCACGTCGGCAAATGCGCTCCGGGCCTGAAACGTCGAGAAGCCGCCGACCACGGCGCATTGTCCCCGACCGTATTTGGCGAAAATCAGGTCCACCACGTCGTCCTTGCGGTCGTGCGGGAAATCAATGTCAATGTCCGGCAGTTTGTTCAGCGCCATGCGTTCCTGATTCAGAAAGCGGCGGAAGTAGAGGCCGAAGCGGACGGGGCAAACGTCGGAAATGCCGAGGCAATAGCAAACGAGCGAGTCCGCCGCGCTGCCGCGTGTGATCCATTCGATGCCATGTGCGCGGCAATCTTGGAGAATATTCCACACGACCAGAAAGTATTCCTCGTAGCCGACGGCGCCGATGATGCTCAATTCCTGTTCGACCTGCGGGCGCATGGCGGCGGCGCGCTCGCCGTAACGTCGGCGCAATCCGTCCGAAACAAGCCGGTGAAGAAACTCGCGCGCCGTTGAACCGTCAGGCGGCGTGAACGCTGGAAATTGGGGATCGCCAAATGGGATTTCAAAGTTGCACCGCTCGGCGATTTCCACCGAGTGCGCCAGCCATTCGGGATGTTCCTTGCACGCTTCCGTCATTTCTGCCGGCGTGCGGAAATGAAACCGTCCGTCTGCGCGCTTCTCCGGGTGTTCCTGGCGCAACAGCGTCAGTGTGCGGATGGACTGCACGATGTCGTATTTGAGGCGGTCGCTTGGATTGGCGTAATGAATCGCCGGACACGCCACGACAGGAAACTCCCTCTCCGCATCCGATGGGGAGAGGGCCGGGGTGAGATGTTGCTTTGTCGCCATCTCGTAGAACCGGCCGGGAAACAATTCGGCCAGCTTTGAATCCGTGCTGACGGCAATCAACCCTTCGGTGAAGCCATCCAGACGTTCAATCGAAATGGGGCGGCGCTGCATCGCCGCAACCGCGCCATCTTCCCCGCTGTTGGCCGCTTCCGCGTTGCGCGTCAACAGCCGGTTCAAATTGAGGTAGCCGCGAGCGGATTCGACGTAGAGCAATAGCGGATGCTCCTTCACTTGCAGTTCCGCCCCAAAAATCGGTTTGACACCCGCGCGCTTCGCCGCCTGCGCGAATTCCACCGCGCCATGCAAGTTGCCGATGTCGGTCAGGGCGATGGCCGGAAGGTCATGCCGCTTGGCAAGGTCCACAACCGCGCCGGGCGAAAGGGTCGAATCCAAAAACGTGTAATCACTGCGGACGCGCAACGGAACGTAGGTAGCGGTTCTGCATGACGGAGTGTTTCGTTTTTGAATGCGGAATTGAATTTTGATTTGCGGCTTCGCTCGTTCGTTCACGATGTCCCTGGGCGCATCGCGCAATCGGAAATCGTGTCCGCGAAGGACGACGGACCAGCCTTTGCATCGCCGCAATTCATCCACTACGCCAGCAAGCCGTTCACGCGCGGGATGACTCCGGACGTTGGTTTCGAGCGACAGTTCGCCACGGAACACGCCGTCATACACGTTTGACAGTCTCAACGACACCATCCGCAGGCTCACCCGCCGCTCCCATGCCTCGCGCAGCAACCCGCGCAGGCGCCCGTAAACGTCCGTTTCCAAATGGGTCGGCTCCCGCAGACTTTCGGCGCGTTGATTTTCGTCGCGGTCGTTGTAACGCACTTTCACCGTCAAGGTCCGCACGCTCCGGCCTTCTTCGCGCACCTTGGCAAACAGTTGATCGGCCATGCGACGAAGCACGGCTTCAACGTATTCCTCATCCGTCACGTCCTGGTTGAATGTCTCCTGCTGGCTGTATGACTTCTGCGGCCCGCTCGCGGGGATCAGCGGGCGTTCGTCAATCCCGTTGGCGAATTGCCGCAGGACGGGCGCCTGGCCGCCGAGCAACAACGCCAGCAGTTCAACCGGTGTGGCGGCGATCTGGCCGATTTGGACCAGTCCCGCCGTGTTCAAGCGCACGGCGGTTTTCGGCCCGATGCCCGGCAGCCAGCGGTTCGGCAGCGCATGGAGAAACTGCCTTTCCTGTCCCGCCGGCACAGTTTGAAACGCGGCGGGCTTGTTCAGCTTGGAGGCGATCTGGCTGACCAGCTTGTTCGCACCAATGCCTTCGCTGACGGTGATTTTGAGTGACTGGCCGATGACTTTGCGAATTGTCAGCGCGATTTCGATGGCGGGCTTCTTGTGGTTGGCCGTCAGATCAAAATAGCCTTCGTCAATGGACGTTTGCTCCACGTCCGGCGTGAAGTCGTAGGCGTAGCCGAACATCCAGTCGGAAAATTGCTCGTAGCGTTCGTAGTCACCGGGCAAGACAATCAGCTTCGGGCAGAGCTTTCGCGCCCGCGCCGTGGGCATGGGCGTATAAATGCCGAACTTCCGAGCTTCGTAGGACGCCGATGCGATAATGCCGCGCCGT
Source organism: Verrucomicrobiota bacterium (assembly GCA_028873125.1). Taxonomy (GTDB): domain Bacteria; phylum Verrucomicrobiota; class Verrucomicrobiia; order Limisphaerales; family UBA11358; genus UBA11358. The sequence continues at coordinate 15,653 of JAGWMQ010000067.1, read as the reverse complement.
TCACCGCCGACGGCAATCGGCTTGCCCCTCAACCGGCTGTCGGCAGCCTGTTCAACGGACGCGAAGAAGGCATCCGCGTCGAGATGAACGATGGAGCGGAGCATCAATCATTCCTTCGCCTTTCGGATGAGCGCCTTGAACACGCCCTGAATCATCAACTCCTGCGCGGGAATGAGATTCGGATATTTAGGATTTTCCGCCCGCAACCACGGCTTGCCGTTTTTCACGACAAACGTTTTGAGAGTGCTCTCGCCGTCAATCAGCGCGGCGACAATCTGGCCGTTGCGCGGTTCCGGCCCGTGCTCCAAAACGACTACATCGCCCTTGAGAATGTGCCGGCCAATCATGGAATCGCCGGCCACGCTCAACGCGAACGTGTTTCGCGTCGGTTTGAACCCGATGCTTTCCACGTCCACCGAAACGCAGCCCTCGGCGTCCTGCTCGCGCGCCTGGGGCATACCCGCCGGAATTGCGCCAAACAACGGGATGTCCGCAATACGGCTGCGCCGCCTGGCCGGCGGGGAAATGACGCGCAGTGACCTGGCTTTGCCGGGGTCGGATGCGATAAATCCCTTGTGTTTGAGCGCTGCCAGATGACAGGCCGCCGCACGATGGCCGGCGAAACCGAATCTGGCGGCGATTTCCCGGAGAGTGGGAACCGGCCGGCTGGCCTGCTCTTCAGCCTGAATGAATTCCAGCACGCACCGTTGGGCCTTGGTCAATTCAATCATAGACTATCCACATGGATAGTCTATCAAGGGGCGGTTGTCAATCTGCGTTGGGGGAAGTTCTACACAACCCGATGCGAACAAATTTCCGAGGTTCACGAGGACAGCACCGGATGTGGGTGGCCCGGGTGTTGAAGCATTCGGATGAATACCAGAGAAGGCGCACCTGCCTCGTTGCAAGGCCGCGAACTCCAAGAGGCTGCTCCGGCGCCGTTTCGTTGAGTTTGCCAATAAAACGGCGGAATCGGGCCAACAAAGGGTCACACCTTCCCCAAATCGGGGAAGCGGGGGGATTTCTGTCTCCCACTGGCAAGGTTCGAAAGAGCGTGGACGCGGATGCACAGACCGTGGACGGTCATTGGAGGAACGCCGTCGAGAATTCCACCCGAAAACCGGAGTTGGGAAGCACACCCGCCTCGGGTGTGGCGGGACGCCCCTCGCGTCCAGCGGTTTGGCGCGCGATGACGTCCGCGAATCTCCGGAACGGTTCGGTGCGCTGGATGTTTTCCGCGAAGGCGCGGAAAACCGCACGCGGGGCGCGTGCGCTCCCCATTCCACTTCGGTTTTCGGGTTCAATGGAGGTCAATGCTCCGAGCGTCGGTGGGCGGTTTCCTGCTGTTGCGGATTCGGGTGCGACGAACCGATGGACAATTCGGCGACCGCCGCCCGGACCCGTTCCGACGTCGCCTTCGAGGGCAAAGGAGGGCCAAAGCTCACCGTCACCGGACGCCGGATTTTGCGCGGCCATTTCCGGAAGAACTTTCCGCCTTCGAAGCTGAAAATGCTGCCCCAGACACCGTCGAGCGCCACCAGCACGATGGGCGCGTCCAAGCCGCGCATGATTTTTTCGAAGCCTGGCCGGAACGGCATCAAGTTGCCGGAACGCGTGATGCCGCCTTCGGCAAAGACGCACACCACCTCGCCGTCGCGGATGGCGTCGCCACACCGGCGCAACGCGCGGGCCACTTCATGCGGCCGGATGGCGGACGGAATCGGAATCACGCGTGCCACGCGGACAAACGGTTTGAGCCACGGGGAGTCGTAAAACTCCTTGGCGATGAGAAAGCGCACCGGCCGCTTCGCCGCCGCCGTCAGCAGCAGCCAGTCCGCGTAGGAGACGTGGTTGCTGACGAGCAGCGCACCGCCCCGGCGCGGGAGGTTTTCCAGTGCGCGCACGCGCAACGGGTAAAACAGGCGCGTGACCCCCCAGGCGAAGGCCCCTACCAGCGATTCAGCCAGGAAGACGGAAACACGAGACGAAGCGCGCGGGCCGGACATGCGCAATGTTTAACCGCGGAGGACACGGATGGCACGGATTTTCCAAATGGAAATGACACGAAGGGATGCGAATTGAGTTGCGAAGAATTGGCGGAAATCAACGAAATTGGCGGATTGGAATCCGCACTTACCCGTCCAGCCCCGGCGGATTTGCAATGGAGAATTTTTGGGCGACTTCCTTGACCTTGCGCAAATCCAGCTTGCCGGTGCCGAGCAGGGGAAAATTGTCCACGCGGAAAAACTGGTCGGCGCGCGGCTTCCAAAGGTTCGGCAGGTCGCAACCCGAGAGTTTGTCCAAACAGGCCCGCAGCGGGCCGTCCGCCAGTTTGTGGAGCACCGCCAGCCGTTCGCCTTTCTTGTCGTCCGGCACGCCGGCGACGGCGAAGGTCTGCTCGGTCGCGCCGGCCAGCTCGTGCAGTTTTTCCTCGATCCGGACGTGCGGGACCATTTCACCGCCGATTTTGCTGAAGCGGCTGAGGCGGTCGGTGATTTGCAGGAAACCGTCCTCGTCCACCACCGCGATGTCGCCGGTGCAATACCACCCGTTGCGCAACACCTCGGCGGTGTTTTCCGGCTTGCCCAAGTAGCCCTGCATCACGTTGGGGCCGCTCACCAGCAGCAGGCCGGGCTGGCCGGGCGGCAGGCTTTCGCCGTTCCACGGATTTTCCACGGGGACGATGCGCACGCTCACGCCGGGGAGCGGATGGCCGATTTTCCCGCGTTTGGCGCCGACCTGCCGGAAGCCCGCCGAGCGGAAATCGGGCGTGTTCACCGCCACGGCCGGCGCGCACTCGGTGCAACCGTAGCCTTCGAGCGGGCGGATGCCGAAACGTTCCTCGAAGGCCGCCGCCAACCGGTCGGGCAGTTTCTCGGCGCCGGTCATCACCACCCGCAGGCTGCCGAAATCCTCCGCCGGACAGCCGCGCAGGTAAAGTTGCAGGAACGTCGGCGTGGCGAGCAGAAAGGTGAGTTGGTGACGGCGCGCCAGCGGGCCGATGGCCTTGGCTTCGAGCGGATTCGGGTGATAAACCACGCCCACGCCCAGGATCGCCGGCAGGCAGAGCGTGCCGGTGAATCCGAACGAATGGAAAAACGGCAGGACGCCCAGGAGACCATCGCGCGCGCCCAGCCTGAACACCTGTTCAAGCTGCTCGACGTTCGAGCCGATGTTGTAGTGGCTCAACATCACGCCCTTGGGATCGCCGGTGCTGCCGCTGGAGAAAATCACCGTGGCCAAATCGTCCAGCCGCGTTCTTCGCTCCGCGCCGAGCAGCCGTTGCAGGAACCGGTCGGGGACGAACCAGGCGCCGAGCCATGCGGCCAGTTTCCCGCCAAGACGAGGGCCGGCTACGGTCTCCTCCAGCAAAACGGTTTGGCACGGCAGCGTCCGCTTGAGCCTGTCGAGAAACGCCCTGGAGGCGACGACGGTTTTGAGATCGCATTGCCGGAGGCACGAGGCGAGAGTTTCCTCCGACACGGTGTAATTCAAATTCACCGGGACCTTGCCCAGCAACAACGCGGCGAGATTGACCAGCGCACCCGGCACGGACGGCGGCAACAGGATTCCGACCATTTTTTGGCCCGACCAGATTTTTCGCAATCGCCGCGCGAGGAACACGGACCGGGCCAGCGCCGCGCCGAAGCGGACCCGGGCGTTTTGCGCGTCGGCCATCGCGAAGCGGAACGGATGGTTGCGCGCCGTGTTGACGAAGGCGATGGGCAGCGGGCGCATCCGCCGCTTGCGGGCCTGCCAGGCTTCGGCGAGGAGTTCCTGCACCGCCGAACGCACCTCAAAGGGCGTCGCCGTGTGCGGCAGCGGTTTGCCGTAATTGATGGTGACGGGATAGGGAAGGCGCCGCGGCAGTTTCCAGAGGAACCGGCCCTTTTCAAAGCTGAAGATGCTGCCCCACACGCCGTCCAGGCCCACCGGGACAATCGGCGCTTCCACGTCCTTCATGATGCGTTCGAAGCCGCGCCGGAACGGAAGCAGATGGCCGACGCGCGTGATCTGGCCCTCGGCGAAGATGCAGACCACGTCGCCGGCGCGGATGGCGGCGCCGGCGGATTGCAACGACCGGATCATTTCGCGCGGACGCTGTTCGGAGGAAATCGGGATGATGCCGAGGATTTTGGCGAACGGCTTCACGTAAGGCAGCTCGTAGGTGTCCTTGAGCATCATGAACCGCACCCGCCGGTCGGTCGAGGCCAGCAGCAGCAGCGCGTCCACGAACGACGCGTGATTGCAGACAAAGAGCGCGCCGCCCCGGCCGGGAATGTGGTCGCCGCCCAGGACGCGGATGCGGTAAATCGTCCGCGTGAGCAACCAGAGCGCGAAGCGCAGGAGCGCGTCGGGCAGGAGCGTGAGGACATAGAGCGCACCGGCCAGCGTCAGCGCGCCGCCCAGGAGAAAAACCTGGCGCGGGGAAAGTCCCGCCACGTCCGCCAGCAAAAAATACGCGCCGGAGGCGAGAAAGATGCCGATGAACGAAACCAGGTTCGCCGCGGCCAGCACCTCGCCCTTTTTCGCCGGGTCGGGCCGATGCTGCAACAACGCGGCGATGGGCACGATGAAAAAACCGCCGGTGAATCCGAGCAGGGCCAGGCGGACCAGCGAGGCGTGGACCGACAATCCGGGGACGGACAGCGACGCGCAGGCCAGGGACATGCCGAAAGCGCCCAGCGGGACGAGGCCATACTCGATCTTGCCGCCCGAGAGATACCCGGCCGCCACGCTGCCGAAGCCGATGCCCAGCGCCAGGGCGATGCTGATGTTGCCGATGCCGACGGCGTCCAGATGCAAGGTTTGCGCGCCGTAGAAAAACACGTTCAACTGCAGCAACTGGCCCAGGAAGAAGAAATAGGCGTTGCCCAGAAAGGCGAGGGTGAGCGGCCGGTCGCGGCGGACCAATTGGATTTGCGCGAACAAATCGCCCAAAAAATTCGGGCGAAATTTCCGGGCCGGGTCCGCCGCCGGCAGACGCGCAATGCCCAGGCTGGCCATCAATCCCGTCAACGCCAAGACGATCAAAATCACGCCCGACCAGGCCTGGTGAGACCCAAAATGTTTGGACAGGTTGGCCGCGGCGACGGTGGCGAGGATGATGGCCAGGAAGGTGCCCAACTCGATCAAGCCGTTGCCCCAGGACAGCCTTCGCTCCGGCAACAGTTCCGGCAACAGACCATATTTCGAGGGGCCGAAAAAGGAGCTGTGCACGCCCATCAGAAAGACCCCGGCCAGCAGCACCGGCAATTGATGGAGCGCGAAACCGGCGAGCGCCAGCAGCATGACGCCGACTTCAAATACTTTGACGCCGACGCAAACGGTGCGTTTGCTGAAACGGTCGGCGAGAAAGCCGCCGGCCATGGAGAAGAGGATGAACGGCAGCGAAAACAGGGCGGTCACCAGTTCGCCGACGCGATGCAATTCGGCCGTGGTCACGTTCAGGCCCAGGATCATGAACACGACGAGCCATTTCAGGACGTTGTCGCTGAACGCGCCCTGAAACTGGGTGACGAAGAGGCACCAGAACCCTCGGAGACCGCGCCGAACGCCTTGTGGAGTGTTCGTCATCGCGCATCACATTAGTCCATCATCGGGAGAAGTGTGAATTGAAAAACTTTCGCTCAGCATCGCCTGCGCCGATGGCCGGTCCGTCTCCAACCCCCACGAATTGCCACCCGACGTTGGCCCGCCAAAGGGGGAGTGCCGTTCCAAGCCGGGACACCGTTCCAACAAATCAGGACGACTTCAGCCGGGTTGCAGGCCCGGAAACCAGCACGCCGGGTCCTGTTGGAAATACCATTTCAATTGGTCATAGAGGTTGGGATGTTTCTCCCGCATTTCCAGCGGCTTGCCAAAGAAACACTCGGTGGCCACCGCAAAGAACTCGGCGGGGTTTGTCGCGCCATATTCCTGGAGGATGGAGGACTCGCCCCGTTGCACCCGGGTTTGGAGCTGTTCAAATTCCGCCCGCATCACCCGCGACCAGTCGGCATACCGGCGCTTTTGTGCCTGGCGTGACTCGCCGTGCCCCAACAGGGGAGCCCCGTCGGTCCGACCGTCCTCGTAATCCAGTTGGTGGGCAAACTCGTGGACGATGACATTGTATCCGTTGTCCGGCGCATGGAGGGCGCCGCAGGCTGCGTCCCATGCCAGGACCACGGCCCCTTCACGCCAGGATTCACCTGCCCGAAGCTGGTGACTTTCCTCCAGCACACCCGAGCCGACGTGCCGGAGGGTGGGCACGACAAAGGCGCTGGGATACACCAGAACCGTCCGCAGACTCGGATAATAATCCGTTTTGCGGTGCAGCAAGAGCAGGCAAGCGTAGGCCGCGACGCAGACCCGGATCTCGTCGCCGAGCACCAGACCGCCGCACCCTTCGAATTGTTTTTCCGCCAGGAAAACCTGGATGTGACCCTCCAACTCGCGCCGGTCCGGTTCCGCCAGCCGATGATAAAACGCACAGCGCGTTGCAAGGATCTGCCGCCACGTCCGGGGAAACACGGCACACCGCAACCTTCTTCTTCGTGGTGCTGTCCAGATCAATTCGTGGACCAAGGTTGTCGGCTGGCTGTCGGATTGTCCAGTCCCGTCCGCGGCGGACACGGTTCAAGGGATGTCCTGACCGGCGCCGGCAGATGGATTGTCCTCCTCCTCATCCATCCCGCGATGCGGGTGCAGACCGAGTTGAATCAGCTTTTCCCGCATCTTGAGCCGGGTGACCCCCAGCCAGCGCGCCGCCTTGGCCTGGTTGCCTCCGGCCAACTGGATGGCTTGCCGGAACAATTCCGGTTCGAGATCGGCGATCATCCTGGCATAGGCGTCCTGTTCCTCGCCCCGTTGCACACGCGCCAGCAACCCGGCAACATAGTCCGCGTGGAGTTGTCCGGAGGCCAGTTGCGGTTTGCGGGCCTTGGCGAGGACCTCCTTGACCTGGCCCAAACCAATGGTGAAATGGCGCGAAGTCAGGAGCGCCTGCCGGACGATATTTTCCAGTTCACGAACGTTGCCCGGCCAGGGCTGGGTCTGGAGCCACTGAACCGCTTCGGCCTGGATGGACGGTGTTTCCACCTGCAGCTCCCGGGCGTACCGCTGGATGAAGAATTTCACCAACGCGGGAATGTCCTCGCGCCGCTCGCTCAGCGGCGGCAGGTGGACGGTGACGACGCTCAGGCGGTAAAACAAGTCCTGGCGGAACTTCTGGTTCACGATGCCGGCTTCCAGGTCGCAGTGCGTCGCCGCCAGCACGCGCACGTCCACCGGAATCACCGCGTCGCCGCCGACGCGCCGGATGGTTTTTTCCTGAAGCACCCGGAGGAGCTTGGCCTGCGTCCCGGGCGAAAGGTCCCCGATCTCGTCCAGGAAGATCGTGCCGCCGTGCGCCTGTTCAAAACGTCCGATGCGGCGGACCTTGGCGCCGGTGAAGGCGCCGCGTTCGTGGCCGAATAATTCGCTTTCCAGCAGCGTCTCCGGGATCGCGGCGCAGTTGACGGCGATGAAGGGCTTGTGGGAGCGGTTGCTGTGCTGGTAGAGGGCGCGGGCGATCAACTCCTTGCCGGTGCCGGTTTCGCCGCGAATCAGCACGGTGACCGGCGTGGCGGCGACGCGTCCGATCTCCTTGTAAATGGATTGCATCGGCCGGCTGTTGCCGATGACCGCCAGCCGGGCATGGCCGGCCTCGCCCATCTCGACGGGCTCGGACATCAGTTGCGATTGAGCGACGGCGGTGGCGACCAGTCCCAGCAATTCGTCGGCCTCAAACGGTTTGACCAGGTATTCGTAGGCGCCCAGCTTGGTCGCCTCGATGGCTGTTTCCGTGGTGCCGTGGGCGGTCATCATGATGACCGGCAGTTTGGGTTGGGTGGCGCGGAGGCGCGCGACCAGTTCCAGGCCGTTCAGTCCGGGCAGTCTGAGGTCGGTGATCACCAGTTGGTAAGGCAGCCGGCGGGCCTCCTCCAGGCCGGCGTCGCCACGCTCGGCCCGGTTCACCTGATAGCCTTCGTCCTGCAAGACCTTTTGCAGGGCGCACGCCGTGCTGGTGTCGTCTTCAATCAGCAGCAGTCTGGGCTTCATGGGGGTCGGGATTGGGCAGCACGATCTCAAAGGTCGTGCCCTGGTTCAACTTGGTGCGGTAGCGGAGCAGGCCGCCGTGTTTTTCCACGATGCGTGCGGCAATGGACAGGCCCAGGCCGGTGCCGCCCTCCTTGGTGGTGAAAAAGGGATCAAACAGCCGACGTTCAATTTCCGCCGGGATCCCCTTGCCTGTGTCCGTCACCGCCAGAATGGCGACTGGCCTGGCCGACCCGTTCAGTTCGGACGTGTCTTCGTAAATCCGGAACGTGACGGTGCCGCCGTGGCCGATGCTGTCGGCGGCGTTCTGGATCAGGTTGATGAGCACCTGCTCGATTTGCTGGAGGTCCAGCGTCACCCAGGTATCCGGCGCCGCTGGAGTTTCCAACGTGATCCCGGCTTTCTCCAGATGCGGCTTCATGAGTTCGGTGACGCGCCGGATGATGCGCTCCGCCGGCACGCACACCAGTTCGGGTTCGGAAGGCCGGGCAAACTGGAGAAAATCCCGGACAATACGGTCCAGGCGGTTGATCTCGTTGTTGATGACCTTGGCGTCCTCGTTGTGGCCCGTCTCCGGAAGCGATTTGTGGAGGCTGAAGAGCCGGAATTTGATGGCCGTGAGGGGATTGCGAATCTCGTGGGCCACGCCGGCGGCGAGCATGCCCAGGGAGGCGAGTTTTTCCTGGCGTTGGACCAGCGCGTCACTCTCGCTGAGCCGGGTGCGGAGCGGCGCGATCATGCCCCGGTAGCCCAGGACCGCCAGGGACAAGGTCAGGAGCCAGAGCAAAAGCACGGACAGTTTGAGCAGGTTTTGGAGCCGGAGCAGCGTCTGGTCTGATTCGTGCAGGAGGGTGGTGAAGGCCTCGTAATGCGCGCGGCTCAAATCCCTGGCCGTCGCCTGCACCTGAAGCGTTTCTTGTTGCAGCATTTGATAGGCCTCGCCGACGGACCGGGTGGCGCCATCGCCGGTGTCAAGAAGACCCTCTGTGGCTTTCAAATAATGAGCGCACGCCTGCTCCATTTTCTCGAAGGCTTGGCGCTCGGTGGCGGTCTTCACGAGCCGGCTCCGGCGGGCCAGCACTTGATTGAGGTAGGCGGAGTCGTTTCGGAAATCCTCCCGCCGGGCGACATTCCGGTGCAAAAGGTAATCCAGGAGATCCCCATTCAACCTCGGAATGGCAAGCTGAACGCTGTCCCCCAACGAAAAATAATCGGCCGGGACGGTGGTGAACTCCTGCCGCAGTTGCCCCATTTGTAACCAGGCGCTGCTTTTGATCCAAGTGATCAACAGGGCGCCGGCCCCCAGGCCCAACGCCAGGAGGCCCAGGCGCCATCGGAAGGACGCATCTGACCAGGTGGTTCGCTTCTGACCGGATGTGGCATGATTTGTTCCATTCATGGATGGGTCTTTCGAGGCCCCGTTCCGAAAATCTCGTAAAATGCCCGCCATTGGCCGCATTCGTGTTCTGGCATGGCTGCCGCTATAACCAGCCTGTCTGAAACCATAGCTAAAAGCGTGCGCAAAGCAAAGCTGCTTTCAAATCCAATTTATGCTGGTGCAAACTGTTTTGGAAACCGTGGCGCGGCGTGAAGTCGAGGCCGGTCCGGCCCGGACCGCCCCTTCACGGACTCCAGCGGTTGCACCGCCTGAGTTCGACTCTCCCAAAGCTCCCGGGGAAGAGGTTAGGCAGGCTCCCCTTGGCGAGGAATCTGGATACTACCACTGGGGGATCAACGAGTGACCGCAGCGACGTGAACCCGATAATGATAATTACTCCAAACCATTTAAGTGCCTTGTCCGGCGGGGTGCCTCGACGGGGGAAAGGGGGGCACCATTTGGACTTGCAACCCGTCTTGGGGATGCAATTCCAGCCGATGTCCGGCAACCGTGCGGGCATGGATGCCGGGGGATCCCGCCCAGCCAAACGATTGCGCACGGGCCGGACAGTTGCCGGGCAAGGCACGAAATCACCCTGCGGCCGTTGGAGCTTCTGCGCCCCTCTTGAAGCCATAATCTCCGCGGCCGGTCTTCCTTGCAGAGCCATGACCCGTCGTTCCGCGTGCGGCCGCCGACGAGCCTGTGCGCCGCCAAATCCCATCCCACCCCGACACCCGTGAAAAAGTGCGTGCTGATCGTGGATGACGACGTTTCCATCCGGGAGTCCATGAAGCGGGTCCTGGAGGGAGCAGGCTATGAAGTCTTGCTGGCCGCCAGCGGCCAGGAGGGCATTGACCAATTCGCCTTGCGCGCGGTGGATCTGCTGATCCTGGACCTGAATCTGCCCATCCGCCGGGGTTGGGATGTTTTCGAGGAACTGACCCACGTGGACCCGTTCATGCCGATCATCGTCATCACCGGCTTGACCAACCAATTCAAGGCCGCGATGGCCGCCGGCGCCGGCGCGTTGCTGGAAAAGCCGGTTGATCCCGTCGTACTGCTCAAGACCATGGCCGATCTGCTGGGCGAGCCGAACGAACAGCACCTCCAGCGGCTGTGCGGCTATACTCGCGACACCCGCTATGTGCCGGCCCCGAAGACTTCCCGGCGACGAAACAAGGCATCCGGCGAAAAGAACGCCGTGGCCGTGGCCAGCCACCCCGCTCAGAACCGGAAGAAGTAGCGGACCACTGGCGGGTCGTGCCGACCCAATCGGTCTCCGAGGCCGTTGCCACCAATGGTCTGACCGGGTTTGGTCCGACCCTGCCAGCCATGCATCCGCCTGGCAACGCCCGCATTGGCGTATTCTGAGAAACGGATTAGATTGGCGGTGGCGGGAATCGTCAAAACAGAAAGGAGAACTTGTTATGGCACTCACAATTGAACGGGTTGATACATGGGCCGCGACGCTGGAAGACAAACCCGGCGCGCTGGCGGCCAAACTGGACGCCTTGGCGAAGGCAGGCGTCAACGTCGAATTCCTCATCGCCCGGCGCGCGCCGGACCGACCGGGCCAGGGAGTGGTATTTGTCACGCCCATCAAAGGGGCCGTCGGATGCCGCGCCGCGCAGGCGGCCGGATTCATGAAAACGGAAAGCCTTCACACGGTGCGGCTGGAAGGACCGGATAAAAAGGGCGAGGGCACCCGCATCGCTCAAGCCCTGGCGGACGGGGGGCTGAACCTGCGGGGGGTGTCGGCGGCCGTGATCAACAAAAGGTTTGTCGCACATATTGCCCTGGACAGCGCGGCCGATGCCGCCAAGGCCGTGCGCATCATGCGGGCGTTGTGACGGTGGTTTTACACCGGAAGCCGCGGGAAGGACCGACAATTTTCGGCGCCGCGGGGAGGCGGAATCGGAAGGGGATCGTTTTGTTGGAGGGCCTCCAGTTCGCCGTATATTCCGGCTCGGCAACGGCCGGCGTGGCGGGCGAGAGGGTGGTGCCGCGGGCCGTGTGTCAACACGATGGCCGCGACCTCCTCGCGCAACCGCGACTGTCGCCGCCGCCCAGGATGTACTTCGCAACAAAATCCGTTGCCAAGTGCGCGGCTTCACCCAGCGGGACACCGAGACGGAGAAAATCTTTGGCGTTCATGCATTCAACAAATTGGAGCTTCCACTGGAGCGAAAGAGAATAGTCCAAGGCAAACGCAGTGCCGCCCTGGGAAAATTGTCCGACAAAATAACTCTCCCTCTCCTCGCCAACCAAGGAAAGGGCCGGGGTGAGGAGTCGAATTTAGACACCCAATATTGCTCATTCACTTTTCTGTCGCGCGTTTCGCGGAAGGCAGTTCGCCGCGCCGCGCCGTCAAGACGATGAAATTCCCGCCAGCGCCTTTCCAAAACGTCTGCTGTCTCGCCAATCGGCCACTTGCGTTTGAATTGCGAGCCGGAATGTTGCCACGGGAACAAATCCGTCAGCAACGGCCACGTGGCAGAAACGGTTCAAGCCAGCCCTCGAAGTAATCCTGCCATTCGAGGTCGGCGAATTTGTGGATCGCGTTCAGCTTGCCGTATTTTTCATCGCGCGTGCCGGTGATTTTGGTGTAGCGAACTGCCGCCGGCGTTTGCGGTTGCGGATTTCCATAGCGGACGCCAATGGCGATGGCGACGGGCGTTTGAATGTTGAAAACATTTTCCGTCGGGCGCGCACCATGCTGATCGCCCTCCAAGTCAATAATTCAAAGTTCGTCGAACGCTTCGCGCATTTTGCGTCTCATTCCGACGAAGCCCGGCCCGCGCAAATACGACGCGGCCGTGATGAACGTGATGATGCCCGGCCCGCTGGCTTCGGGATTTTCAAACAGTTTCCACAACGCCCAACGCCAGAAATAGACGTAATCGTTGTAGAGATTCTTGACGCGAACGCCCAGCGCGCTGGCCCCGTTCTTTTGGTTGACCACATACCAACATGCCCTGAAGCCACAAACGCGGCGGCAGATGCGTGTCGGCGAACAACGTGCCGGCCGTCACCGTAAAATCGTGACCGCAGGAGGCGCAACGACAGAAGGGCGCTCTCATCTTCCAGACCCTGGCTCGCGGACAACGCGGGCGGTGCGGACCTTCGGGCCAGCGAATGGATTCCAAATGGGCTCCGCACGCGGCCTCATCGTAAAATCGCTCATGGAAGTCCAACACGGTCTGAGGGTAGTCGCTCATGCCCGACTACCACAAAAGATTGACGTAGGGGAATCAAGTGCATAGCCCTAATGATCAATTTGGGGTTGCGGGCTAAAAGGCGCCCGTGTTCAGATAACCGTTGGAGGCGGAATCGGGCGTCGGAAGGGGCGATGAGACATTGGTTGCGGCATTGCCCTCGGCTGATGCATTGAGGTTGATGGGCGCGCCGGCATTCAGTTGCGCCAGCACCGCCGCGGTCAAATCGTCATTGTTGGTCGAGGTGTAAAGCACCACGAGGGTTTCGTTGAGGGTTTCAGCGGCGCTGTCAATGACCATTGAGTAGCCGCTGGCCCTGGCCTTGGCATCCACGGCGGCGTGAATTTCCTTCAAAATGTCCGAGCGTATCCGCTGGACTTGATCGGCGAGCGTCGCGCGCGCCTGGCGTTCAAACTCGACAATGGTTTGCTCCGAATCCTGAATTTCCTGGAGCTTGTCATCGGCCGCCTCCCGACGCTTGGTGCGCTCTTCGCTGGAGAGGGCCTGGTCGTTGGCGGCTGTGAGCAATTTCTCGTATTCCTTCTCATCCTCGTCCAGGCGCTCCCAAAAGCCCCGGTCCTCCTTATCCAACTCGGCCTTGCGATCGTCAAGGGCGGCTTGGGTTGTTTTGGTTTTCCAGTAGTTGTCAAACAGTTTGCGCAAATCCACCGTGGCGACTTTAAGTTTTGTCTGCGCCAGCGCCGAGTTGATCGGAACTGTCGCCAGCAACAGGGCCGGCAGGATCGTTCGCCACAACAATTTCATGGAACCATGGAGACTTGCGGCGGCGGGATATTCAAAACCTGGCCCACGGCCATCCGCCGAGGTTCCAATCCCGGATTGACCGACAATAGCGATTCCAGCGATACCCCGTAACGGCGGGCGATGCGCGTGGCGGTTTCGCCCGCGACGACGGTGTGCGTGCGCGAGGCGGCAGCCTCCCGGGCAGCCGGGATTTCGAGCCTGTCGAAGTGGGTGACGGCTGGCCGCGTGGCAACGGCCGCTGGGGTTGGTTGAACAGGACCGGGAGGGACGACGGAAGGTTCGGGGGCCGGCGTCGGATTGGTCCGCACGGCCATCAGGCTGGCGCAATAGGCGTTCCAGCGGTTCAAAGCCTCCCGCAATCGCCGGTTTTCATCCTGCAACTGTAGTTCTTGTGCCAGCAATTGCTCGATTAGCCGCTGCGCCGCGGCCAGGTGGAGTGGCGGCGGGACTTGGGCGGCCAACTCTTGTTTACAGACTTCAATCCGCTCTTGGACCAAAGCCGCGTTACCCGCGTTGGGTCTGAGTTTCAAATACCGTTCATAATGATAAATCGCCGCGGCCGGATCGCGCACCGCTTGATCGTAAAGCCAGCCCAGATCGAAGTGGGCCGCCGCTGATTGCGGGTTCACCTCCAAGGATTCCTCAAAGGCATGGATTGCGCCTCGATAATCCGCGGCGTCAATGCGCTTTTCGCCCTCCACAAAATGAAACTCGCGTTGTTCCTCCGTTTGGCTGGGGACCGCTGGCGCGCAACCGCTCAACGCGAGGCCAAGCCCTCCAACGCACACACTGCGCCAAATCTTCTTTTCAAAATAACACGACATCAATCTTACCGATAACCTGTCCTGCGAATTCGACCAATCCCCTCCGCTTCGCAATGCCGCCGCCTTCGCCAACCGCCCCCGCGGCCTGGGCCGCAATTCCTTGTGACAAAAGTGCCGCTTTAATCTCTGCCGTGACGACGCGTGCTCGGCTTGCTCCCCGGGCATTGGGGAAACTTTGCCAGACTAACTCCGGCGCCGGGAATCGCCGCCCAGTTGACGCCGGAATCTCCGCCACGACGCATTTGACAAATGCAGGAGTAATGCCACCGGAAAGCGCTGGCGAAGAAATGCTGAATTTCTGTTCTTCTCAAGCGGGAGGAACCGGTTCACCCGGCCCGGACAACTACCGGCTCTGCCAAAATGGCAGATAAGACGCTGCCAATCTGGCCGACGCAGGATTATACATAGGAGATTTACTGCAACTTAAACGGGAGCGATTCCGCGGGAACAAATCACCGCCAACGTCCCGGCCGGTGACACCAGCCGTCCGGTCCGTCGTCCCAGTCGCCGTGAATCCAAATGGCGCCGGCGTATGGTGGATAGACCCAATGTCCGCTCGTCCAAACCCACTCATCATCATCGTCGTCCCAATTCCATTCGCCATCTATCCACACAGACCCCGGTCCGGGCGCGACCAAGACCGGTTCGACCGGCGGCGGCGGGGGCGGGGTCTCGATGATCGTGGTGGTAGTTGCCGGGGACGACGTGACATTCGATGCAACACCTTCTGTGTTTGGCGTGTTGATCATGAAATCAATGACGCGGTCGCTGACACCGTTTTCGTGAAGATCAATAATATCCGCCGAACTGAGATGGAAGACCGTTTGGGAACCGCGAATCTGGCTGATGATGACGTCGTCGCTCACCCCTGCCTTGGCCAGCGCCTTGATGTCGGCGAGACCCAGCGGCTGGCCTTGTTCAACCCGCACGTAAGTTTGCGGAGCCTGCCGTTGCAAGACCTCCGCCTGCTGTTGATCCATGGCATGCCCAATCAATCCGCCGCCAATCAGTCCGGACGCGGCGCCAATCAAAGCCCCTTCGCCAGCGTGATTGGGGCCGCTAATGGCCGCGCCGGCCAGCGCGCCGATGGCGCCCCCCAACAAGGCGCCCGTGCCGGTGTTGTCCGGCGTGCCGTTGGGCGACTCGCAACCTGTCAACAGCATCGCCGAAGTCGCCGCGGCGATCGTGAAAACGTGCCACTTCATCTTCATGCCAACCAAGCAGTAATCATGCCTGAACATCCAAGAGCTTATCCGTAAATAATAATTTGCCATGTTTTCACATCCGCCAGCAGATAATGGCGATGGCCAGATGGAGCAACGCCTCGTAATTGGCGGCTTTCTTCTCGTAACGCACGCGAAGCTTGCGGTAGTTGTTCATCCAGGAATGGGT
>JAGWMQ010000066.1 GCA_028873125.1 Verrucomicrobiota bacterium | reverse complement strand
GCAATGGCAACCACACATCGTTACGGGCAATGGGCCATCTGGCTTACTGATGGCATTCTGCTTTAAGGCTTCGCCAAGGGTGGAGATTTTTTGAAACAATCGTTGAGAACGGATAACGCTTCACACAGGCCGCAGATTCAATACTCGTCTGGAAAGATGTCCTTCAGGCGGATTTTCAATTTCACAAGAACGGTTTCCAGTTTGTCCAACGTCAGGTGATGCTCGCCGTGTTCAATCCGGTAGAGTGTCTGGTGCGAGACACCGGCCTTTTTGGCGAATTGCGCGTAAGAAAGCTCCCCGCGTTGTTTTCGCAGGAACTTCGCCAATTGCCGGTCCAAATTGCGTTGCACGTTTCCAAAGTGGCAAAAAGGGTGTAACGTATGCGTGATGATTTGGCTTTGCATTGAACCCGCCGTTTTGCGACATTATCCAAGCGGTTGAGAGCGCCATGAGTGGAAAACCAAAAATTCTGGTCGTCGAAGACGAAACTCCGGTTTCGATGATGATGATGTTTTTGCTGACGCGCGCCGGTTACGAAACCGAAGTGGCGTCAACCGGCAAAGAAGCGCTGCAAAAAACAGAGGAGAACGATTTTGATTTGCTAACGCTGGACGTGGATTTGCCAGACATCAGCGGGTTTGAAGTGTGCCGACGCTTGAAAAATAACCCGGTTTGGCGTGACACGCCGGTTGTCTTCGTATCGGGACGACTGCACGAGCAGGACCGCAAACGCGGCATCGCACTTGGGGCGGCAGATCACATCACCAAACCGTTCGACGCAGACGATTTTGTTGCGCGAATCCGGCCGCATGTTAAAACCGGCGGCGAAGTGAATCTGCTGGAAATCACTCGTAAAGACTCACACTAAAACCGCGCCGCAATTTTGCGCGCGAGATTCATACGCAATCGCGAGGCAGTTGTTTTCTTCACTCACGATCAACCTTCCGCCACGAGTGGCGTTTTTCAACAACACAATCGCAACTGCGTCGCCGATGAGTTTTTCAACAGTGTCACGCATCGGGCGCGCACCAAGTTTGGGGTGAAAGCCGCGTTGCACAACGAACGGCAAAACCGTTTTGTCCGCTTGAAGCGCATATCCCTTCTCACGCAGAAATTTCAATTCGTTGTCGAGCAGCAGTTGTGCGATTTCAAGCTGGAAGTCGTAGCTCAACCGATTGAAAACCAGTTTCTCGGTGATTCGGGCGAACAGTTCCGGGCGCATGGCTTGCTGTGCGCGTGCCAGGACGTGGCGTTCCATCGTCGCGAAGGTCGAGTGCTGCAAATTCAACAGATCGGCTCCGCCGATGTTGGTGGTGAACACGACGTAAAAGCCGGACAAATCGAGGGTCTCACCGCTGGCCATTGTCACGCGCGCGGCGTCGAGGATTTGCAGGAAGACATCCATGATACGAGGATGAGCCTTTTCAATTTCGTCAAATAGCAACGTGCCACAGCGCGAGCGGTCGTAGGCGATTGCCAGCGTGCCGCGCTCGCCAAGTTTCGCACCCAGCAGCACGCCCAAGCTTTCCTGCGTTTGATATTCGGACATATCGAACCGGAACAAATTGCCTTCGCCGAACAAAAAGTCCGTGAACGTAATAACAGTTTCGGTTTTTCCCACGCCGGTCGGACCGAGGAAAAGAAAGCTCCCACGAGGGCGATTTGCTTTTGTCAAACCGAGTTGTCCGCGCTTCAACAGCGAGATGACACGCGGCAGGACGTGATTTTGTCCGCGAATCCGTGCGCGCAGGTGCGCTTCCAATTCCAAAAGCTTTGTGTTTTCAGTCGAATCCACGGGTTTTCAGTAACACAAAGGCAACTTCATTTTGTCCAGTTTTCTGGACAATTTTCCCACGAAAAGCGGCGTAGAAGTGAGGCATGAGGACAAAATTGTATCTTGCTTCGTTCATCAAGCTCGCGCCGGTTCTGGCGCAATCCACCGATTTGCAGTCGGGTTTAAGTTCAGCGCTCAACGTCATCATGCTCATCGGCTTCATCTTCGGAGTGGTTTGCGTCATCGGCGGAGGTTTTGCCATCCGGCGCGGCGATACGGACGCCGGAAAAATGTCAATCGTCGGCGGCCTGATCATCGCGGGTGCGCCGGTCATCGTGAAAGCCCTTTTCGCGGCCTTCGGAAATTCAAATTCAACTGTGGACGTGGGAGGGTTTTGATGAACACCAGTGACATGCGATTCACCGACACCAACAGCGCCGATGATTCCAAGGGGCGAACGTGGGGGCTGGACGGCAACTTGTTCTGGTATCTGATTGGCGGCGGATTCGCCTCCGTCATTATCATGCTCTTGTTGTTCAGCGCCTACCGATTGAGCTTTGCAGCGTCAGCAGCTATCGCAGTCATTCCGCTGACACTAACGTTGGTTTACGTTTTTTGTTTTCGTCAGGGAAAGCCGCCGCGTTACGACCTGGATTGCCTTGAATACTGGTTCTTCGGCAAAGGCTTTGGTCCCGAAGCACAGCCGAAAATTCAACACCCATTGAATCGCCATGTTTGAGAACGCGCCCAACGGTTTTTTCATCCACGACCTGCTGGTCTTCAACGGACTGTCGCAGGGCGGATACGTGTCGAAGGGATTCATTTTGCAGCCCCCCGACCTGACCAACGTTCAAATCTCGGAATTAAACAGCTTCCAGGATCAAATCTGTTTGTTGCTTGCTTCACTAGGCGACAACCAACGGTTGCAGGTTCAATTCTTCTGCGATTCGGATTATCGGAAGGAGCTTCTCCGTTTCCAGCAGGAAACCGAGGCAATGGCCAACTCATGGACGAAGCGCAGCCGCAACGAACGCTTTACCCGTTACTGGCGGTTGATGGAGGAACGGCAATTGCGGCGGCAGCGCCTCATCCTCTACATCTCCCGGAAAGTCGAAGGCAGTCCCAAGGGTATCCGTTCGGAGAAGGAGTTGACCAAGTATTACGACACCGCTTTGGCGCAGCTTCAAGCCGAGTTCGCGCAAATTCACGAGGTTCTTACACGCATTTTCAGCGGCCAAGGAGCGCGGGTCATTCCGATGACCGACGCCGACCATTATTTGCACTGCGTCAAATTTCTGAATCCATCACTGGCGGAAAGATTCGACTACGACCCGCTCGACGCCTTTGCGTCGGAGTTGGCCGAAACCCCAGGCATCCGTTTCGTCCATTTCAGTGACTTGCACCACAAAGGAGACCGGGAGCACACCCGGTCGGTGGTGAAAACCATCAATTCATTCTCCCCGGAATTTGTTTGTTTTACCGGGGATGTGATCGAAGAGGCGAGGTTTTTGCCCGAAGCCCTGGAGATTCTTTCCGGCATCAAGGCCCCGCTCTACGGCGTCCCCGGCAATCACGATTACTGGAGCCGGGCGCCGTTTGCGGATTACACGCGGTTTTTTACCGCGACCGGCGGCGCGTGGTTGATGGATGAACAACGGAGCATCGTCGCGGGAAAAATCAACCTGATCGGCCTGGCGCACCTTGGCGGGAAGCATCCCCTGCCGGCGCCCAAACCCAGAGTCAAAAACCTGGCGCTCTTCCATTATCCCGCCTGGGCGAAAAGCCTTGGCAATCGGAAATTTGACTTGATGCTGGCGGGACATTCGCACGGCGGACAGGTGCGAATTCCGTTTTACGGTCCCCTCATGCTGCCCTTCGGCGTGGACGAGTACGATCTGGGGTTGTTTCGGACCCAGTCCGGCCCGCTTTATGTCACTTCCGGCATTGGCTGGTATCCCTTCCCCGTGCGCTTCAACTGCCGCCCGGAGATTGTCGTATTTGAAATCTAGAAATGTTCTTTCCCGTTGAAGGGGCTTTTGGCCGGCGGTATCGTGCGGCGGATGGCGCCGCCGGAACCAAGAATCACCCCGTTTTCAAGTCCCGTCCGCCGGGATGAGACCGCGTCCCGGCTGCGGCAGCCGGTGGCTTCCCTTTGGGGCGTGGGCGCGGAACGCGCCGCGCGACTGGCGCGACTGGGGATTTTCACGGTGGAGGACCTGCTGCTCCATCGTCCGCGCCGGTACGAGGATCGCCGGCACTTCAAAAAAATCTCGGAATTGGCCAAGGGAGAACCGGCCACCGCGCGCGGCCATATCGTCGCCCAGGGACTCAAGCGGTTTCGGGGCGGAAGCAAATCGGTGTTTGAACTCGTCCTGGACGACGGCTCGGCGCGACTGCACTGCCGCTGGTGGAACCTGCCGTTCATGGAACGATATTTCGCCGTGGGCGACGAGGTGTTCGTCTTCGGCAGACTGGTGGAAACCCGGCCGCGCACGATGGACCATCCCGAAACGGAAGTCCTCGAAGGCGGCGAAGAGAGCTTCATTCACCTCGCCCGCATCGCGCCGGTGTACCCGCTCACCGAGGGCCTCCCGCAACGCTGGTTGCGCGGCCTGGTGTGGCGGACCCTGGAAAAATTCGAGGCTCAGATCCTGGAACCGGAGTGGGCGGTCGAAGCTTGCCGGTCGCCGGTGACAAAAAGCGGCTCGCCCGGGGAAACGCATCCCGCAACCTTCCCCTCGCGGGCCAATGCCGTTCACAGGATCCATTTCCCCGAGGAAATTGCGGACGTGGAAATCGCGCGGCGGCGGCTGGCCCTGGACGAATTTGTCGAACTGCAACGGCAAATCCAGTCGCGCCGCAGAAGATTCCAGGCCAGCGCCCGGGGGCTGCCGTGCGGCGGCGACAATCGTTTGATGAAGCCTTTTCTCGCGCGGCTCGGCTTCAATCTCACCGGGGCGCAGGCGAAGGTGCTCCGTGAAATCCGCGCCGACCTGGGCGGCGCGCATCCCATGCGCCGGCTGCTGCAGGGCGACGTCGGCTCTGGCAAAACCGTCGTGGCCGCCTGCACGGCGTTGATGGCCCTGGAAGGCGGCTTCAACGCGGCGCTGATGGCGCCGACGGAGATTCTGGCCGCGCAGCATTTCCGGAATTTTTCGCGGTGGTTCGAGCCGCTTGGCGTGAAGGTGGAATTGCAGAGCGGAAACACGAAAACCTCCGGCAGCGCACCGCCGCCTCACGCCGGGCTTTTCATCGGCACCCACGCCCTCATCGAATCGGGCTTTGACATTCCGCGCCTCGGCCTGGTTATCATTGACGAGCAGCACAAGTTTGGCGTGGCGCAGCGCGAGCGCCTGGTGCGCAAGGGAAATTATCCCCATCTGCTGGTGATGACGGCCACGCCCATTCCGCGCACCCTGGGGTTGACGCTGTACGGTGACCTGGACGTTTCGCTGATTGACGAGTCGCCGCCGGACCGCGGGCGGGTCAAGACCTTTGTGCGCGCGACCGACAAATTGCCGCTGGTCTGGAAGTTCATCCGCGAACAACTCGCCGCCGGACGCCAGGCGTTCGTCGTTTATCCGCGCGTGGAAGATCAGGACACGGCCAACGACGTCAAGGCCGTGACGCGAGAACTGGAGAACGTGCGGCGTGCGCTGGCGCCGTTCCACGTGGGCCTGCTGCACGGACGGATGAAGGGCGCGGAAAAGGAAGCGGTGATGGCGGGCTTTCGCGCCAACCAGGTCCGGGCGCTGGTGGCAACGGCGCTCGTCGAGGTGGGCGTGGACGTGCCGAACGCGACGGTGCTCCTCGTCGAAAACGCCGAGCGGTTCGGTCTGGTGCAGTTGCACCAACTGCGCGGGCGCATCGGCCGCGCGGCGCGCGAGTCGTTTTGCATTCTGATCTCGGACGCCAAAAACGAGGAGGCGCGCCGCCGTTTGAAGATCCTGGAGGAAACGACCGACGGTTTCAAAATCGCCGAGGCGGACCTGAAGTTGCGCGGGCCGGGCGAGTTGCTGGGACGGCTGCAAAGCGGCGCGCCGAAGTTCCGGTTCGGGAACCTGGCCGAGGACCTGGACTTGATCCGGCGGGCGCGGGAGCTGGCGACCCAGGTCGTCGGCGACGGGGCCCCCTCTTCCGCCGCGCACCCCGCGCTGAAGAAGTAGGGCTGGGACTTGCGTTGGCGCGAATATCGCCGAAGTTCTGGGAGGTATGAAAAAATTGTTCTATGTGACAATGGCACTGGGACTGTTGGGCATTGCCCTCTTGAGCGGCTGCCAGCAGCAGTCGTCCACGACATCGGAGACGCCAGCCACCAACGCGCCGGAAACCAAGGCACCGGCGCAGTAACGCCCGGCGGGTCGAATGCGCCGCGCAACAGGGGCAGGGCAGCGAAAGGAACGGCTCCGGGCTGGGTCCGTGCGGGAGCGGACGGAAGCGCGCGAATTTGCATTTGGATTTTGCGCGCGGCGCATTATATTCTTGGCATGAACACAGCTTGTGCCATCGTGCCGTTGCTGGCCGCGGGGTTGTTTCTGGCGGGATGCAGCGGAGGGAATTCCAGCAAACCGGCGACCCCGACCAATTCGGCCGCCGCCACTTCCAACGCGACGCCCAACTACGCCAGCGGCAATCCCATCACCGCCCCGGTGGATTATCTGGGCGCCGTGGGCCAGGCGCAGAAATACGCCGAAAAGCAGATTGATCTGGCGTATGTCAACCACGCGATTCAGGAATATGCCGCCGCCGAAGGCCATTATCCCAAAACCCTCCAGGAAATGATCCCCAATTACCTTGGCAAAATGCCGCAGGCCCCGTTCGGCTACAAAATCGTCTATGACCCGAACACGGGCACCATCAAGGTGGTGAAGCAGTAAGCCATCGGCTTTTCGCGTCTTCCACCGGTGACGGAATTGATAGACAAAGTTGGCCATGCCCGACCATGATGGGCGGGTGACAGAGCAAATCGTCATTCTCGACTTCGGATCGCAATACACGCAGGTCATCGCCCGGCGAATCCGCGAATGTCGCGTCTATTCGCAAATTTTCCGTTACGACACCCCCGCGAAGGAAATCGCCAGATTGAACCCCCAGGGCCTCATTTTGTCCGGCGGTCCGGCATCCGTCTATGCCCCGGACGCCCCGCTGCCGGACCCGGGTCTTTTCGCGCTGGGCGTCCCCATTCTCGGCATCTGCTACGGCGTGCAATTGTTCGCCCACTTCCTCGGCGGCCGGGTCGAAAAAGGACTCAAACGCGAATACGGCAAGGGGGCGATGCGCGTGACCGACGGCGCGTGCCCGTTGTTCGCCCGGCTCCCCAAAACGCTCCAGGTCTGGAATTCACATGGCGACAAGCTCACCAAGCCGCCGCGCGGGTTCAAGCCGGTGGCCGCCACCGGCAATTCCGAATTTGCGGCCATCGAGGACCGCGGCCGGAAATTTTTCGGCCTGCAATTCCATCCCGAAGTGGCCCACACCCCGTGCGGCAAGGAAATCCTTGGCAACTTCGTTCACGCCATCTGCGGCTGCGGCAAAAGCTGGACGATGCGCGGCTACATCCACCAGGCGGTGGAGGAAATCCGCGCGCAGGTCGGCGCGGACAACGTCATCCTCGGCTTGAGCGGCGGGGTGGATTCGAGCGTGGCCGCCGCGCTCCTGCACCAGGCCGTGGGCGACCAATTGACCTGCATTTTCGTCAACAACGGCCTGCTGCGCGCGCGCGAGCCGGAAACCGTCCGCGAGGTTTTCGGCAGGCACTTCCACATCCGCCTCAAATACGTGGACGCCTCGCAACGGTTCCTGGCGAAGTTGCGCGGCGTGACCGATCCCGAACGCAAACGCAAGATCATCGGCCGGGAATTCATCTCCGTCTTCAACGACGCCGTGATCGAGCTGAAAAAAAGCCGGCGACCGGCGGTGGGGAACCGGCCGTTCAAGTTTCTCGCCCAAGGAACCTTGTATCCTGACGTCATTGAGTCGGTGCCCATCGCCGGCAACCCCGCCGCGCTCATCAAGAGCCACCACAACGTCGGCGGCCTGCCCAAAAAAATGAAGTTTGAGCTGGTCGAGCCGCTGAGGCGCCTGTTCAAGGATGAGGTGCGGGAGTTGGGACTGGAACTGGGGCTGCCGCGGGAGATGGTCCTGCGCCAGCCCTTCCCCGGTCCGGGCCTGGCGGTGCGCATTCTGGGCGAGGTGACGCCGTCGCGTTGCGCCGTTTTGCGCAAGGCCGACACCATCGTCGTCGAGGAGATGAAGGCCAGCGGCTGGTATTACAAAATCTGGCAGAGCTTCGCGGTGCTCCTGCCGGTGCGCAGCGTGGGGGTGATGGGCGACGAGCGGACCTACGACTACACCATCGCCCTCCGCGCCGTGGAATCCCAGGATGGCATGACGGCCGACTGGGTTAAACTGCCCTATGCGCTCCTGGAGAAACTGGCCGGCCGCATCGTCAACGAAGTCCAGGGCGTCAACCGCTGCGTCTTCGACATCACCAGCAAACCTCCGGGAACGATCGAGTGGGAGTGAACCGGGAGTTGCGGCGGTGGGCGCTTTGCGAAGCTTTTCGGGAATTTTGCGCGGTTTTTGCTGGTCATCCACGCGTCCCGCGGTTATACTGAGTTGAGTTCAACCAATCAACCGATCGCAGTTTATGGAAATCATCTTCAACTGCCCCCATTGCGAACAGGAGTTGTCCGTGGATTCCGCCGGCGCGGGAGCCGAAATCAAATGCCCGACCTGCGGCGAGCTGATCACCATCCCGGGCCCGCCGGGGACCGCCACGCCGCCGGGCGGCACGATTGTGACCGGCCAGCCCATCAATGCCATCGCCTCCTCCGCCGCCGCCAAGGTGGCCATGCACCTCAAGGTGCCGGTGCGCGATCGCCCGTCTGAATCGCTGATCCAACACCCGGCCGTGCCGCTGGAGGCCGTCGCCAAGGGTGCCGACAAACAGGTCCGGATTCATGTCATCCGCCACGCCAGTTGCATCGAGTCGGGCCACGACCGGTTCGACGAGCGGACGGCGGAGTTTTTGAACAAGATCGGCGAGTCCAATCTTATCAGCCTGCACGTCATCAATTACGAGCACTTTGACGTGGGGACGCAGAAGGTGATGGTGGATTTCGGCGTGATGGTCGTCTATCGCGGATGAGGCCCGGCGTCCAAGGCCGGCTCGCGTTCGTGTCGCCTTCCGGATGGTGCGCCTTCTTGACTTGCCCCGGACCCGTCGTTACTGTCGCCGCATGAACCGAGGCTGGATTTTGCTGATGGCCGTGGCTGGGGGCTTGGTGTGGTTTCCCTTCCGCTCGCCGGCGCCGTTGATTTATACGCCGGGGGAAGGCTGGTATTACGTCCCGTTTGGTCAGAGCCGCTTGTGGCAACGCGACCGCGCCAAGGACCAACTGGCTGCGGCGCAGCAGGCCTTCGACCATAACAACATCAAAATCGCGCTGCTGGCGGCCCACCGGCTCGTCCGCCTCTGGCCGCTGTCCGATTATGCGCCCGACGCACAATACCTCATCGGGCGCTGCCTGGAACTGGACGGCCGGGACCAGGCGGCGTTCAAGGCCTACCAGGTCATCGTCGAAAAATATCCGCGCAGCAGCCATTACGAGGAAGTGCTGTGGCGGCAGTACGAAATTGCCGGCCGCTTTCTCAACGGCGAATGGTTCCGGCTGTGGAATTACATCCCCTTTTTCCCGTCCATGGACAGAACGGCCAAGATGTACGCCCAGATCGTCAAGAGCGGGCCTTACAGCGACGTGGCGCCGCACGCGCAGTTGCGGATCGGCGCGGCGCGGGAGAAGCAGAAGGATTATCCCGAGGCGGTGAAGGCCTATGCGCTGGCCGCCGACCGCTATCACGACCAGCCGGTCATCGCCGCCGACGCCCTCTACCGCGAAGCCGTCTCCTACGAAAAACAGGCGGAGACCGCCGAATACGACCAGGGCACCGCCAAACAGGCCATTGACACTTACACGGACTTCCTCACGCTCTTTCCCAACGACCCGCGCGCGCCGACGTCGCAGAAGGCCATCGCCGCCCTCCAGGCGCAGCAGGTGGAGGGCAATTTCGCCATCGCGCGGTTTTATGAAAAGAGCAAAAAATGGGCCGGCGCGGTGGTCTATTACAACGCCGTCCTCCAGATCAATCCCAATTCCCCCTACGCCGCGCGGGCGCGCCAGCGCATCGCCGCGCTCAAACCGCGCGTGGAAAAGGCCTTCACCGATTGACATGCGCCCGGCCTGGTCTCCCGCCTTGTGCGCCGCGGCCCTGCTGCTGGCCGGTTGCGCCGGTTATCGGCTTGGCCCGACCCACGACGTCACCGCCGGCGACAAGACCATCGAGGTCTTGCCCTTCAACAACCAAACGCTGCAACCGCGCCTGGGCGACGCCGTCACCCAGGCCCTGCGCGAGGAACTGCAGACCGACGGCACCTATCGCCTGGCCACCCGCGGACCCGGCGACATCGTCGTCAGCGGGGTGATCACGCGCTACCAGCGTTACGGCGTCAGTTACCTGCCGGGCAACGTGCTCACCGCCGAGAATTACCGCATCGGCATCACCGCGCACGTCACCGCCCGCGAGCGCGACACCGGACGGCTCCTGCTCGACAAGGACATCCGCGGCGACCTGCTGGTCCACGTCGGGACCGACCTGGCCGACTCCGAACGCCAGGCCGCGCCGCTGCTGGCCGAGGATTTGGCGCGGCACGTGACTGAACTGCTGACCGAAGGCGCATGGTAAAACGAGGTCGCTCTCGGAACTCAGGACTTTGAATGACGGCGGCGCACAATGCGCTGGTTTCAGCGGTTGCAAACCGCAGCAGCGTCCGCTCAAAATACCCTCAAAAATAAGATTGATTTCTCACGGTCTTCGCTTAACATAAGGCGTTCCGTCGGAAATCAACAATCAACAACGTATTCAGATATGAAAATGAACATCGCCAAACTTGCAACCCTCGGTCTGCTCGCCGCGGCCATCCTGGCCGTCCCCGCCGCGTCGCGCGGCGCAGAGAGCACCAACGCCGCCGCGACGGCCGGTCAATCCACCCGACACAAAAGAGCCCCCGGCCTCGTCCCGTTCCGCGGCGCGGTCGCCGCGGTGGACACCAACGCCATGACCCTCACCATCGGCAAGCGCACGCTGGACATCACCTCGGAAACCCGGATCACCAAGAACGGCGAACCCGCCACGCTCAGTGATCTCGCCGTGGGAGATGCGGTCGGCGGCGCCTACAAAAAAACCGACGACGGCAAGCTTCAGGCCCGGACCATTCACGCCGGCAAGAAGAAGGCGAAGGCGGACGCTCAGAACTAGGCGGGCCGGCTCTCAACGCCGCCACCAACTGGTCAGGCTCTTGGACTTGCCGGAGGGCGCCTGGGCCTGCCTGACCAGCAACTGGCTGCGCGCGGCGGTCAGCGCCATGATGAATTCGTCGTAGCTCAAAAACCGGTCGGCCGGGTTTTTCGCCAGCGCCCGGGTCAACGCGTCGCTGGTGGTGGCGGTGATCTCGGGCACGACGAGGTTGGGCGGCGTCAGCGGCGTTTGCACCTGCGCGGCGACCAGTTCCTCGACCGTCGGCGCTTCAAACGGCGTGTGGCCGGTCATCGCGTGATACAGCGTCGCGCCCAGGCTGTACATGTCCGAAAGAAAGGTCTCCGGCTCGCGCTTGATTTTTTCAGGCGCGACGTAATACGGGGTGCCTTCGGTGATGGTGGAGTATTCCTGATCGGCATCGGCCTGGCGCGCCAGGCCGAAATCCACCAGCTTGGGCTCGTGGTCTTCGTTGAAGAGGATGTTGCCCGGCTTGATGTCGCGGTGAATCAGGTTGTGCTTGAGCGCCATGTTCAGCGCGTCGGCGATCTTGATGCCGATGTCCAGCACTTCCAATTCCGGCAGCGACCGCAATTTTTCGATGCGCGTGTCGAGGCTGCCGCGGTCGGCCAGTTCCATGACCAGGTAACGCAGCCCTTCCCATTCGTCGAAGGTGTAGATGTGGATGATGTTGGTGTGGTTGAGCCGGGCGCAGGCGCGGGCTTCGCGGTAAAAATTCTCGGCCGCCAGCGCGTCCTCCAGCAACTCCTTCTTCATCAGCTTGACGGCCACCAACCGTTCCAGCGTCATGTCCCAGGCGCGGTACACCGTGCCGTTGCCGCCCGAGCCCACGACGCTGCGCAGTTCGAACTGGCGCAGGATCATGGGCATCATGATCGGATGGCCGCACTTGCTACAGGGCACCGTCGCCAATGGCGGCAGGTCGCCGGGGATGAAGACTTTCGTCTCGCACCAGCCGCACGTGACCATGCGCAAGGGTTTGTCGCTCATGCCGCCATCAAATTACAAATCCGCCTTGAAAAAAGCAATTTGCGGCGTGAAAAAAGTTTTTGACATATCCGGCGCCGGGGTGTTATTCTTGCCCGGTCGAATATGAAAACCACGTTGGCTCAAGCCATGCTGAAGCACGCGCAGCCCGATGGGCGCATGTCCATCCGGACGAGCGCCTGCCGGCATCGGGGCATCGTGGGAACGAAATGGTGAGTCAAGTCGAGACACAGATTTCCTTCAAAAAACCCGCGATTGCCCGTCAATCGCGGGTTTTGGATTTTTCGACCCAAACCCAAGCAAGAGGAAAGAAAAGACATGAACAAGACCAAGACCATCGTGCCGACCGAATTCGCGGCTGAGACCCGGTTCGACCTGCGGCCCCATCCGCCCGCGCCTTTTCGCGCCGCGCTGGAAGCGGAATTCGAGCAACTCAAAAACCGGCTGCTGGCCCGGGAATTGGGCGGGACACCGGCGCCGGAGTTGAATGCCCCGTTGCGGCGCGCGGCCAATGAGGCGGCGGCGCTGGCCTGGATGAGCGGCTTTCCGCTGCTGGTGTTTCCGCTGCTGTTCGAGGAGAAAGCCGCCGCGCTCCTGCGCCAGCTTGAAAGGCAGACGCGCATTTATGCGGCCAGCCGCGAACTCGTGGCCGCGTAACATGTGCGATCGGCTTAACCCGACTTCCGCAACTGGGAACGGGTTTTGAAAATTTTCGCGGGTCGGGCAGGGGCGGCGAGGCGGATTTGCTGGGGATTGGACCGCCACGGTTTTCAAAGGCGCGTGTAGTGGCGACCCACCCAGTGAGGGCGGCGAGGAGGCCTTGGCAACTGGACCCGGCCCGCACAGGAGATTTTTACTCAAGATGCGGCAGATTTTGCCGACTAACGGATGCATGGGCACCTGAACAATCGGCCCTTCGCGCCCCACCGAGCCGCCGCTGCCAATCGAGAGCGCGGACGCCAGCGATTTGATCACCGCCACAATCGGACGAATGACGCCTTTCTGATAATAAACCCCCTCCATCACCTCCGGTACGCCATGGCCTTTGGCTTCCAGCGCGAAGGTCCGGACCAGGTACGCGACGCCCAAAGCCCCGACGACAGGGACCAGAATCACCCACGGTTCCCATGGACTCGTCGGCGTGTGCAGCTTGGCGTTTTAAATGAAGGAAAATCTTCCCATAAACAGGAGAATATGAAACCAGCCGATCAATCCGCGAAAAACCACGGCGCCCAACCGCGCCACCAACCCCACAAGCACGGACACCAGCCAGAACGCCGGATGACGGAGCGGTGTTTTGGGGCCGGGGCTGTTCTTCCCATTTGAGAGGCTCATCCCTTGTTTTTTGAAACCTTATTTGAATAGGGACCTATCGGCCTGTTCACTGCAAGTCATCATCCCCCTTCACCAAGCAGGTGAATGAACCACGACGCCCGTTTTCCGTTGGAGAGAAGATTTTGAGTCCGCTGCCCCGATTGCGATGCGGCGGAAAATCGTCCGGTCTTCAACTCGTGAAACTTCGTCAAAATTCAATCGCCACTTCAGGGTTGCGGCGTAGAATGCCAGGCATGAACCGGCGCCGGCGCGGGTGGCTGAACGAGCGCGACCTTGCCTGGCGCGCTCGCACGACAGTCTTGCGGCGTTTGCGACCGACGCTGTATGGTGGTTTGTCGGGCTTGTTGAATAATTTTCTCCATGAAAATCCTGGAAAGGCGGTCAATCCTTCCATTCGCCCTGGCCGTCGCCGTCGGGGCGGTTGCGGAGCCGGCTCCGCCCTACCCGCGAAGCGACCTCCTCGCCGGAATCAGCTTTGACAGGCAGACGCTTCAGCGAAGCGCTGAAGGAAGCGACATCTGGTCCTGCGCCTGGGCTGGCGACGGTCATCTCTACGCTGCCTGGGGTGACGGTGGTGGGTTTGGCGGCACAGACCAGAAAGGCCGGGTTTCGCTCGGCGTGGCGAGGATCATCGGGGCTCCGCCGCACTGGAAAGGGATCAATGTCTGGGGCGGCTGGAAAGCCGTCTCGCGCCAAAAGCCGACCGAGGGCAAGGCCACGATGATCGCGGCCGATGGCGGCCTTTACCTTTACGTCAGCGAACAAGGAGCATGGAACCGATGTCGCTTGTGGAAATCCCGCAACGGGGGTCGCACATGGACAAACTGCGGGTGGATCTTCCCAAAATCCCACAAAGCTTTTGCCTTTCCCGGCCTGGTTCAATTCGGCCGGGATAATCACCTGAGCCCGGAAGGTTATGTATATGGCCTTTCCGATAACGGCCTCCGCCGGGTGCATGACGATCGCTTGTATCTGTTCCGCGTCAAAGCCGGCCGGATCGAAGACCTCGCAGCCTATCAATACTTCGCGGGCACCGAGCAAGCTCCCCGATGGTCCGGCAACATTGACGAAATGAAACCGGTTTTCTTCAACCCTGCGGGAATCAGTTGGGGCAGCACCTGCGTGTATGATCCGGCCGTCGGGCGTTTTCTCCTGGCGGCGACCACCCACGAGGAACAAGGCGACTGGGGCCTTTTTGAAAGCCGACATCTCTGGGGGCCCTGGCGGACGGTGGCTTACGCCGAGGATTTCCCGGCATGGACCTACTCGCCCGCGGAGAAGAAGAGACCCGCCTATTTGCACACGTTTCCGGCCAAGTGGATG
Organism: Verrucomicrobiota bacterium; assembly: GCA_028873125.1. Classification (GTDB taxonomy): domain Bacteria; phylum Verrucomicrobiota; class Verrucomicrobiia; order Limisphaerales; family UBA11358; genus UBA11358. Next base: position 5,921 of record JAGWMQ010000066.1, on the reverse strand, counting down.
GGTTCGGACGGAAAAACCCTCTGGTGCGTGTTCGACCGAGGCGACCATTTCAACCTGGTCCAATGTGCGCTGGTCCTCAAACCAGGAAGGTAACGGCGCGGCCTGGTCGCAATTTTGTCTGACGTTGGCATCGGTGTTGTGCCAGGGCCTCGTCCATGCCGTCACCCGGCCTTCGCTGGACTTCTTCCAGCGCCAACGCCTGACCGAGGCTGTCGCAATCGCTTCAAATTCGTTGGAGAAGCTATTCCTCCGCCGGATTTTCAGTTTGACCGGAATGGTTCCCATCGGAGTCGCTCTTTGAGCAAAAGACGTTTTGATTTGTCTGATACAGTGCTAGAAAGAGATCTTGATGAGCAATCTGAAAGCGTTTTCGCTGTCCTTGCCCAAAGCAGTGGTTGTGCTTCTGGCATTGGCGTTGGTGCTGCTGATTGGCTTTCTGGATTACATGACGGGACGCGACCTGGCCTTGTCGGCGATGTACCTGGCGCCGATCTGCTGGGCAACTTGGGGGGCTGGACGCAAAGCGGGAACCGCGGTGGCGCTGGCCAGCACCCTGGCCTGGTTCCTGGCTGACCGGCTGTCAGGCCCTGGCTACACGCATCCGTTGACCCACTACTGGAATGGGTTGATGTTGCTGCTGTTTTTCGTGGTGGTCATCTATCTGCTCACCGCCTTCCAATCCGCGCATTATCATCTGGAAGACACGGTGCAGCGGCGCACGGCGGCGCTGCAGCAGGAAATCGCCGAGCGCAAACGGCTGGAAGCGGCCAATCTCCAGGCGGAGCGGCTGGCGACCGTCGGCATGATGGCCGCGCAGGTCGCTCATGAAGTCCGCAACCCGCTGGGCTCCATCACCCTGAACCTCGACTTGATCCAGAAGGAAATTGAGAAATTGGCGGGCGCCTCCGCTCATTCCGCGGAAGAAGGCTGCGCACTGGTGAATGACATGAGGGCGGAGGTCCGGCGCATCCAGCGAGTCATCGGGGATTATCTGCAATTTGCCCGGCTGCCCAAACTGCGGCGGTGTTCCCTGGCGCTAAACGCGTTTCTCGGCGAGAAACTGGCGTTCATGAACGGCGAATTCGCCGTGGCCAACGTCCGGCTGCGCACCGCCTTTGATCCGGCCCTGACCGCCATCAGCGCCGACGGGGAACAACTGTGGCAGGCGACGCTCAATCTGATCCGCAACAGCCTGGACGCCATGCCCGAGGGCGGCGAATTGACCGTCGGCACCTGGCGCGAAGGCGGCCAAGTCCGGTTGCGCGTGGCGGACACCGGCAAAGGCATCAATGAGGAACAACGGCGCCAGGTGTTCGCGCCATTTTTCACCACCAAACCGCAGGGCACCGGCCTCGGCCTGGCGTTGGTCCAGCAGATTGCCGTCGAACACGGCGGCCATGTGGAGTGCGAAAGCGCCGCCGGCAAGGGCAGCACCTTCACCCTCTTTCTGCCGATTATGGAAAACTCCTGACATGGCCGCCCAACCGGACATCCTGTTGGTGGACGACGACGAACGGCTGCGCATGGCCGCCGAAAAGGTGCTCGCCGCCGAGGGCTACTCCGTCGTCAGCGCGCCTTCCGCCGCGGCGGCGGTCGAGGCGTTGAAGCAACACCGCGTCGCGCTCGTGGTCACCGACCTGCGGCTGCCGGACCAGGATGGTATTGCCTTGCTGAAACAGGTCCGGGAACTCCAACCCGAAGCCGAGGCGGTCGTGATCACCGGCCATGGCAGCGTCGAAAAAGCGGTCGAAGCGATGCGATGCGGGGCCTATGACTTCATCGAAAAGCCTCTGGACAGCCTCGCCTTGCTGAAGACGGTGGCCAAGGCGCTTGAAAAGCAGCGGCTCGCTGGCGAAAACCGCCGGCTCCGGCAGCAACTTCAACAGGCACGCGGCCTGGATGCGCTCATCGGCGGCAGTCCGGCGATCCAGACGCTCAAACAACTCATCCGCCAAGTTGCCCCGACGGATGTGAACGTGCTCATCCAAGGGGAAAGCGGCACCGGCAAAGAGATTGTCGCCAATGCCCTGCACCAGTTGAGCGAGCGCCGCGACCGGCCGCTCCTGAAAATCAGTTGTGCCGCCATCCCGGAAACCCTGCTGGAGAGCGAGCTGTTCGGGCATGAAAAAGGCGCATTCACGGGCGCCCACGCCGCCCGGCCCGGCAAGTTTGATCTGGCCGACGGCGGCACGTTGCTGCTGGACGAAATCGCCGAGATGAGTCCGCAATTGCAAGCCAAACTGCTGCGCGTGTTACAGGACGGCCGATTTCAACGGCTGGGCGGCACGAAGGAAACCCGGGTCAACGTGCGGCTGCTCTGCGCCACCCATGCCGACATTCCCAAGGCCATTCAGGAGGGAAAATTCCGGCACGACCTTTATTACCGGATCAACACCATGCAAATCGTGCTGCCGCCACTGCGCGAACGCCGGGACGACATTCCGTTGCTGGCCGGCCACTTCCTGCGGCGATTCGCCGCCGACATGAACAAGTCGGTTCGCTCCATCGCTCCGGAAGCACTCGAACAACTGACGGCCCATTCATGGCCGGGCAACGTCCGCGAACTCGAACATGTTCTTCAATTGGCCGTGGCGCTGGCGCAGGATGACGTGATCGGCAGCTTCGCGTTTGCACCCACGGCCTCCGGCTCATCCGAAGAACATTTGAAGGCGGCGGAAGGTTCCTGCCTTTCCATTCCTATCGGCACCACCGCGGAGGAGGCCACTAAAAGGCTGGTGCAAGCGACGATAGAACGGTGCGCCGGCAATCGGCTCAAGGCTGCGCGAATGCTGGGCATCCCGCCCCGCACGATGTACCGGCATTTCCCGAATTCCATCCAGTAAGGACATCGGCCAAATTGGCAGTGGCCAAGCTGCCACGCTGGCATAAGGATAGGTTTCCTCCATCGGTTCATGGAGCGTTTCGCTGCGCAGATGGCTGCAGACACCGGAGTTGCAGCCAACTGCTTTTATTGGCATCGCTCCTGCAATGACAGTGGAGAACTGATGCAAAGCATCCTCAACAAGAACATCCTCGTTGCAGACGATGACGAGGGCATGTTGCGCGCACTCGACCGGGTGTTGACCCGCGAAGGCGCAACGACGATCACCGCCAAATGGGCCGGCGATGCGATTGAAATTTTAAGCAAGCGCGAAAAACAGATTGATTTGGTCATCACCGACCTGCGAATGCCGCTCCTGAACGGAATGATGCTGGTCTATTCCATCCGCCAGATTTTTCCCGTTTTGCCAATCATCGTGTTGAGCGCGTTCGGCAGTCCCGAAGTGAAGGCCGAATGTCTTCGCCAAGGCGCGGCGGCCTTTTTGGAAAAGCCGCTCGACACCGTGCAACTGCTTGCTGCCATCGAGACCGTTTTTACATCGCTGACAACGTTTAAGCCGCAGGCCGGCGTACACGCGGCCGAAAAAGAGGGCCGTGCGTAAAAAAGGAGACGTGAAAATGTTGAAACACGCCGAACTTCAATTTGGCAGGAGCTAGAATGCAGGCGATTACCTGACACGAGCGCGCCAGGGAGATTTTTGCGAAGGCAAGAGTGAGGAACAAACAAGGACGCCTTTGCAAAAGGTGGGGAACTGAGGAACACCCGGAAGGGGGCCGGGCGGTGTTTGCAACGCCGCCCGGCTTGTCGGGAGCGGTATGGTGAAAGGAAAGGTGGTTTAGGCGCGCAAAACGCCGGGCACAACCGAATCTGACCGCCAGACCGAGGCTGATGCGGCCCGGCGGTTCGCTTTTTCGCCAGAACCAATGAACTCGAATACCACCGGTGTTTGGCTTGTGATCGCCGGAACGCTGTCTGCACTCGTTCTCTTCCTCCATCTCTTCCTGCATCCGGCTGCGGCCGGACCCAAAGCTCTCTTACCGGCCTTGCGGCCAGCGGCGGTCACTGGCATCCGGATCATTCCCTCCGGCGCGCCGGGAATTGATGTCGAACGTGTCCGGGGCGCCTGGCAGTTGACCAGTCCTTTTCATTATCCAGCGCAAGCCGCCGCCATTGAAGGCTTGCTTGATGCGCTCCAACAACTGGCGCCGGCGACCTTCGACGGCCAACCGGCCGTCAACGGCGAACGCATCCCGCTGGGCAACCACACCTTTGACCTCACCAATCCCAAGGCGGATGCCTTTTCCACGAACCTGTTCGTCTGGTATGGGCCGCATAATTTGGGCGAAATCGAGTTGAAGCGGAGCATGGGAACATTGAGCGTCCAAGCGACGCCACCAGCGCCAACCATCACCATAACCGGCCCGGAATTCTCAACCACACTTTACGATTGCGCCGGCACAAATCTGACGGTGCCAACCGATCAATACACCATGCGCGCCGAATATCCACACTGGTCGCAAACGCAGAATGCGGGGGTGTTGGCGAATTTGCCCACAATTTGCGCCTTCGCGCCGCGATTCGGGGCCTTGTGCCTCACCTGCAACGAAAAAGAAGCCACTTTCCGGCTGGAATCGGCTGATGGACAGGCTGTGGCGGACGGCAGCCTGCCGGCGACGTTGACCGGATTGCCGACGGGCGAGTATGTGGCGACGGTGTCGTATCCATCGTGCCGATGGTGGCCAACTGGTGGCCCTTGACCCTTCTCCTGGTATTGAGCATGACCACGGCCAGGGTTTCCCGCTCCGGGTCGAAATACGGGTTGGTGGCTATATGAAGCCGCCAGTACTTCGCCGCTGTCTCGGGCGTGTCGCATATTTGCATTTGCTCAGGCACCGGACACTCCCGCAAGGCTACAACCTTGTATTCCTTGGGGTTGATGGTGTCGTTCATGACCATGTTGCCGGCCGGTGTGACCTGATAATACGAGCGCGGGTCGCTGCCGGCGCGCGGGCGGGGAACACCGCACGGATGCTGCCAGCATTTGCGCTGGCTGTTCCAGTGGAAGCCGAGCTTTTTGAGGTTGGCCCGGATTTCGCCGACCGGCGGGACGTTGAACTCCAGCCAGACCCATCTGCCGACGACCTGGGCTTGACCCCAAATCTCCGGCATTTCGGTTTTCAATCGTTCCAGCAACGACAGAGTTGCATTGTTATCTTTCACGGTTACTCTCTTTCCGCCGTCCACCCGGTTGCACGGGTTGCTTTCGGTGTTTGGTTACTCTCTCGCCGGAAGCGCGGACGGCATTTTTGTCAGCAAGAGGGATTGTGAAGAACAGAATGTTCTGGAGGGTATTATACCAGAATACCAGACTCGCTCGAAATCCGCCTGTGGAAATCAAAGCCAGCCGCGTTTGACCAGTTCGCCGGCCAGCATCCTGGGGGAGACGATTTTGACGCCTTGAATCGTTTTGCCCCAAAATTTCCCGAAATCCTTCTGGTCGCCGGTGAGCAAATGCGTGGCGCGACCGGCAACGGCCCCGCCCAGGATCGGCGCGTCTTTGAGGGGCAATTTAACGTCCAGGTCCGTCGCCAATTGCGAGACCATTTGGCACCGTCCGGCCAACAGTTCCAGCGTCTTCAAGCCTTCGGGGAATTTCAATTCCAAGTTGCGCCGGGCTTCCTCCAGGGCGTAGGCGTTGGTCAGGCAGTCCGCCCGGTCAAACAGGACTTCCAAAAAAGCGCGCATCCGGCTGTGCGGTTGCGCGGCGGAAAAGAGGATATTGGCGTCCAGGAATATCCTCATTTCCTTTTGAAACGATAGCGGGCCAATGCCTCCTCGTTGTTGCGGCGGAATTCAGAGAGCCGCCTCTCGGAATACACCTCGACGGGGAAGGTGACGCCGGGGCGCAAGAGGACGCCCTCGTCGGTTTCCTCGGCCACCACCTGGGCGTTGCCGTTGACGCCCAGGCGCCGGCGCATTTCCTTGGGCAGGGTCAGGGTGCCGCGGTCATTGATGTTGACGACCTTGGTCATGGATTCAGTATTTCATACTTTCAGATTCGATGCAAGGGGTCAAAAAC
>JAGWMQ010000065.1 GCA_028873125.1 Verrucomicrobiota bacterium | reverse complement strand
AGTCCCAATAGGTGTTTAGCCGGATGCTCCGCATCCGCGCTGCAAACCGAAATTAAGTCGGAGTTCCCGTTCTGGAGTCCGTTACGCGGTTTCCAAAAGATTCCGTGCATCCCTTCATTTTCCTATTGACGATTCGGGCTTAATAGGTGTGTGGGGATCAACGATCTCGACCGGCGCGTCAGGGTATTGTTCGGGTAGCCGACGGGAAACCTCCGCATACCAGCCCGGCGACCTTAGCGCCGTGCGCTGGCAGATCTGGACGGCGTTGCTGGTTTACCTGCTGTTGCGCCACTTGAGTTTCCTGTCGGACTGGAGCCACAGTTTCTCGCGCCTCTTTACGTTGATCCGCACCTCGCGGTGGAAGAAATGGGCTTTGCTGGACCTGCTGGACCGCTATGGGACAGCCCGCCAACACCATCCGCAAATTCTCATTGTCGTTCCTGTAAGCGCGTCGAAAACTCTTAACGTTGTTCTCTGCAAGACCCTTCCGTTTCCACGGAAACACGACCGTTTTGCCCCCGATTCACTGCGCTATGGGATGCCGGTGAAATTTTTTTAAAGTTTAAACCAACGGTTAAAACCGTGGGCCATTATCGGTCGCCTCTGCCGAGGCTTTCATTCGTGTCAATTCGTGCAATTCGTGTCAACCTCTGCGTCTCCGCATCTTTGCGTTGAAACCGCTGCCGTGCAAGGCTTCCTTCCTGGCCAAAGCAAAATGCGCCCCCGTGGGCAATCGGCCTTCGCCAGTGCGCCCATCCCGCCGGAAGGCTCAAGTTTCCCTGGACTGCGGTGACGTGTCACTGCTTTCAAAGCGCCGACGCGTCACGCACTCCAAATCATTCTGATGACCTTTGTCCACCGGAAATTTCTCATGCATTTCAATCCGTTTGCCCGTGTCGCCATAAAGCTCCTGCCAGAAATGCGCGGTGGTTTCATCGGCGTCCACTTCCTTCCAACAACGTGCCCGCCAGTGGATCGGCGGGTGCCTGCCGCCCATTTCGCTTTGAAAAAAAACCGGAACTTTCGCTCGACAGAAAATTGGTTGCACAGTTAATTTCACTGCGGCAATGCCCCGGACCAAACGCATCGGCATTTTGACGGCGGGTGGCGACAGCCCCGGGCTGAACGCGGCCATCCGCGGCGTCGGCAAGACCGCGCTGGGATTTTACGGCATGGAAATCATCGGCTTCCGCGACGGCTTCCGCGGCCTCGTCGAAGACCGGCGGCTCAAGCTCGACAAGACCACCCTGGCGGGCATCCTCACCGTGGGCGGCACCATCCTGGGAACCAGCCGCGACAAGCCCCACCGTATGACCATTGACGGGCGCCTCCACGACATGACCGGGGTCATCGTCAAAAATTACAAACGCTACGGCCTGGACGCGCTGGTGTGCCTGGGCGGCGGCGGGACGCAAAAAAACGCGCTGCGCCTGGCCCAGGCCGGCCTGAACATCGTCACCCTGCCCAAGACCATTGACAACGACGTGGCCCTGACCGACGCGACCTTCGGGTTCGCCACCGCGCTGGACATCGCCACCGAGGCGATTGACCGGCTGCACAGCACCGCGCACAGCCATCATCGCATCATCGTGGCCGAAATCATGGGCCACCGCTCCGGCTGGCTGACGCTGGGGGCGGGCATCGCCGGCGGGGCGGACGTGATTCTGATCCCGGAAATCCCCTACGACATCCAGAAAATCGCCAACGCCATCCGCCGCCGCAGCAAGGCCGGCACGAATTTCAGCATCGTGGCCGTCGCCGAGGGCGCGATGGCCGGGGACGACGCGCGCGCGTATGCCGCCGCCGAGGCGCGCAAGGAGCGGGCGCGCAACCAGAAGGAAAAACACGAAGCCAAGCTGGAACTGGCCGCCTTGGAGGCGCAGCACACCGGCCACACGCTGCGGCTGGCCAAGCAACTCGAGGAGTTGACGCGCCTGGAATCGCGCGTGACCATCCTGGGCTATGTCCAGCGCGGCGGCACGCCCTCGCCCGCCGACCGCCTGCTGGCCACGCGCCTGGGCAGCGTCTGCGCCGATTTGATTCACGAAGGGGTTTTTGGGGTGATGGTGGCCGCGCGCGGCGACCGCACCGAGCCGGTGCCGTTGGAAAAGGTGGCCGGCAAACGCAAAACCGTTCCGCCCGATCACCCCTGGGTGGAGGCCGCGCGCCGCGTGGGAACCAGTCTGGGCGATTAGCGGTCCGCAGGCGCGGGCGGCCAATCCCCGGGCGCATCCCGCGCATTTTATTTCTCCGGGAACCGGTGCAGGATGGTGTTCCGATAGACTTGACCGGGTCTCAATTCGGCGCTCGGGAACGCCGGCTTGTTGGGCGAATCGGGAAAATGCTGGGGCTCCAGGCAAAACGCCGAGTGTTGTTCGTAGGCCCGCCCGCCCTTGCCGACGATTGAGCCGTCCAGGAAATTGCCGGTGTAGAATTGCACCCCCGATTCGGTACTCCACACTTCCAAAATTCGGCCGCTGCCCGGCTCGAACACTCGCGCGCACGGGCCGAGTTGGCCGGGCGGCTTGTCCACCACCCAGTTGTGGTCGTAACCGCGGGCGAACTCGAGTTGCGGGTCGTCGTCCCGGAGGCGCGCGCCGATGGGCGCCGGTTTGCGGAAATCGAACGGCGTGCCGTCCACCGGCCTCAACTCGCCGGTGGGAATGAGCGCGGCGTCCACCGGCGTGAAGCGGCTCGCGTGGATTTGAATCTCGTGCTTTAACACGTCGCCCGCGCCCGCCAGATTGAAGTAGGAATGCTGGGTGAGATTGCAAATCGTCGGCGCGTCGGTGGTGGCCGTGAAATCCAGCCGCAGCTCGTTGCCGTCGGTCAGCGTGTAAACCGCCTCCACGGACAGGTTGCCCGGAAAACCTTCTTCGCCGTCCCGGCTCAAATAACGGAGCCGGAGAGCGGGGCCGGTGGCGGTTTCGGCGGCCTCGGCTTCCCACAGCACCTTGTCAAAGCCTTTCAGTCCGCCGTGCAGGGAGTTGGGCCCGTTGTTTTTCGCCAGCGCATGGGTCCGACCGTCGAGCGTGAACGTCGCGCCGCCAATCCGGTTTCCGTAACGTCCCACCAGCGCGCCAAAGTAGGGGCTCGCCTTGAGGTAACCGTCCAGATGCTCGTAGCCCAGCACCACGTCGGCGAATCCGCCGGCGCGGTCGGGCGCGGTAAGCGAGACCACGATGCCGCCGTAATTGGTGATGCGCGCCTCCATGCCGCGGCAATTGCGAAGCGTGTAAAGCTCCGCCGTCCGGCCGTCCGGTATCCGGCCGAAAACGGCGCGCGAGACGGGGCCATTCCGGGGATTTGACAAAGCCATGCGCCCAGCCTAGGAAGAACCGGGCGACCAGTCCAGCGGTTTGAATTTTCCATTTGAATTTGTCCCGCTCGCGGGATTGGGTTATTGGATTTGCGGGAATGCAACCGGCCATGTTCGAGCCAACATTTCAGCCGAGGACGCCTCCGGCGGAGAGCGCTACGCCAAACACCGGTCACCGGCGTGGAACCGCCGCGGGTTGACGCCTGACCCAACCATGACCGCCCGGATGTCCATCCTCCCGCTGTTCCTGTTGTTGCGCGTCAACGCGCTGCACGGCTGGCGGCGGCTGCTGGCCTTGCGCGACCAGTCCCGCCTGCTCACCGGCGTCATCGCGCTCTTTGTCGCCAGCTACCTGGTCCTGTCGTTTGAGTTGTTCTACCGCGGCATGAAATTCGTCGCCAAGTTTCCCGGACTGGGCGCGGTGCTCACCGAGCGGCTCATGTATGTACTGTTCGCGTTTCTGTTCGGGCTGCTGCTCCTGAGCAACCTGGTCATCAGTTACACCAACCTGTTCCGCAACCGCGAAACGGCGTTTCTCCTGACGCTGCCGGTTTCCACGCAAACCGTCTTCCGCTGGAAATTCATCGAATCCACGCTGCTGGCGTCCTGGGCGTTTTTGTTTCTGATCGCGCCGCTCCTGGCCGCCTTCGGCCTGGTGCGGGGCGTGCCCTGGCACTTTTACCTGGTCACGGTCGGCCTCACGGCGCTGTTCATCGTGCTGCCGGGCGTCCTGGGCGCCGGGCTGGCCATCGGGATCGGACGGTTCCTGGACCGGCGCAGTTTTCAGGTCGCGCTGCTCGCCACGGCGCTGGTGTTGCTGGCGCTGGCCGCCTTCTGGTGGAAGGCGCGGGCGGCGGACAGCAACGTGCTGAACCAGCGCACGCTCGAGGCGCTGAACCAGTTGCTGGCCCGCACGCGCTTCACCCTCTTCCCGTTCCTGCCGAGCTACTGGCTTTCCAGCAGCGTGCTGCAATGGGCCGAGGGTATCCTGCGCGGCTCGGTGTTTTTCGCGGCGGTGCTCTTGAGCTACACCCTCTTCTTCGGCTGCCTCGCCTTCACGCGCTTTGGACGTATTTTTTACGACACGGCCTCGGCGGTGCAAAGCCGCGGCGGCGCCGGCCGATGGCGCTGGCGGCGCCGCCGGACCGGGGGACACCGTCCGGGCGCGCTCGAAAGAATCGCCGCCCGGTGCTTCTGGGCAGGCGCCGACGCGCACGCCCTGGCCCTCAAGGACCTGCGCATGTTCTGGCGGGACACGACGCAATGGGGCCAGTCGGTGATGCTCTTCGGCCTGCTGGGCGTGTACATCCTCAACCTCCGCAACTTCACCCACCAACTGGACAGCCCTTTTTGGGTCAACCTCATCGCCTTTTTGAACCTGACGGCGTGCGCGCTGAACCTGGCCACGCTGACCACGCGGTTCGTCTTTCCGCAATTTTCGCTCGAGGGCCGGCGGCTGTGGATCGTGGGCCTGGCGCCGATGGGGCTGGCGCGCGTGGTGAAGGTCAAATTCTGGCTGGCCGGTTCCATGTCCCTGGCCGTCACGCTGGGGCTGATCACGCTCTCGTGCTGGCTGCTGGGCATGCCCTGGAGCCGCGTGGCGTTTTTCGGCGCGGTCGTCGCCGTGATGACCTATGCCCTCAACGGCGCCGCCGTCGGCCTGGGCGTCTTGTATCCGAATTTGAAGGAAAACAATCCGGGCAAAATTGTCAGCGGTTTCGGCGGCACACTCTGCCTGGTGTTGAGTTCGGCTTACGTCCTGGCCTCGGTGGCGCTGCTGCTCTTCGGCGCCGGCGGCTGGCACGCGCACGCCGACTGGGCGGTCGAAAGCATCGCCGGCTTCGTGCTGCTCTCATTCGTGATCGGCTGGCTGCCGCTGAAGCTGGGGCTGCTACGGTTGAAAAATTTCGAGGCGTGACCGGATCGGCGGTTTGCAACATGCGATTTGCGGGCGACTTGAAAGGTTCCGCAGTCGCGCAAATCACAGATTGGGAACCGCACGTGAGCCGTATTTCACGGCGCCCGAACGAACTTCTCCAAGGCGCCAAACAGCGACAGCCGATCCGCCAGGTGCGCCGGCGCGCCTTTTTTACCCAGCAAACCGAATCCGCTGCCGTAGGCCGGGCCGTTCACCACGCACAAATCGGCGGCGCACCGGACCAGTTGTTCCTGGGCGGCGGCCAGGGCGTCCGCGCGCCCGCCTTCCACCTCGTATTTCCAGCCGACGATTTTGGCCGCCGGCAGCCAGCCGCGCAGTTCGGGAAGAATCTTGGGCGTCGGCGCCATCTCCGCCAGCAGCAGTCCATGGCGCGTGGAAATCTTTCCAGACCGGATGACCGTCCAGGCGCCGTGGGAGGACCGCTTCCGCACCTTGCCAAAGGCAAAATCGCTCACCGCCGCGGCGTGCAGGATGGCGTCTGTCCCTTTCCGGCAGACGGCCTTCATTTTTTTTCGCAAGTCCGCCGTGGTGGAATAAAACTCAATCTGCTGCGCGCGGCGCGGGCCGGTGTAGGTCGCCATTTCCCCGATGAGCAAAGTGACCCGGTGCCCGCGCGCCACGAGAAAATTGGCCAGTTCCGCGCCGAGGCGGCCGGTGGAAAAATTCGTGAGCCGGCGCACGTCGTCCAGCGGCTCGTAGGTCGGCCCGGCCGTGACCACGCAGTTCATGCCCAAAACATAGGCGCTGGGGGTTGAAGCGTGAAGCGTTAAAGCGTTGAAGCGGACGCGGCCTGAAAATTTTGTTGAACGCGCGCGCTTTAACGCTTCAACTCTTCATCGTCTCAAGAAACCATGAGCAGGATCGTCGGCATAGATTTGGGCACGACCCATTCGCTGGTGGCCACGGTGGACTCGGGCATCCCGCTGGTCATCGCGGACGCCCGCGGCCGGCGGTTGACGCCCTCGGTCGTCCATTTCCCGTCGGCGGAGGCCGCGCCGGTGGTCGGGCACGAAGCCAACCACGTCCGCGTCTTGAAACCGGCGGAGACGGTGTATTCCGTCAAACGCTTCATCGGCCGGCGCGGCCCGGAAATGGCCGAGGAGGAAAAGGCGGTGACCTATCCGTTGCACTGCGCCGGCGGCCCGGTGACGATTCCCGTCCATGGCCGGGACCTTTTGCCCGAGGAGATTTCCGCCGAGGTTCTCAAGAAATTGAAACGCGACGCCGAGGCTTATTTTGGCGAGCCGGTCGCGCGCGCGGTCATCACCGTGCCGGCCTATTTCAATGACGCCCAGCGCAGCGCGACCAAGCGGGCCGGCGAACGGGCCGGCTTCGTCGTCGAGCGCATCCTGAACGAACCGACCGCCGCCGCGCTCGCCTACGGCCTGGACAAGCTGCGGGAGCAATCGAGAATCGCCGTCTATGACCTGGGCGGCGGCACGTTTGATCTCTCGATCCTGGAGTTGGACGGGGGCGTCTTCCATGTGCTGGCGACCCACGGCAACACGCGGCTGGGCGGGGATGACATTGACCGGCGGCTGATGGATTTTCTGGCGGAACGAGTCGCCGCCGCCGGCGGGCCACAACTCGCCGGACAGGCCGCCGAACCGGCCTTGCTCTCCCGGCTGCGGGAGGCGTCGGAGCAGGCCAAGATCCGCCTTTCGACGGAAACCGAGGTCGAAATCGCCCTGCCGTTTATCACGCTGGATTTTTCCTTCCGCTGCACGCTGACGCGCGCCGAACTCGAAAATCTCTCGCGCGACCTTATCGCCCGCACGCGAACACATTGTCTCCGGGCACTGGCGGACGCCAAGATCGAGCCGAAGGACTTGGACCAGGTCATTCTCGTGGGCGGCCAGACGCGGATGCCGCTGGTCCGGAAATTTGCCGGCGACCTTTTTGGCTGCGTGGAATCTCCGGACGCCGCCGCATCGGGGCGCCCCCGCCTCAACACCTCGCAAAACCCCGACGAAGCGGTGGCGCTGGGCGCGGCCATTCAGGCCGAGATTTTGTCCGGCGGTTTCAAGAACGTCCTGCTGCTGGACGTGACGCCCCTGTCGCTCGGCATTGAGACGTTTGGCGGCCTGATGAACGTCCTGATTCCCCGCAACTCGACCATTCCCATCAAGGCTGGCGAGATGTTCACCACCGCCGCGGACCACCAGCGCTCGATGCTCATCCACGTCCTGCAGGGCGAACGCGAGCGGGCCAGGGACAATTGGAGCCTGGGCCGGTTCACCATCGAGTTCGAGCCGGCGCCACGCGGGATGCCGCGCGTGGGCGTGCAGTTTGAAATTGACGCCGACGGCATCCTGCACGTGCTGGCCCGGGACGTCAAAACCGGCCGCGAAAAGATCGTTGAAATCAAGTCGGCCGTGGACGTGGACGACGCGGCGGTGCGGCAAATGGTTGAGGAATCGGTGGAGCACGCCTTCACGGACCTGGCGGCGCGCCGCTGGGTCGAGGCAAAGTTGAAGGCGGAGCAAACGCTGGCCGCGACCCAAAAGGCGCTCGCCGCCTGCGCGGAGGAAATCGAAACGGATTATCGCCGGCGGATCGAGACCGCCGCGCGCGAAGTGGAAAAAGTTCTGGCGGCGGAGAACGCGGAAAGCGGCGCAGGCGATCTGAAGTCCCTCCAGGCCGCGCTGGCCGCGCTCGACGAGATCACCCGGCCGCTGGCGGATTTGTTGATGAACAAGGCGGCCGAGACGCTGTTGCGCCGGCGCGGCCTGGTGGCCTAGCTCACAAGTTGGGGTTGTTCAGCAGCCACAAAAGCCCGACCACCGCCGCCAAAATGAACACCACCAGGACAATGGTGAAGAAGAGACCTTCGTTCCGGTGGGGATGCGCGTGCGACTTGCGAACCCGGCTGGGCTTGGAATTCATGTCGGGGGCAGTCTATCGCCGGAGCGTCGCCCGGCGCAAGGGCATTTCCGGTCAGCGCAGCCAGGCCGCCAGCAACGGCGCGACGGCCAGCGCCGGCAAAAAATTCGCCAGCTCCACTTTGCGGATTTCAAGAATCACCAGGGCGACGGTGCAAGCCACCAGGCCGGCGGCGGCGTTGACCGGCGCCCCCAAATGGCGCGCCTCCAGAAAAGGCGCGGCATACAGGCGGCAGGCCAGCGTGAGGAAGCTTAAAAAAACAAAAACCGGCACGGCGGACAGGATCGGGGCCCAGCGGAACATCTGCGCAAAGCCCATCGTCCCCAGCCCGTCCATGACGGCCTTGACCGTCAGCAGCCAGAAGAATCCGGAAAGCCCGTCGCTGATCGCGCCCAGCCAGGCCAGCGGCGCCGCGCAGAAGAGGATGGCGCAGGCGCTGAAGCTGTCGGCGGCGGCGCCCGGGGCGCGGGAGCGCGCGGCGGCGAGCAGCCGCACCGAACGCTGTCCGAGACGGTCGGAGATTTTTTGCAAGCGCAGCAGCCGGCCGAGCCAGAAACCCAGCGCGACGGCCAGCAGCGCGGCCAGAAGCTGTTCCAGACACGATAAAAAACTGCCGTTGATGTTCAGCCAGACCAGCCGCAGACCGAAGAAGATGGTGGAAGCCCCGAGCACCGAGCGGAGAAAAAGCTGGGCGCGCACGGAGGGCGCCCGGCGCAGGACCAATCCCAGGAGGCCGCCGGTCACGATGCCCGCAGTGTTGAGAAGTGCGCCCGTGGCCATCGCGGAAAGTTACCGGCCGTCACCGAGCGGGCCAAGCAATTAACGGCCGGGCCGCCCTCGGAGGATCGGTCTGGCTTTTGGCGCCGCCCTCCGCTAACCTGGCCGCATGTTCGACACGGTGAAAACTCAAATCGCATCGGCCACGGAGAAGCTCACGCACCTGCGGAGGTTTCTTTGACGTGGCGGCCGCGCAGCGGCGGCTGGGCGAGCTCAACGCCCTCATGGCCGCCGACCAATTCTGGAACCACCGCGAAAAGGCGCAGCAGGTCATTGACGAGGCCAATTCCCTCCGCGGCAAGATCGAGCCGCTGCTCGCCGCCGAAACGCAGTTGGATGACTTCCGCGTCCTTCTCGAACTGGGCGAGTCCGAGCCGCCCGGGGCGCAACCGGCCGTCCGGCAGGAGTTGGAAGGGGATGTCGCCCGATTTCTCAAGGATCTCGACGCGCTCGAATTGAGGATTTTCCTCAGCGGTCCGCACGACCGGAAGAACTGCATTTTAAGCATCAACGCCGGCGCCGGCGGCACCGAGGCGCAGGACTGGGCGGAGATGCTTTCGCGCATGTATCAGCGCTGGGCCGAGTCCCGCGGCTGGGAGGTGGAAGTGACCGACGCCCTGCCCGGGGAGGGCGCCGGCCTCAAAAGCGTCACCCTGCTGATTCAAGGCGAGAACGCCTACGGCTTCTGCAAGGCCGAGCGCGGCGTGCACCGGCTGGTGCGCATCTCGCCCTTTGACGCCAACAAGCGCCGCCACACCAGCTTCGCCAGCGTGGACGTGATCGCCGAAATCGAGGAGAACAATTCGGAACTCGTCATTCCTCCCGCGGAGTTGAAGGTGGACACCTACCGCTCCGGCGGCAAGGGCGGCCAGAACGTCAACAAGGTGGAAACGGCCGTGCGCATCACGCACCTCCCGACGGGCATCGTGGCCGCGTCCCAAACCCAGCGTTCCCAGCACCAGAACCGCGCCACGGCCATGCGGATGCTGTTCTCCAAAATCCTGGCGCAGCGCGAAGACGCCCAGCGCGCCGAAATGGAACGCTTTTACGGCGAGAAAGGCAGCATCTCCTGGGGCAACCAGATCCGCAGCTACGTCTTCCAGCCCTACCGCATGGTGAAGGACCTGCGCACCGGCGTCGAAACCAGCAACGTCCAGGCCGTGATGGATGGCGATCTGGATGCGTTCGTGAACGGCTGGCTCCGCGCCGGTTGCCCGACCAAGCGGATGCAGGGGACAAAGGACGACGAGGAATGAGCCAGTGAACATTTTGGATGCCATCGTTGAAGAAAAGAAGCGGGAAGTGGCGCAACTGCCGGCGCGGCTCATCGCCGCCGGCGATGTGCGCGACGCCCTGCTGGAACGCTTTGAACGCCGCGACTTTGCCGCCGCCTTGCAAGGCCGGCGCGGCGGCGACGTCGCCCTGATTGCCGAGGTCAAAAAGGCCTCGCCGTCGGCGGGCGTGATTTGCCGGGATTTTGACCCGGTCCGCATCGCCAGGGAATACGAAGCCGCCGGCGCCATCTGCCTTTCCGTTTTGACCGATGAGAAATTTTTTCAAGGCTCGCTGGACCATCTCCGGCAAATCCGGGCGGCGGTGAAGCTGCCGCTGCTGCGCAAGGATTTCATCATTGACGAACGCCAGATCCTGGAAGCCGCCGAATGGGGCGCGGACGCCATCCTGCTGATCGCGGCGATTTTGAGCGACGCGCAACTGGAGAAGTTCCATGCCCTGGCGGCGGAAGCCGGCCTAGCCGCGCTGGTGGAAGTTCACAATGAAGCGGAATTGGACCGGGCCTTGGCCATCGGCGCGCGGTTGATCGGCGTGAACAATCGCGATTTGAAAACCTTCAAGGTGGACCTGGGCACAACGGAGAGATTGGCGGCGAAACTTTTCCCGTCACACGTGACACGCCGCGCGCCACTGCTGGTCGCCGAAAGCGGCATTCACACGCGCGCCGACGTGGAACGATTGCGGCGCCGCGGCGCGGACGCGATTTTGGTCGGCGAATCGCTGTTGCGCGACGGCGATATCCGGAAAAAAATCAATGCATTGATTCGGTAAAGAAATGGCGCGCAGCGTCCTGGAGTGCGGCGGCAAGCGGAGCGCGACGCCGCTTTCAAGCGGAGTGGAGCCTGCCGGCGCAGAATGCCGTGTCCATTTCGAAAGCGGTGCGCCGCCACCGCAGTCCGAGATGACAAGCGTTGATCGGAGTTTATTTATTTTTCGCCAACCGCTTTGCCAATCGAATCGCCGCGATCATGCTTGATGGATTGGCGATGCCCTTTCCCGCGATGTCGTAGGCCGTGCCGTGGTCGGGGGAAGTGCGGATGAACGGCAGGCCCAGCGTCCAGTTCACGCCGCTGTCGAACGCGACCGCCTTCAGCGGCGCCAGCCCCTGGTCGTGGTACATGGCCACTACGGCCTCGAAATCGCCGCGCAAGGCATAATGAAAAACCGTATCGCCGCTCAACGGACCGGCGACATCGAAGCCCTTCTCCTGCGCGGCGGCCACGGCGGGTGAAATGGTTTTGATTTCCTCGTCTCCGAATTCCCCGCCCTCGCCGGCGTGCGGGTTCAGGCCGCAGACGGCGATCCGGGCGCGCGGCAATTGCAGATCGCGGCAGGCACCGGCGGCCAGTTCGATGGCCAGCAGGATTTTTTCTGCGGTGAGTTTTTCGGGGACGGATTTGAGGGAGATGTGGATGGTGGCCAGAGCGACGCGGAGCCAGCGCCTTTTTTCGTCCTGGCCCAGCAGCATCATCGCGGTGCGCCTCGTGCCCGCCAGTTCGGACAAAAATTCCGTCTGCCCCACGAAATGTTTGTGCCCGGCGCGGATGATGGCCGCCTTGTTGACGGGCGCGGTGACCAGGGCGTCCAGTTCGCCGCGCAGACAGCGTTCGGCGCCGTCGCGCAACGCGGCGAGGGCGGCCCGGGCGGCCAGCGGCGAACCGGCGGGCAAATTTTCCGGCAAGGCCTCGGCGGACGGATTCGCGACAAAAAACCTTCCCTCGCTGTGGCGGCCGGCGAAGGTCTTGAGCGGCATGTTCAAACCGCTCTTCCGGTTGAACCGCAAGGCGCACTCCGCGTCACCGAGGAATACATAGCGCGCTTGATCGTCGGCCACTTCGGCGGCGACGGCCTTGAGGGCCACCTCGGGACTGATGCCCGTCACGTCGCCGAGGGCGATGCCGATCCAATTGGTCACGAGTGTCTCACGTTTTCCGCCTCAGGCGCCGGTCTGGAAGCGAGACAAAAACACGAGGCGCGTGGAACGGGCGGTTAGTATCCATCTCAGTAGAAGTAGCGGACGAAGGTTTTTTTCTTCAATTCGGCCATCCACTGGCTTCGGAGGCGCTCCTGTTCCTGGGCCCGGAGCGTGGCCTCGATGTCGCCGCGCACCTCGTTGAGCGGTTTGATGTGCGCCGGGTGCGTCTTTTCGACCAGCATCAAATAACAGGCTTGGGGCGTCTCGATGACGTCGCTGACCTGGCCGGGTTTGAGCGCAAAGGCGGCGTCGGCGAGGGCCTTGCGGAGCACCGAGCGCCCGACCCAGCCCCAGTCGCCGCCCTCGGCCTTTTGCGAGCCTTGCGAATAGACCGAGGCCATCTGGCTGAAGGAGGCGCCGTGCTGGATTTGGGACCGGATTTCCGTCGCCATCCGGCGCGCGTCGGGGTCGTCGGGGGAGGACTTGTTGAGGACGATCATGCGGAGTTTGACCTGGTCCTCGACGGCATAATCGTTGGTGTGGGCCTGGTAATACGTCTCCACTTTGTAGGGCGAAATGATGACCTGGTGGGAGACGTTTTTGAGGGTCATCTGTTCCTCGATGAATTGGTCGCGCAGTTGCTGGCGGAATTCCTCGAAGGTCTGGCCCTGCGCCTGGAGGGTCTTCAGGAAGGTGACGCGGTCGTTTCCATACCGCTCGCGGATGCGGTCCTGGACCAGTTCGTCCACGTAGCTGTCGGGCAGTTTGTAGCCCTGCACGTCGAAATCGTGCAGGATCAACTGGCGGTCCACGAGCATTTCCAGGGCGTTGGTGATGATCTGGTTGAGCTTTTGGTCCAACACGTCGGGCTGGCCGGCATACTGCTGCTGGAGGTTGGCGATTTCCGGCGCGGCAAACTGCCGGACCTGCTCGTAGGTGATGACCGAATTGTTGACGACGGCCTCAATGCCGTCGGCCAATTCCGCGCGGGCGGCCCCGCGGCAAGCCAGGGCCAGCGCCAAAACCGAAATCAAACGGGCGAATCTCACAAGCGTGTGCCGGTATCATAACCGCCGCGCCCGCTGGGTCAAGCGCCGCCGCAATTCGAGATTTTAGGGTCCGATCAAAGCCTGTCTTTATCCATTCAGCACCAGACGCCGGAGCATGTCGCGGATTTCCCGGATGTGCGGCGGCTTGCTGAGAATGCCGTCAATGTGCCCGGGCAGCGCCCCGTCTTGCTTCAGAAAATCGCCCCAGCCGGTGAGCATGATCACCGGGGTTTCGGGCGATTCGCGCTTGAGGATTTTGGCCACGGCGTGTCCGTCCAGATAAGGCATGCCCAGGTCCGTGAGCACGGCATGGAAGGGCTCGCCGCGGCGGCGGGCGGCGCGAAAGGCGTCCAGACCCGCCTGGCCGCCGCCGGTCAGTTCCACGCGATGGCCATCGCTGGCGAGCATGTCCATGAGCAATTCCCGCAGCAGCGGTTCGTCGTCAATGCACAGGAGACGCAACGGCCCGATTTTCTCATCCGCGCCCGGGGCCGCTCCGGACGACGGCGCGACGGCGCGAACGGGAAAAATGAGTTGCACACGGGTGCCGCGGCCCGGCTCGCTGGCGATGTCAATCCGCCCCCCGTGCCGCTCCATGACGCCATAGACCATGGCCAGTCCCAGACCGGTGCCGCGCGCTCCCTTGGTGGAAAAGAACGGCTCCAGGCAATGTTTGCGGGTCTCGGCGTCCATGCCCACGCCGGTGTCGGCCACCTCGAGAAGGGCGTGGCCGAGGAGGCCGCGCTTGGCCTCGGGGAGGTCCGAATTGAGTTCGCGGGTGCGCAGGGTGATTTCGCCGCCGTCGGGCAGCGCGTCCACGGCGTTGAGGATAAGGTTGGTGAGGGCTTCGCGGACCTCCGTTTCGCTGCCGGCCAGCTCGGGCAATTGCGTGTCCAGGTCCAGCCGCATCTCCACCATCACCCCTCGGCTCTGGGGAATGTCGCGCCAGCGCGGGCGCGTCAATTCCACGACCTGGGCGGCGATCTGGTTGAGGTTGACCGGGGCGTGGAGTTCGTGGCGGTCCCGCGGACGGTAGAATTCGCGGAGTCGCGAGACGATTTGGGCGATGTCCTCGCCGGCGGTCTTGATCCGGCGCAGGTGGCGCCGGGCCTCGGGACTGAGGCCGGGTTCGCCGCGCTCGATCAATTCGGCGAAGCCGACGATGGGCGAGAGGGTGTTGTTGATGTCGTGCGCGATGCCGCTGGCCATCTGGCCGAGGGCCTTCAGGCGCTCCTGCCGCATGATCACGTGCTGGGTCTGGCGGAGGTTGTTGTAGGCCTTTTGCAGACCCTGATACAGTTGCGCCTGGTGAACCGCCATGGCCACGTGCGCGCTCAGGCCGCGGATGAAGTCGCGCTCGGGGGCGGTAAAGGCGTCGCGCCCCCGGCGCAGCAAGGCCAGCAGGCCGAACATTTCACCCTCCACCATCAAGGGCGCGCCGAGGGACGAAAGCAGCCCGGCCTCCGCCACTTTTTTGGCCATGGGCGTCTCCAAACGGCTCACATCCGGCTCATAGACCATCGCGCCTTGAAGACAAGGGCGGAAGATGCTCTGCTCGACCGGAACGGTCTCCGGGATGTGCAACGCCTCGGCGAGCGCCCCGCCCTTGGCGCCGCGGCGCAGCAGACGGAACGCGTCGGCGGGCGCGTCGAACGCATAGGCGCTGCCGTAGTCCAGCGGCAGGCGCTCTTCCAGTTCTTCCAGCACAATCCGGAAGATGCTGTCCAAGTCCTGCCGGGCGGCGACAGCGTAGGTGATCCGGTTGAGGAGGCTGATGCGGTCAAATTGCTGGCGCAGGTCGCGTGTCCGCTCCTCGACCCGGCGTTCCAGCTCCTCCTTGGCGCGCTGCAGCGCCGCGTCGCGCTCCTGGATTTTGCCGAGCATCTCGTTGAAGCCGTCAATAAGCCGGCCCAGTTCGTCCGCGGATTCCTTCCGGGCGCGGATGGAATAATTTTGCCCGGCGGAAACGATGGCCGCCGTCTGCGCCAGGTGGGAAATGGGCCGTGAAATGACGCGTTGCAGCCGCGAGGCCAGCAGCCAGGCGGCGGCCAGGGCGGCGGCGGAAAACAGGCCGAGGATCCACGCGTCCTGCCACAGGCGCGCGCGCACCCCGCCGAGGTCCGACCGCAGATACACGGTGCCGATGGTTTCCTTCTCCAGTTTGATCGGCTGGAACAGGACCAGGGCGTTGCCTTCGAAACGGGCGCCCGCCCAGCCGGGCCGCGCGGGAAGGACGGCCGTATTGGTCAGGCCATCGGGATAGCGCGCGAACAATTCATTTCCCTTGTAAATGGCGGCCGCCGTGATGTGTCCCTGCCGGCTGAAGGCCTGCAAATTCTCCTCCGCCGTGCCCTTGTCATCGAACGTCAGCGCCGCCGTGCTCTGGTCGCCGATGATTTGCGCCAGCGCCGACACGTCCTCGCGGACGGCGTGGCGGGAGGCGAAGAATTCATAGGTCAGAATGGCCGCCGCCACCAGGACCAGCGCCGTGGCGGTGCTGGCCAGGGTGATCCACAACAGCTTATGCCTGATGGAAAGGGCGCGCACGGGACTTCCTAATTTGCCGGATGACTGCGTTCGGCCAGTATCAGCAATTTGGAGCTGATTTTCAACCCGGCGGCGCGGGCGGCCTCGTTGTTGATCTGAAAGCGGATTTCGCGGTTCTCCATAAAGAGGCTGATCATACCCCCCGCCTCGGTGAAGTGGTCCATGTCGCTGACGGTCAGCACGCCGGCGCCGCGAACCGCGCGCAGAATGTCCGGCAACCGTTGCTTCTCCGACGCGCTGACGAACAGGATCTGGCAGCGTTTAAGCTCGGACAGGGACCGCAACCGCCGGACGGCCACCCGATGGTTGCCGATGTTCTTGCCTCGGACGATGCTTTGGAGATTGTCGCCGAACGGGTTTTCGCCAAACACTCCAATGACCAGCGGCGCGTTGGTCGCGGCGAAGGCGTTGCTGGGCCAGTCCACGAATTTTCCAAAATTGTAGAGGAACGCCGCCTTGACCTGATACTCCGTCGGTCCGCCGGCCCGCGACGGCAGGGTGCCAAGGCCCGCCGCCAAGACCAACGCCAGGGGCCAGATCCGCTTGGTTCGGCGGGGCCGGCGCCTCCCGGGAGCGCCGGCCCGGGCGGCGATGGTTCGTTTGAAAGCCGGATTCACAAGACGCAACTTAGAACCGCAACGTGACCGTTCCGAAAACGCCGCGGGGAATTTCCGTGACGGCCCCGTTTTGCGTCTTGATGTAGGAGGGCGCGTATTCGGCGTGCTGGTCGTGCAGCAGGTTTTGTCCGACGACGGCGACCTCCCAGTTTTTGTTGATCCGCCAGCCCAGCCGGGCGTCCAGCTCGAAATAGCCCTGGATCTGATGCGCCGGCACCTGGTCCACGTAACGCAGCGCCGTGTCGAAACTGACCCCGTGCGGCAAATCCATCATCGAACGGAGGGCAACCTGCTGCTGCGGGCTGGAGCCTTCATCCAACGCGACGGAGGTGGTGTCCGTGCTGCCGGCGCGGGCGTGCAGATTCATTTTGACCAGCGAGTAACTGGGCACCAGCCGCCACCAATCGGCCGCGGTCCACGTGGCGGAAAGCTCGCCGCCATAGGTGTCGCCATACAGGTCGTTCGCCAGATAAACCGTCGGCAGGAGGAGATTGGGCTGTTGCACGCTGCGCAAATCGTCGTAGTGATTAAAAAAGGCCGCGAGGTCCAGCGACAGTCTTTTGAACGGCTCGACCCGGTAGCCCATTTCGTAGGCGATCAACTGTTCGGATTTGAAAGTGTTTGTTCCCAGCGTGGTGGCGGGCACGTAGGCGCCCGGCGGATTCTCGAATTGTCCCTGCATCAACACGACGGATTCCTCCGCGCGCGAGGGGGTGCGCACGGCGCGCGAGACCGAGGCCCAGAAGGTCTGGTGCGCCGTGGGCGTCCACAGCAGCCGCGCGCCCGGCTCCACTTCGAAGCCGGTGTAGTCGTTGTCCTCGAACTTCGAGCCCAGGGTCAGGCTCAACCGGTCCTGCACCAGGGCGATTTCGTCCTGGGCGAAGGCGCTGTATAAGTTCACCGTCTGATGGTCGGGATTGAAGGAGATCGTCGGCGTGTCTTCCTCGCGGTCGGCCGTGACGCGGTAGCCCAAGCCCCAATCCAGCTTGTTGCGGTCGCCCAGCGCGAATTCATGCTTCAAATCCAGATCGAAGGTGTGGCGCTGCTCGTTGAATATCCGGGCCGCGTCGCGCGCGGTGTAATCGTAGTAGGCCTGCAACTTGAGGTCCGACGTGTCGGAAAACGCGTGCGTCCACCGTCCCAGCAGGTTGGCGCCGCTCACCTTGACCTGGTCGTTGTTGGTGGCGGTATAGGTGGTCGAATTTCCCGGATCAAACGCGCCGAACACCTGGTCAATCCAGCCGGCGTAGCCGTCGCCCTGGAACGTAAACTGGTTGGCCCCCGGCGGCTGCCAGTCCGTGCGGAAGCCGCCCCGGGCCAGTTGCCAGGCATTGTTGGCGCCGCTGCCGTCGGGCAACAACGTGTGGTCGTGGTTTTCATAGGTGCCATAGGCGCGATACCAGGCGTGGTCGTTGATTTTGCCGCCGTAACGGACCCCGGCCAGCCCGCGTTCCTGCGCGCCGCCGCCGCCTTCCACCAGCGTGCCCTGGGTGTCCGCGGCGCTTTTGGTGATGATGTTGATGACGCCGTTCATCGCGTTGGCGCCCCAGAGCGTCGCGCCCGGCCCGCGAATCACCTCGATGCGGTCCACGTCGTCCATCAACGTCCCCTGCACGTCCCAGAACACGCCGGAAAACAACGGCGTGTAGATGCTGCGCCCGTCCTGCATCACCAGCAGCTTGTCGGCGAACACGTCATTGAAGCCGCGCGCGCTCACCGCCCACTGGCTGGCGTCCAGTTGCGCCACGTCCATGCCCGGCACCAGCCGCAATGCCTCGGGGAAATTCCGCACGCCGGAGCGCCGGAGGTCGTCCTGGGTGATGACGGAAACGGCGGCGGGTGTCTGGGAGACGGCTTGGGACGGCCCCAAAATCGTGACGCGGATCTTCATCAATTCCGGAATGGTCAGGCTGGCCAGATCATTGGTGGCAGCCACGTCATCGGCCCCAAGCGCGCGGCCGACCAGAACCAGGACGCCCGCTGCGCAGAGCAGCTTCATCCGGCACCGCGGCAAGACCCGGGAATGGATGGAGAATCGAAACGGCCTTCTGCCCGCACGGCGCGCCCCGCACCCTGATTTTTCCATGCGCGCAGCATAGCCACGCAAAGGCACTGATGCCAGTGAGAAGTAAAAACTCAGCCCGTGGATGCGCAGTTTTTCCCGAAGGCCATGCTTCAGGCCCAGCCGTTGCCGGAAACGGCCAAGGATTCAAAAACCGTTGCCTTTGGCCGCTCCAGCTTCTAATTTCCCCCTTCATCCTGCCCGCCGCGGGCCCGGGTGAGACCGCTGTTTATGACACACGCCCTGCCGCGCCACGGCCTGTTGCTCGCCATTCTGATCCTTTCGGGAAGAATCGGCGCGGCCGGCTTCGGAAAAATTCTCGTGCCGCCCTCCTGCCCGCCAGCGGTCCAGTCGGCGGCGCAAATCCTCGCGCAAAAACTCTCCCTTCCGGACGCCGCCATTCAGGCCGCGCCGACGCCGGCGGTGCCCGGCGCGGGCGAACTGGTTCTGGCCACCGTCCCGGCCACGGCGGCACAGGCCAGATGGCTGGGCTCGACGCCCAAGAAAATCAAACAGGACGGCTACGCGATTGTTTTCAAGAACGGCGGCGCCCTGATTTGCGGCGCCCGTCCCCGTTCGCTGCTTTACGCGGCGGGCGACCTGGCGCTTTGGAAAAACCGCGCTTCGGGCGTATGGGTCCGCAATCCGGCTTTTGCCATCCGCGCGGCGCCTTGCTACGGCCATCTATCCGTGGCCGAATACGTCGCCCGGATGGGGGTCAACCTCATCATCGGCAACCGCGGCGGGCAATGGGGCAGTCCGGTTACCTTCCAGCACAGCCTGCCGGAAGTCTGGCGCCAGTTGAGCGAGGCCGACCAGCAGCAACAGGAGTGGCAAAGCCGCGCGGTGGAACAGGAATCGGCCCGCTTCGCCCGGGAATGCCATGACGCCGACGTGGCGTATTATCCATTTTTGTATGGGAACGATTTTCGCCTCTGGTCGCCGGCGCTTTATGACGCGGTGTTGAAGGCCCACCCGTCGGTGCGGGGCACGCCCGCCCCGGATTCCTGGGAAAAGGCGACGCTCTGTCCGTCCGATCCCCTGACGTGGAAGGTCATTGACGTCTACGTCAGGGAATTCGTGGAGAAAATGCACGGCGACGGACTCTACGCCACGTTTTGGGATCGCTACGGACTCTATTGCCAGGACCAGCGCTGCGTGAGCGACGGGTTGAACCAGTTTTCCAACGAGCTTTACGAATGCGTCAAGCATTACCACGACGTGCTGGCGCCGCTGGGGAAAAAACTGATCGTGCGCACGTGGTCTTCCGGCTCGCCGCACTGGTATGGCGGCCAATGGGTTCACGCGCCCGGCTACGGCGGTTTTGGCGGCGAGGGGACAAACCTCTGGGAGCGCGTCATCCGCGAACTGCCGGCGGAAATCACGCTCCAGACCAAGGTTTATAATTCCGACTGCCAGCCCGCCCCGCCGTTCTCGGCGCTCCTGGGCCACGCGCCGCCGCACGCCGAAATCGCCGAGTATCAAATCACCGGCCAAACCACCGGGCGCTTTTATTTCCCCGCCTCCACGGTGGATTACACGGATTGGACGATGAAGAAATGTCTGAAACTGGCCGGCCCGGACGGCGGCGTCAGCGTTTTCCCCGGCGGCACCGGGCAATCCAACTATTCCCTCTTCGACGACATCTTGAACAGCATCAACCTCTACGCCTGGCGCGAGTTGTCCTGGCAGGTGGACGCCAACGTGAACCGGATCTGGCGGGACTGGGCGACGCCCATCTACGGGCCGCGGGCCGCGCCGCACATCATCCAGGCGCTCCGGCTTTCCGAGGACGCCGTGAATCATCTCTTCTCGACGCTGGGCATGGGCAACGACACCAACTCGGGCTTTCCCGACACCATTCAGCGCCGCGAAACGCTGCTCAAATACACCAACCGCTATGACCAGCCCGACTACGCCAGGTTCCTCGAACCAACGCGGGAGAACATCCGGCGCGTCATTGCCGAGAAGGAACGGTGCTTGAAGGAAATAGACGAAATGTTCCGGCAACTGGACCTGGCGAAGCCCTACCTGACCCGGGCGCAGGCCGATGAACTGACCACGCGCTTCAACTGGCTCGAGCAGTTCGCCCTCGTCAACGCCAACCTCGAAGAAAGCCTCTGGCGCTACCGTTATCTGCGTTACGAGGCGACGATGCTGACCACCGATCCGGAGCAGATGAAATTCCTGGCGCAAGCCTACGACGCCGTCCAGGCGCACCAGAAACTGCTGTTCCAATTCGATCCCGCCCAGCAATTCAGTTGTTACGACGTGCCTCTGGGCCAACTCCGGCGCCGGCCCTCGCTGGGCAATCCCCTGCCATTGATGAAACAACTCTACCAGGCTTCCGAGCAATGCGTGGAAAGCGCCGTCGGCCCGGACTACCTGCCCAAGGCCTGGCTGCGGTGATCAGCGCTGGATGACGCGGTAAAAGCGCGTCGGATATTGGTGCTGGCAAGGTCCTGCCACTGCAGCACGCCGTTGCTCAAGGCGAACGAGTTGATCAGGATGATCCAGTGCATCAGATCGGTGCTGGCCTGGACCGCCAGTCCCACCTGTTCGCCTGGCAGCAACAGGCCGCCATTGGTCGGGCTTGCGGCGAAGGCGAAACTCCCGTCGGCTAGCCCGACTTTCGCAGATTTCGGGGGATTTGGATTTTTTTTGGGACGGCGGGTGGCGATTTGTTGGCGATTTTGAGTGAGCGGGCGGTCGTCAGTCGTGTGGGAAGACCTAGGCCGCAGACAGCCCAAGGGCGGTGGTGTCAGAGT
>JAGWMQ010000064.1 GCA_028873125.1 Verrucomicrobiota bacterium | reverse complement strand
ATTGCCGGTCGCCCTCGAAAACCGTCGTCGCTACTGTTCCGCCCAGCGCGGCTTGAATAACGGAACAAATGTCGCCGGTGTTGAGGCCGTAGCGCGCGGCCTCGGCACGGTTCACCGCAATGTCCAGATTTGGCTGGCCAAGCACCGGAAAAATGCCAAGGTCGGTAATGCCGCGAACTTGCGCCATTTGACCACGGACTTCGTTGGCCAGTTGCGTCAGCGTCTCAAGATTTGGCCCGATGATTTTGACCGAGTTCTCGCCTTTGACGCCGGAAATTCCTTCTTCGATGTTGTCCTGAATGTATTGCGAAAAGTTAAAATTGACGCCTGGCAATTCGTTTTGAAAATCCACCAAAACCTGATTGATCAGCTTCGCCTTGTCCATTCCTTTCGGCCATTGGCTGTATGGCTTGAGCGGCACGAAAAGTTCGACGTTGGAAAATGGCGAGGCATCGCTGCCGTCGTCGGGCCGGCCATGCTGCGAAACGACCGTCACCACTTCGGGATATTTCAAAAGAATCAACCGCATTTTTCTCGTCGCCGCTTCGCCGTCTTGCAGCGACGTTGTCATCGGCAATTCGGCGCGAATCCAAAGATTGCCTTCGTCCAAGTGCGGCAGGAATTCGCTGCCAAGCCTCGACCCGAAGAATAACACAACAACCAGAAAAATAATTCCAACTCCGACCATCAGCGCGCGATGCGCCAGGGCAAAACGCAGCGCCGGATTGTAAAAGCGATGCAACCCGCGAACGATGATCGTTTCCGATTCCTTCACATGCTCCGGCATGAGCAACGACGCCAGCACTGGCGTGACGGTGAACGTGGCAATCAACGCGCCTGCCAGCGCGTAGGCATAGGTGCGAGCCATCGGGCCGAAAATCGCGCCTTCGACGCCTTGCATCGTGAACAACGGCACGAACGCGGCGACGATGATTAAGATTGAAAACAGCACGGCTTTATCAATCTGCATCGCGCTGATCAAAATCAGCCGCAGGCGGTCCGTCCAGCCGTGGACCGGCAGGGCGTGGTCGGCGGCTCGCGTCGGGTCTGTTCCCCAAAAGCCGACGGTGAGGCGTTGAAGCAGACTTTGTTTTTCTTCCGGCGGCTTTTGGAAATTTCGGAAAATGTTTTCAACGAGAATTACCGCCGAATCCACGATGATGCCAAAATCCACCGCGCCGAGCGAAAGCAAGTTTGCGCTCTCGCCGCGAGCCGCCAAAATGACAATCGCGAACAGCAACGCGAAGGGGATGTTCAATCCGACGATGATGGCGCTGCGGAGGTCGCCGAGGAAAATCCATTGAATCAGGAAAATCAGCAAGCAACCAAAAATCAAATTATGCAGAACCGTGTGCGTAGTGACCGCGACCAGGGAGCCGCGGTTGTAGTAGGGAATGACTTTGACGCCCGCGGGCAAACTGCCGTCGTGATTCATCCGGTCAATTTCGGTTTGGACTTCGGGCAGCACCTTGTCGGTTTGGTAGGTGCGGCCCATCACCACGATTCCGAAGACAATGTCGTCGTCCTTATCCCGCCCGGCGATGCCGAGTCGCGGCACGAAACCGACGGACACTTTTGCGATGTCCTTCACCCGAACGGGAACGCCATTGTTTTGTGCGAGGACAACATTTTCGATGTCGGCGACTTTGTAGCCTTGGGTCAAATCGTCGTCGCCGCCGTCGTTTATCTGGCCGATGCCGCGGATGTTGATGGATTGCTGGCCGATGGTGACTTCGCGTCCGCCCACGTTGATGTTGGCGTTGTCGAGCGCGGTGATAATTTGCGGCACGGTGACGTTGAAGGCTTCCAATTTCCGGGGATCCACTTCGACATCAAATTCCTTCGTTGGCCCGCCCCAACTATTGACCTGCACGACGCCGTGGACTTGTAGCAACCGGCGCTTCACGATCCAATCCTGCACGGTGCGGAGATTTGCCAGCCCAAAATGCTTCGGCCCGACAACCTGGTAGCGAAGAATTTCTCCGGTGCCGCTGTTTTGCTGGATGTTCGGAACCACGCCGCCAGGAAGCGTGACGTTTTGTTGCAGCGCAATGGCGGTTTGCGCGAAAGCGAAATTGTAATCCACGCCATACCTGAAAACGACGCGGACGAACGACAAGCCGTAAAACGATGTGGAACGAATGACTTGAATGCCCGGCACCGTATAAAGGCCGTTCTCAATCGGAATCGTGTAATAACGTTCCATCTCGCCGGCGGACAACCCCGGCGCCTGCGCGGTGATTTCCAGAATGACCGGCGTGGGATTCGGATACGCCTCGATGTCCAGTTTTTCAAAAGCGACGACGCCCGCGCCGCCAAACAGCAGCAGCCCGAACACGACAATCGCGCGGCGGCTGAGGCAGAAGGCAATGAGGGAATTCAACATTTTCGTTAAAGCGTTGAAGGGTTGAAGAGTGAACCGCTGCAACGCTTCAACTCTTTAATCCTTCAACAAGCTTCAGTCGCTGGGCAGCGCGTTGGCCATGTTATCCAGGAAAATCGCCCCGTCGGTCACGACCAGTTCGCCGGGTTGCGGGCCGTGCAAAATCTGAACTTCTCCGTCTTCCCGGATTCCGGTCTTGATGATTTTCTGGGTGAAATGCCGGCGGTCGGTGGTCACCCACGCGGTCAGCGTGCCGTCGCCTTCGCGCACAACCCCGTTGGCGGGAATGGCGATGGATTCCACCGGCTTGTGGACCTGAATCACGACGGTGGCCAGCATTCCCGGACGCAATTCATTCTTCGGATCGGCCACCTCGCAACGGACTGTCTGCCGGTGGAGATTCGGGTCCACGGTCGCATCGATTCTCGAAATCCTGCCTTTGAAGACGCGGTTGGGATAAGCCAGGACCTTGACGCCCACCGGCTGTCCGACGCGAAAAAGCGGGATGTCGGCTTCGGGAACGTCGGCCACGGCCCATTTGGTCGGACCGCGCGCAGCCGGCGGCGGTTCTATCTTGCCGGCGGCGATCATCTGATCAATTTGGGCGTCGGTCTTGCCGAGAGCGCGGAGGGCAGACTGCGCGGCCTTCAATGCAGCCTCGGCCGTTTGTTCGTTGGCGATGTCCTGTTCCAGTTCGCTTTGGGAAACTCCCTTGGACTGGTAAAGTTCCCTGGCCCGCGCCAACTGCTTGCTGGCGGCCGTAAACGTGGCCGCCGCGCCCAGCAGCGTGGATTCGGCCGGCACGATAGCCGGATCTTCCGCAAAGCTGACGCTCCCCACCTCCTCTTTCTCAACGGGGAAGGGATAAGTCCGCACCGGCGCGATTTGGATGGCGCTCAACTGGCCCGGCGAAAGCTCAACCGTCGTTTCCGTCGGCGTGTTTGAAGTCAAATTGGAGTCCTGCGAGTTGGCGGTTGCGCCTTCACCATGGGCACAACCGGATTGCAGAAAAGCTGCCATTGCGAAAAGCGCCGCCCCGAGCGCAACCTTTATCTTGGAGTGCGCGGACATGTCCGCGCTTTGAAAGCGGCGACATGTCGCCACAATCCAGATTAACAATCTCATCCGGCGCAAATTGCGCGAAATCTCAAGCCGCGTCTGTCAGGCGCGACCTAATTTTTTGTCCGGCAAAATCCGACAAACGGTTAATCGGGATTCTTGCCGTCGTGCCAGCGGACGGCTTCGCGGAGCAGTTCCGTGGCGTTGTTAAGCTTGAGTTTCTCCTTGATGCGAGCGCAATACTCCTGAACGGTTTTAACGCTGACGTGAAAGTCCTCGGCAATCTGCCGCGTGCCAATGCCCTGGCCGAGCTTGTCGAAAACTTCCAGTTCGCGGTCGCTTAACAACTCAATCGCCGAATGGTTCACCGTCCGTCCGCGAGTGGTTTCGCCGGCCAGAACTTCGGCGGCTTTTTCGCTGACATAAAGCTTGCCGTCGAGCACGCGGCGGATAGCCTCGACCATTTTTTGCGCAGTCTCGCGTTTGTTGACGTAACCGCGCGCACCCGCGCGAAAAACGCGCTCGGCGTATAGCGATTCATCGTGCATCGAAAGAACCAGCACGGGAACTTCGGGATGCAACCGCTTCAAATCTTTAATCAACTCGACGCCGGAAGAACTTTTCAGGTTGATGTCCGCGATGACCAAATCGGGTTTTGCCGACGCAACCACAGATAATGCCGCCGGCGCGGTTTCCGCTTC
The DNA here is from genome assembly GCA_028873125.1 of Verrucomicrobiota bacterium. GTDB lineage: Bacteria > Verrucomicrobiota > Verrucomicrobiia > Limisphaerales > UBA11358 > UBA11358. The sequence goes on along the minus strand of JAGWMQ010000064.1, from coordinate 17,299 downwards.
GCCGCAGACCATCAGATCAGATTGCTGCTGAAGCAAATTCGTCAGCCATTCGCGCACCAGCGGGTGGTCGTCCGCGAGAAAAATTTTTTTTTATTCAGCGGAATTGTCATTCAGGATTTTTGTTGCGGCGGAAGCGGGCATGGAACATTTGACAAAAGTTCCGCCGGTTGGATTCGGCTCAATGGAGAATGTCCCGCCAATCATGGCCGCGCGATGTGCCATGATGCGCGTGCCCATGCCGCGATTTTTCTCCCAATCATCAGGCAAACCTGAGCCATCATCTTCGACGGTCAATTCGATTCGTTCTTTCCGATTCGAAAGATTCATCACGATTTGTTTCGGCTTGCCGTGGCGGATGGCGTTGTTGACGGCCTCCTGTGCGATGCGATAAAGATGCGTCGCCGAGGCCGCGTCGCTGATTTGCGGCGGCGACTCGCATTCAAACTCGCACTTGACTTTGAACATTTGGGAAACGTTCGTGGCGAATTCGCGAAAGGCCGTGACCAGTCCGTCCGTCTCCATTTCCGCCGGGGAAATTCCGTGCGCCAGGTTGCGCGTCAGCGTGATGCCCGTTTCGGCCAGCCGGACAATTTCCCGGGCGTCCGCTGCTTCGGGCAGCGATTTGGCGGCGAGCTTTTCGCCCAGCACCTGTCCGGCCATGGCTGTGGCGGCCCAATGCTGGCACAGGCTGTCATGGAGGTCGTGGCCAATGCGCCGTTGCTCGCGCTCACTGATTTCCAAAATCTCCTTCTCCAAGCGCGCCCGCTCCTGGATCTCGGTGGACAGCGCCCGGGTCCGCTGCCGCACCCGCTCCTCCAATTCCTCCTGCAACTTCCGCAGGCTGACGAGGGTTTTGACGACGACCAAATAAACCGACAGGGCGATGGCGCCGTTCCAAATCGGAACCAGCAGACTGGAATAGCGCGCGCCGGCGGCAAAGTCTCCCACCAGCCAGACGGCCACGCTCAATACGGAAATCGCCACGCCCCAAACCATGCCCACGAACCACGCCGCGAGGCCCACCGGCAGCAAATAGAACGCGGAAAAAAAAATCGCATAACCGGTGAGATAATCCACCGTGCCGATGGCTGCCACCAGCGCCACGCTGACCGCCACGAAAAGCGCCTTTGGCCTCTTTTCGATGTGCTCGCTCAACTCATTCATGCTGCGTTTGGACGATCCTGTTTCCTGACATCCTGCTGTGGCGCCAGTCTTGCAGCAAGCGACAAAAGGGGACGGTCCCCCTGTCTCCGTTTGCCGCCCAAATGAGACTTTCCGTTGACGCCACGCCACTTAAATTGTATCTAAGACTACAACTTTTTGTTTATGATAAACAAGTTTGCCATCGCTGGGATGACGGCCGGGCTGCTGGGGCCGGCGGCGGGCGGCCGGGCGCAGCACGCCGACATTGCCAATTCGGTCAGCATCGGCCATGCGGTCGTTGGTCCGCTGGAATATCACGTTGAATTTTACAGCGATGTCAGCACGGAGCGAGATGCCAATTGGGTTGGCACGTTCGACACCTGGTTCACTTATCAGGTCAACAAAAGCATCGTCCTCGACGCCGGCGTTTACATCAGGGTGACGGCTGCCGCGGATGATTGGCATCCGTGGATTCGCATGACGTGGCGCCATTAACGCACAATTAGATTTTGACGAAATGAATTCACCGACGAAAGCAACGGAAAGCAACATGAATCAATCTACGCCAACGGCCGGCTCGCCTCCAAGCCATCTGTCCCTTGAAGGTCTCCACGGCAGCGTGGCCGTGCCGCATCATCGCGCTGGATTTTGGAAGCAGATGGCTGCTTATTTTGGGCCGGCGATTCTGGTCAGCGTGGCCTACATGGACCCGGGCAATTGGGGAACGGATTTGGCCGGCGGCGCCCAGTTCAAATACGGCCTGCTGTGGGTCGTCGCTCTGGCGAGTTTGATGGCGATTTTCCTTCAGACGATTGCCGCGCGGGTGGGCGTGGCCACGGGGCGTGACCTCGCGCAATGTTGTTACGATTGGTATCCCCGATGGACGCGCGTGCCGAACTGGCTTTTGGCGGAAGTGGCCATCACCGCCTGTGACTTGGCGGAGGTGCTGGGCAGCGCGGTGGCGTTGAATCTCATGTTCCAGATCCCCATTTTCTGGGCGGTCATCATTACCGGCGCGGATGTGCTGCTGCTGCTGGCGCTGCAACGCTTCGGCATGAGAACCATCGAAGCGGTCGTGCTGCTGCTCGTCGCGACGATTGCCCTTTGCTATTTCATCGAAATTTTTGTCCTGCCGCAAACGCAGCCGAGTTTTCTCGAAATGGGGCGGGCAATGGTCGCGCCGCATCTTGGTTCCTCGGGCATGGTCTATGTCGCCATCGGCATCATCGGCGCGACCGTCATGCCGCACGTGCTGTATCTGCACCCGGCCCTGGTACAGAGCCGCAAATTCCAGAAGGACGACGAGTCCATCCGCAAAGCGATCCGCTACAACACGATTGATGTCAGCACCAACCTGTCGGTCGCCTTCCTGGTCAACGCCGCCATTCTGGTGCTGGCGGCCCTCGTTTTCTACGGCAAGACCAGCGTCACGGTGGCGGGCGGGCAAGTGGTCCAGTTCAACGATTCCACGGACTGGGTTCGCGCGGCCTACCTGACGCTGGCGCCGCTGCTGGGCACGGTCGCCGCCAGTTGGCTTTTCGCCATCGCGCTGCTGGCCAGCGGGCAGAGCGCCACCATTGTCGGCACGCTGGCCGGACAGGTGGTGATGGAAGGTTTCATGCGCTGGCGGATTCCGCCGGCTTTGCGCCGGTTGATCACCCGTTCCCTGGCGATCATCCCCACCGTGATTTTCATCGGCATCCGTGGGGCCAACAACATCAACGAACTGCTGGTTTTGAGCCAGGTGGTCCTGGCGCTGCAACTGCCGTTTGCGATGCTACCTCTGTTGCACTTTGCCAGTTCCCGCAAGAAGATGGGACAATGGCGGCTCGGCTGGTTTCTGCTCATCGCCGGCTGGGGTTCGGCGCTGCTGATTACGGCTTTTGATTTCTACGGTCTGCCGGATGCGGTAAAAGAGGCTTGGCACGTCATCGTTGGCGGGTGATTATCAAAAAAGCCCGACGCATGTATAAAACAATCCTCGTGACGCTGGATGGCACGGCCACCGACCGGGCCATCGTCGAGCACGTCAAGCCGCTCGCGAAATGGGCCAACAGCCGCATCGTGCTGTTGCACGTCGCCGACGGCTGGGCGGCGCGCACTTATGGAGCGGACGCCATCAGCCGGGAAATCACCGAAGACACGGCGTATCTGGAAAAAGTCCGCGCCGAATTACAATCCGAGGGCATTGACGCAAAGGCTGAATTGGCTTACGGCAACCCAGGCGACGAAATCGTCAAGTGGGTCAAAAAGAAAGGCTGCGACCTGGTGGCCATGAGCACGCACGGCCACGGTTTTCTTGCGGATTTATTTCTCGGCAGCGCGTCGCGGCAGGTCCGGCACAGCATCCGCGTGCCGGTCCTCCTGTTACGGGCGAAATAGGAGCAAAAACAATCTTCATTTCGCAGCCGCCGACGTGCGTCGGCCCAATTCCTTGGCAATTTCAATTGAGATTGGAGCGGATCCACGTCCGCTGCCACGATTTACAATTTGAAGTCCTCCGGCCGCTCCACCAGATGCAGCAAATTCCCCTCCCCGTCCGCGAAGAACAAAACGCGGCCGCCCCCCGCCGCCGGCCGGGGTGGTTCGGTGAATTTCACGCCGTGCCGCTCCAATTCCGCCTTCGCCGCCTCAAGCGAATCCACGCGCAGGGCCACGTGCCGGAACCCGGCCAGCTTGTTGTTGCCGCGATTTTCCGGCGCGCCCTCCGCCGCGTAGATTTCAAACCAACCGCCGCCCGGCAGCGCCAGCAGACACATCGGCGGCTGGCGCCCGTCGTTGAACAGTTCGCGCGCGCCCAGCACCCGCTCATACCAGTGCTTCAAAGCGGCCGGGTCGGGAGAGGGAATGGCGATGTGTTCGACAGCAATGTTCATGACCTGCCGCGCAGGTTATCGGCGGCGGGGCGAGGCGGCCATTTTATTTTCGTTCACACGCGCAAATTTTTTTGGTAGAATTGGGGCAAATGGCCATGAACACCGAAACCCTTCTCAAACAACGCCTCGTCTGCGTCGCAGTGATTGATCGGTTTGACGATGCGTTGCCCCTGGCCGAGGCCCTGCGCGCCGGTGGACTCAACGTCATCGAAGTCACGTTCCGCACCGCCGCCGCCGCCGACTCCATCCGGCGCATCCGCGAAAAATGTCCGGACATGACCGTTGGCGCCGGCACGCTGCTTTCACCGGAACAGGTGCAACGCGCCGTCGAGGCCGGCGCGCAGTTCGGCGTGTCGCCGGGCTTGAACGAGCCTGTCCTGGCCGCCGCCCATAAAAATCAACTGCCCTTTTTCCCCGGCGTGATGACGCCCACGGAGGTGGACCGCGCGCTGAACCTGGGCTGCAAACTGCTGAAATTTTTTCCGGCGGAGGCGGCGGGCGGCGCGGCCATGCTCAAGGTCCTGGCCGGCCCGTTCGCCCACACCGGTGTAAAATTCATTCCGACCGGCGGGGTCACCGCCGCCCGGCTGACCGATTATCTGGCGTTGCCGCAGGTTGTCGCGGTGGGCGGTTCCTGGATGGCCGAACGCAAACTGGTTGCGGAAAAGGCCTGGGCCAAAATCACCGCCCTTTCCGCAGAGGCCGTGAACATCGCCGGAGAACCCCGAAAACCCTAGGAGCGGCGCGCCCGGCCCTCTTCTCCGACCATGGCCAAATTCTTTCTCGGACTGGATTCCAGCACGCAAAGCCTGAGCGCGGTCGTCATTGACGGCCAATCGCGCAAGGTCGTCCATGAAACATCGCTGAATTTTGACCGCGCCCTGCCGCATTACGGGGCGCAAAACGGCGTGCTGCCCCACCGCGACCCGCTCGTCAAGCATGGCCCGCCGCAGATGTGGGCCGAGGCCCTGGATTTGTTGCTGGCGCAAATGAAAAAGGAAGGCGCGCCGCTGGGACAAATCCTCGCCGTCAGCGGCAGCGGCCAGCAGCATGGTTCGGTTTATCTGAACGACCGTGCCCCCGAGGCGCTGGCCCGGCTCAACCCGCAACGGCCCCTGGTCGAAAACCTCCGGGGCATTTTTTCCCGGCCGACCGCGCCGATCTGGATGGATTCCTCGACCACCGGCGAATGCGCCGAGATTCGCAAACGACTGGGCGGCATCCGGGCGGCGGCGCAAAAGACCGGGTCGGACCTCTTCGAGCGGTTCACCGGTCCGCAAATCCGGAAATTTTACAAAACCGATCCCGAGGGCTACGCCAAAACCGCCAGCATCGCGCTGGTCAGCTCCTTCATGGCGTCGCTCCTGGCGGGCAAAATCGCGCCGATTGACCACGGCGACGGCGCGGGTATGAACCTCATGGACCTGCGCAAAAAGACCTGGCGCGCCGACGCCCTCAAGGCCACCGCCCCGCAACTGCGAAGGAAACTCCCTCCGCCCGCCACGCCCTGGAAAATCATCGGCCCCGTCAGCCCGTACTTTGTGAAAAAATTCGGCCTGAACCCGGAGGCGCAGGCGCTGGTGTGGTCGGGCGACAACCCGTGCAGTGTCGTCGGCCTGGGATTGATTCACGAGGGCATGGCCGCCGTCAGCCTGGGCACCAGCGACACGCTTTTCGGGACGATGAAGCGGTGCCGCACCGACGCCCACGGCGAGGGCCACGTGTTTGTCTCCCCGGCCGGGGGCTACATGACGCTGATTTGTTTCAAGAACGGCTCGCTCGCCCGCGAAAAAATCCGCGCGCTCTATGGCATCCAGAATTGGAGCGATTTTGGAAAGTTGGTGGCGGCGGCCAGGCCCGGAAATGATGGCGGAATTTTGCTGCCGTGGTTCGAGCCCGAAATCGTCCCGCGCGCCAACCAGCCGGGCGTTCACCGGTTTGACCTGGACGAACGGAACGCCGCCGCCAACTGCCGGGCGATTTTTGAGGCGCAGATGCTTTCGATGCGCCTGCACTCGGCGTGGATGAACGCCCGGCCGGAACAAATTTACGCCACCGGCGGCGCCTCCAACGACACCGCGCTGCTGCAGGTGATGGCCGACGTGATGAACTGCCGGGTGTTGCGCATCGAGAGTTCCAAGAGCGCCGCACTGGGCGCCGCCTTGCGCGCCGCGCACGCCTGGTGCCTCCACTGCGGAGGCGAACCGAAATGGGCCGACGTGGTCGCCGGTTTCACCGCGCCCATGCCCGGCAGCGAAATCCGTCCCAACCCGAAGGCGGCGCGGATTTACGACCGGCTGCTGGAAAAATACGCGGCGTGCGAACGCCAGGCGTTAAAAATGTCAAACCGCTGATTCACGCTCCTCCCGGACGAAGGTTTTTTTGTCAGTCCCGATCGCGGAGGGAAACGGTTGGAACTCAGCGGCTCATGGCAATTTGAATTTTTGTGAAGGCCGCCGGCTGGTCACTCCAGGCCCGTAGCGCCGCGCCCGCCTCGGCAAACGGAACGGTCCGGGTGATGACCTCGCCCACCGGGAAAGTCCCGCCCTCCAGAAATTGAATCACCGCTTTGAATTCGGCGGGCGTCGCGTTGCGCGAACCGAGGATGTCCAGTTCCTTCTGCACGAACAACTTGGTTTCATACTCCACGGGCTTCTTCGCGTAGCCGATGTACACCACCCGCCCCGCGAAGCCGGCTTCCTCGACTGCCGCGCGAAATGTCTCCGGCAGGCCCACCGCCTCGATGACGACCTCCGGACCGTCGCCGCCGGTCAGCTTTTCCAACAGGTCGTGCAGCGGGCTTTTTTGCGAGTTGGCGGTCTCCCGCGCGCCGCATTTTTTTGCGAGTTGCAATTTGGCGTCGTCCACGTCCACGGCAATGACCCGCGCGCCGCGCGCCGCCGCGCCGGCAATCGCCCCCAACCCGATGGCGCCGCAGCCAAGGACCAGGACCGCATCGCGCGGGGTCACTCGCCCACGGTCCACCGCGTGAAAGCCGATGGTCAACGGCTCGACCAACGCCAGTTCGCGCAGCGGGAGTTTCGGCGAGCGGAACAATTTTTGCCAGGGCGCCACGATGAACTCGGCCAGGCCGCCGTCGCGCTGGACGCCGAGCGTCTCATTGTGCCGGCAACAATGGAACCGGCCCTGCCGGCAGGCGCTGCACCGCCCGCAGTGCGTGTAGGGCGAGAGGGTCACTTCAAGCCCCGGCGCCCATTCCGCCGGGACCTCCGGGCCGCGCGCCTCAATGGCGCCGGCCAGTTCGTGGCCGGGCACGCGCGGATAAGTCACCAGCGGATTGGCGCCGCGGAACGTGTTCAAATCCGAGCCGCAGTAGCCGGCCACGTGGATTTTCAGCAACACTTCGTCGGCGTCCGGAGCGGGTTTTTCCATTTCAACGAGGGCCGCTTTGCCCGGCCCAGTAATGGTCCATGCTTTCATAACCGATAGGCTTCAATGGCCGTGCCGCCAAGGATGCGCGCCTGTTCGTCCGGCGAGAGGGGTTGGATCCAGGCGGCGACGAGCCGGCGCCAGCGCGCATACCCGCAGGCCAGCAGGCAGACCGGCCAGTCCGACCCGAACATCAACCGTCGCGGCCCGAACGCTTCAAGCGCCACATCACAGCAGGCGTGCAACGCCGCCTCGGTCCAGGCCGCATGATCCGCCTCGGTGACCAGGCCGGAAAGTTTGCAGTAAACATGCGGACGTCGGGCCAGTTCTCGGAGGTTTTCGCGCCACGGCGAAAACTCGTTCGCTTTGATCTTCGGCTTGGCGAGGTGGTCGAGGATGAAGACCTGGCCGGGATGACGGTCCACAAATTCAATGGCCTGCGGCAGGTGCCGCTCGAAAATCAGGATGTCGTAACGCAGGCCCAAATCGCCCAGCGCCGCCACGCCGCGGTTGAAATCGTCGCGCAAGATGAAATGTTCATCCGGCTCATCCTGGACGACGTGGCGGGCGCCCTTGAATTTTTGGTCCGCGGCGAAACGCTCCAAATCCGCGCGGACCCGGGACGAAGCGAGTTCCACCCAGCCGACGACGCCCTTGATGAAATCATGTTGCCCGGCCAGTTCCAGGAGCCAGCGCGTTTCTTCCAGGGTCTGGCGGGCCTGCACGGAAACGACGCCGTCCACGCCGGCGGCCGCGATTTCGCGTTGCAGGTCGCCGGGCAGAAAATCGCGGCGGATCGCCTGCATCGGTTCGCCAATCCAGTCGAAATCAGCGGCGTTGTATCTCCAGAAATGCTGGTGCGCGTCAATCGTCATGACTCAGCCAAGATACGGAAAATCCCGGGCAATCAATTTTTCATCCTTCAGCGCGCGCCAGAGGTTCGGCGGAATTTTGGCCTGCACCCCGGCGACGTTGTCCCGGATGCGCTCCGGTTTGCCGGTGTTGAGGGCGACCGCCGCCACGCCGGGCACGGCCAGGCCGAATTGCACGCAGACGTCCGTCGGGCGGGCCTCCCAGCGCCTGCACAGCGCGAGGAATTTTTCGCGCCATTGAAACAATTCTGCCTCACGGATCGGGTCGGGTTTGCGGTAATCGAACCACGCGCCGCCGGTCAGGAAGCCGGCGTGAAACACGGCGGAATTGACGACGCCGACGCCGCGGGAACGCAGGCGCGCGATGAAATCGAGCAGTTCCGGCGGATGCGTCCAGACCGTGAGGCTGCACGCGAACATCACCCAGTCCAATTCCACCTTTTCGACGATTTCACGGATGACGCGCCAGTCCTTGGCGCCAATGCCGACGGCTTTGACTGCACCGTTCCTTTTGAGCTCAAAGAGCGCGCGATAGGCGCCGACGATGCTGTCGAAACGCCGTTGGCGGTCGGCAGGATCTTTTGCCGCGGCGAGAAATTCGTCCGGGTCGTGAACCGAAACCAGTTGCGGCGCATACGGTCTGCCGAGCAGTTCGCAGCCTTGCCGGTGGCATTGCAGAATGCCGTCGTAGCTGACTCGCGCCTCGGCGTCATGTTGAACAGCGGCCCAGACACCGCGCTCGAAGGTCGGCTCCGGCCCGCGCAACGGCACGCGATACCAGGCCAGCTTGTTGCTGAGCACGACGCGCTCCGGCGGAATCTTCAATCCGCGCAGGCACCGGCCGATGACCTCCAGCGCCAGCCCGGCGCCGTATTTCCCGGCGGAATCCAAAACCACCGGAGGCGGGCAATGTCGGAAAATCTCCGAAACGATGGCCAGTTTGGTTTCGTCGGGAACCGCCTCGTAAAGGTTGCCGAGACAACTCGTGCCGAAGACAATCGGCGGAATTTTCAGTCCGGTCCTGCCCAGCGCACGAAATTTCACGGGCAAAACGGGTTCAGGTCCGGATTGGTCGCGACGTTCATCGGTCCACTTGTAAGTGACGGCAGGCGCCTTGTCCAGTCGCGCGCTCCTTTCGGACCAAAAATAAAGATTGCCACGATTCGCGGTTCAGTTATTCTTTTCGTTCCTTTCCGACGGAGGATCCAGGTCCGCCGCGCGGCGGGGACAAACGGCCTTGAATGTGCCGCGTCCGGGTGGGCGCGGGCGGCCACAACAACATTAGAATGAATCCCGTGTTCCGCGGGATGCCTTGCCCGTTCGCTCCTTTGAAAGGAGTATCGGTCCAGGAAATCGCGTCGGCGGGAAGGCCGGGCTTTCCTGGGACTTGGAATGGCCGGGGTCACAACCAAAGGAAACCGTGTTAAGCATTGGCATCAAAGAATTGCTGGAAGCGGGCGTCCATTTTGGACACCAGACCCGCCGCTGGAACCCCAAGATGAAGCCGTTCATCTTCGACGCGCGCAACGGCATTCACATCATTGATTTGAGCAAGACGCTCGCGCAACTCGAGGCGGCCGGCGATTTTCTGGCGGCCACGGCGCGGAATGGCGGCCACATCTTGTTTGTCGGCACCAAGAAACAGGCCCAGCAGGCCATCCGCGAAACCGCGCGGGACAGCGACCAGTTTTACGTGACCGAACGCTGGCTGGGCGGCACGCTGACCAATTTCCGCACCCTCAAACGCTCCATCGCCCGTCTCAAGGAAATCGAAAAAATGGAGGCCGACGGCACGCTGGCCCAGTACGGCAAGCAAGAGCAGGCCGTCATCCGCCGCGAAGCCGCGCGCCTGCACAAATACTTCGACGGCATCCGGGCCATGGAAAAAATCCCCGCCGCGCTCTTCATTGTGGACATCAAACGCGAACGCAACGCCGTCGCCGAGGCGCGCAAGCTCAAGGTCCCCGTCGTCGCCCTCGTGGACTCCAATTGCGACCCCGACCTGGTGGATTATCCCATCGCCGCCAACGACGACGCCATCCGCTCTGTGCGCATGATCCTGGCGACCGTCGGCCAGGTCCTGACCCAGGCGCGGGCGGAATTTGAGACCAAACGATCGCGCCCGGCCCTGGAGGAAACCGCGCCTCCGGCCGCGACCGCCGAAGCGCCTGCCCCTGGCGCGCCCGCCTCGCCGGAACCTTCGCCGGCGAATTCGACCCCTTGACGGCGGACCGATGACCCGCTGTCTTCAACCTGAACTTTAATCCGGTATTTTGAACTCTTGATATGGCTGAAATTACCGCTGCATTGGTGGCGCGCCTGCGCGAAATGACCGGCGCGGGCATGATGGATTGCAAAAAGGCGCTCGTCGAATCCCAGGGCGCCCTGGATGGCGCCGTGGACATCCTCCGCAAAAAGGGCGCGGCCACCGCCTCCGTGAAGGCGGCGCGCGAAGCCCGCGAAGGCGCCATTGCCCAATACATCGCCCCCGGCGGCAGGCTGGGCGTGCTCGTGGAGGTCAACAGCGAAACCGATTTCGTGGCGCGCAACGACACCTTTCGCGCCTTTTGCGACGAGGCGGCGCGGCGTTACGCGACCGAAGCCAGCCCGGACCTGGAGGCCGAACGCCAGGCGTTGGTCGCCAAAATCCGCGAGAACATCCGGATCGCCCGGCAGGCGAAAATGGAAGTGGCCGGCAACGGGCTGGTGGCGGCTTACATCCACACCGGCGCGAAGGTCGGCGTGCTCGTCGAAGTCGGCGCCGGCAAGGCGGCCACCGTCGGCACCGAGGAGTTCCGGCAACTGGTGCGCGACATCACCCTGCAAATCGCCGCCGGCCATCCCCACTCCGTTTCGCGCGAACAGGTCAGCCCCGAGGTAATCGCCAAGGAACGGGAAATCGCCGCGCAATCCGACCGCCTCAAAGGCAAACCGCCGCAGGCCATGGAAAAGATCCTGCAGGGCGTCCTGGAGAAATTCTATCAATCCTGCTGCCTCGTGGACCAGGGTTTCGTCAAGCGCAACTCCGAGGTGAGCGTGAAGGAACACGTCGCGCAAGTCGCCCGGCAGTTGGGCGACGAAATCACCATCCGCCGCTTCGTCCGCTTTCAGGTGGGCGAGAGCGCGGCCTGACTGCGACTGGCCTGGTCATTTGGCTGCGACGCCCTCCAGCATCGGCGAATTGCGGATCACTGCGTTTTTGACGGAATCGAATCGGGCGGCCGGAACATCCCCGGCGAGTTGCGCGACGAAATCGTTGATTTCCAGACCGTCCACGTCCACGCATTCGATGGCGGGACGAAAGTCTTCCTTCTCGAAGCTCGTGCGGATGTCGGCCAGTTCCAGGTCGCGGACATGGCGCGCAAAAAGCCCGTAGGCGGGCATCACGCCGAGCCGGCCCGGCTCGGGATAACCGGCGCCCAGTTCCGGCGGCATGCGCGCGGCCTGGGCCTCGGTCCCGCCGCCTTTGAAAATGAGCCGGATGTTGTCCAGCCGGACGTGCTCAATCGGCGTCCCGGGAACGCCGGTGATCTGGATGCCGCTCTTCGGGTCAATGCCGGCGGCGATGACGTTGGAAATGAAAATATTCCGCATCCGCCCCGGGGTGTGGACGCCCGGCGTGCGGTCCCGTTCCCCGGTGGTGAGGTAAATCGGATAGCGGGCGACGTTCCACATGCTGAGGTTGTTGATGGTGATATTCTCCATCAGGCCGCCGTCCACCTCCTCCATTGCCAGGCCGCGGCAATCGCGAAAGGTGCAGTTCTCAATGGTCACGTTGCGGAAGCCGCCGCTGGATTCGGTGCCGAATTTGATCCGGCCGTTTTTGACGCGGCTGGGCTTCATGGTGCCGTCGAGCAGCGTGCCTTCCTGGAAACCCGAAACCTGGCAATTCACAATGGTCAGATTTTCGGTGGGGACGGGCCGCCCCAGCGCGAACGTGCTCTTGGGGCACAGGCCGTCGTCATTCGGCGAATTGATCCGGCAATTGGAAACCATCGTGTTGCGGCAGCAATCAATGTCAATGCCGTCGCGGTCGGTGTCCATTGTCACGTTGTCCACGGTGAGGTCGTCGCAGCCGGTGACGAGGATGGCGAAGTGCCCGCCGTGGAAGATGGTGAGGTCGCGGATCAGCACGTTGCGGCAGAGCTTGAGCGCGATGGCTTTGTTGCCCAGGCGGACGGGCGGGTAATTGGTTTCCAGGTGCGGGTGGCGATGGGAAGGACTCCAGCGGGAAAATCCGCACATTTTGTCGAGCAACCCATCGCTCCGCACCAGCCCGCCGCCGTTGATTTCGCCCGGCCCGGTAATGGAAACGTTTGTGAGGTTTTCGCCCCAGATGAGGCTGTTGTGAAAATAGGTGTGCCCTCCGTCCTGGTACGCCTGGCCGTGCCACGGCTCCGTCGGGTCGTAAACGTTCATGTCCTGCGGCGCGCCGAGAATCACCGCGCCGGCGTCCAGATACAAATGAAGGTTGTTGGTTAGATGGATGCTGCCGCACAGGTATGTGCCTGCCGGAACAAATACCGTTCCGCCGCCGGCGCGGGACGCCGCTTCGATGGCCTGGTTGATCGCCGGGCTGTCCAGATGCCTTCCGTCGCCCACCGCGCCAAAGCTGCGAACGTTGAACGCCGCCGGCACGATCTCCACGGACGCCAACGACGACTCCGGGAATAAAACCCCCAGGCAAAGGCAAATGGCGAGAAATTGCGGCTTCATTTTGAGAGTCTGGCGGATAGACAAGGCGCTGGCAAGCCGTCCGCACAACGGAAGCGTGCGCGGGAGTTGCCGGCATCCCTATTCCAGCCGCCGCCGAAACTGCGCGCAGGCTTTCGCCGCGTCCGGCGCATTGAGGATGGCCGAAACCACGCACACGCGCCGCGCGCCCGCCGCCAGCACGTCGCCAAGATTCTCCAAGGTGATGCCGCCGATGGCAAACCAGGGGATGTTCACGTGCCCCGCCGCCCAGCGCACGTATTCAAGCGTCACGGGTCTGGCGGACGGCTTCGTGCCGGTGGCATACACCGGTCCGATTGCGAGATAATCCGCGCCGGCGGCCACGGCCCGTTCCGCCTGGGCGGGCGCATGGCTGGACAGGCCTATTCGGAGTTCGGAGTCCGTCGTTCTGAGTTCGGAAACAGCAACATGGCCGGCGTCGAAGAAATCCTCCTGCCCCAGGTGACAGAATTCCGCGCCCGTTACCCGGGCAACTTCCAAGAAATCATTGATCACCAGCCCGACACCGGCGCGCCGCGTGACAGGCAGAATTTTTTCGGCCATGGCCCGGATTTCATCGGGCGTGGACTGCTTCGCGCGAAACTGGATCAAATCGCTGCCGCCGTCGCAAAGCTGGCGCGCAACGACTTCGGGCGTGCGGCCGCGAAGCCAGGCCGTGTCCACAAACGTGTAAAGCCGGCAATCGGAAAGCGATTTCATGGCAAATTGTTCGTCGGAAACTGCCGTCCTGTCCGCCGTCATGTCAATTTTTAATAGGGCTATGCACATGACTCAACCAACCACAACACCTTGGCAAGTTACGTCAAGCCAAACCACAATGGGTTGGGTCCGATTGAGCCAGGTTGAGTCATGTGCATAGGCACAATTTTTAATAATGTTTCAACTCCAATGAACCGCCGGCGTTGAAGGTGGCTCCCGAGGCGGCGCATTCTATCTGGTTTTGGCAAACATCATTTGCCAGAGCCGGTCCGAACGCAGCGCCGCCGCGCCGCACCGGGTTTGCGCCACCGCCGAGAACATCAGCCGGTGCAGCCCTTTCGCCCACGCCAGCCGGCGCGCAAAACGTTCGTCGCACACGCGCGCGATGGTTTGCCGCGCCCGCGCCCACGAAATCTCGCCGCGGCTGAAGGCGGCCAGCGGCTCCGCGGCGAGTTGCGCCGATTCAAAGGCCAGCGACATTCCATTCCCCGTGACAGGCGGAATAAGGGTCAACGCGTCGCCGATGCAGACTTCGGATTTTTCCGACGCGCGCCGCGGGACCAGCGACAGGCCGGCGACGGAACAAAATGAGGTTTCATCGAACTCCGCCCCGGCGAGCCGCTCCTGCAAAACGCCGGCCGGATCTCCCCGGAGCAAATCAAACCCATGTTGGCCAGGCATGCCGGAACTGTCACGGCGGAACAGACCGCACACATTCACCTCGCCGCCGGCCAGCCTGCAAAGCCCCACGTAGCCGTCTTCGACCAGGTGCATTTCCAAGTCGGCCGACAGTTGCACATTTTTGACATGGGCTTTCAAGCCGAACCAGCGCCGGCCGTATTCCACTGGGCACGGGCGCCGTCCGGTCGCGCGCACGACGCCCTCGCCCAATTCAGTTTGCGTCCGGCGCTCACCAACACGCAATTGACCGCCTAAGCCCTCAAATTCGTCCGCCAGCAGATTGTCCATGACAAAACGCGACAGGCAGAGCGCCGGCGACGGCAAAACACGAGCGGGCGAACTCGAGCCGCCGGCAACGAAAATGGCCGTGTGCGCCACTACCGCGCCCGCCTCCAGGAATTTCCGCCTCAAACCCAGCTCGCCAAGGACTTCCAACCCGCGTCCGCTGATGAATTCACCGCAGACGCGGTGGCGCGGATAGCGTCCGGCTTCAAAAACGGTTGCCGGAATTTTTCTCCGCCGCAGGGCGATGCCCAGCGCCAGTCCCGCGAGGCCGCCGCCGGCAATTTGAATGGTCCTGGGCTCAGGCACGGTCTGCGGTTTTTTGCGCGACGAACAGGTGGCTGAAAGGCCCGGCGCGCCGTTCGGCCAATTGCCAGTCGCCGTCCGCCGGCCACAAGCCTGAAAGTTCAAGACCCGAAAATCCCGCGCGCACGCTCAGGACCGCGTCATGCCGGGTGACGTAACTGCAACCAAACATCCAAAGCCAGCGGCAGCAGAACAACGGCCACGCGCCCCGACGCGGTTCGATGCCGACAAACAGGCGCGCGCGGACGGCGACGGCCCGGAACAATTCCGCCAGCCGCGCATCTTCGAGATGGTGCAAAAACAAATTGGCGACAACGACCTCCACCGGGGCCGCCAGACCGTCAAAGACGTCCGCCACGACGGCTTCGGCGCGCCAGCCCACCTTCGCAAAGGCGGCCAGCGTTTCCGCGGAAACGCTCTTCCGGCGGTCGAGCAACGTCGCGTTCATGTCCGGCCAGATCGCGGCAACACCTTGCGCCACACGCAGGAGGAAATGGCCGTCGCCGGCGCCCAGTTCGGTGATTTTCCCGGGGATGCGACCGGGTGCCGCGGCCCGTCGCAGCGTTTGGGCCATGATGCCAGGATTGCCCATCATGGCGTTGATGCGGTGCAGGTCGCGGTGCGTCCGGAGGATGCGCGGGTCGCCGGCAGGCAGAAGGTCGAGGAGCTCGGGTTGGACGATGCGCTTCATTTCGCGGCTGCGGGTCGGGTCTGGGCAAGGGTCAACCGACCTGGAGCAAGGCGCCGTGGCAACTGAACCCGGCGCCGAACGACGTCATCCACCACAAGCCGTCCGGCACGGCGTCCAACAGGGCGCGTTCCAGCACAAAAAACACCGTGGGGCTGCTGACGTTGCCGAACTCGCGCAACACGGCGGCGCTGTGGCGCACGTCGGCCTCGGTCAAGTTGAGTTTTTCCCGCAGGGCGAGCAGCACATCGCGTCCGCCGGCGTGCAGAATCCAACCGGCAATCTCTCCGCGCTTTGTGCCGGTTCGCGCCAATGATTCGCCGAGCAGTTGCGCCGCGGCGGCGGCGGCAATCCGCGGAACCTGGAGCGACAAGACGTTCCGCAGCATTCCATCCTTGTGGCAGAAGCGCAGCGTGTCGCGTTGGTCAGGCGCGAGGCGGGATGAGGCAAATCTCCACTCGACCCGCCGGCGGCCCGGCTGCGGCGTCTCCGTGAGCACCGCCGCGCCCGCCCCGTCGCCGAACAGGCAGGCGCTGATTAGGACGCCCGGATCGTCGTCCAAAAAAAACGCCGCGCTGCAAACTTCGACACAGACCGACAAGACCTTTTGAGCGCGCCGGGCGGCAAGGAGGGCTTCGGCCGTCCGCAAATTGGGCAGCGCCGCCCCGCAACCCTGTCCGACCAGGTCCAGGGCCAACACGTCCGCGCGCAAACCGAGTTGTTCGCCCACGTAACTGGTCAAGCCCGGGCACAGATAACCCGTGCAGGTGCTGATCAGCACCGCGTCCATCTCGCCGGCCGCGCAATTCGCGTCCGCCAGGGCGCATCGGGCGGCCCGGGTGGCGAGGGCGGGTGCGTGTTCAGCGAAGCGCGCCTGAAGCACGTCGGGGGTCAGATTGAACACCTCGCTCAACGGATCGAGGGCCAGGCGGCGCGCGGCGATGCCGTTGTCACCGCACAGGACCTTTTTAAGAAGGGCGCGCGAACGGGGCGCCAGGCGGGCAACCAACGCGGAGTTCTGCGCGGCCTCCCAGCAGTCGCGCTGGCTGTAACGGCGCGGCGGCGTGGCGGTGCCCAGTCCGGCAAAAAACATAAGCGAATTTAGCGCGCCTTTTGTCCGCGCGCGAGCTCAATGAGCGGCGTGCCGGTGAACCCGGTCGGCGCCGAGCGAAAAACGTCGTTGAAAAGACAGGACCGATGCGATGCGTCCCATTCTGAAATTTCGGATTCCGAACTTCGAACTCTGAGTCTGCATGGTTGTGCAAGATTGTGAATTTTTTCACTTGCATGGATTCTTTGAAATTCTTATGATAACCGTGCTGTCCATGAACCCGAACTGGCACTCGATGTCGTTGAACCACTGCGAGAGCAAGCCGCACCCGCTTCCCGTAATTATTCTGCTGTTGCCCGAATCCACTCGTCGTAGCCGCGAATTTTTCTGCCTTTGCCCCGATTTTTTGGATCGCTGCCCCGGTCTGGAAAGCGATTGCCCCGAATTTGAAAACTCCTGCCCCGATTGTTTTGGTCGTTGCCCCGTTTTTGGAAACACCTGCCCCGGCCCTTTTTGGCGTTGCCCCGAAAGTTTCCGGGTTTACCCCGAATTTTTCTGCCTTGCCCCGATTCCTTCC
>JAGWMQ010000063.1 GCA_028873125.1 Verrucomicrobiota bacterium | reverse complement strand
CCATGTTGAACTCAAATTTCGGACGTTTCGGCGACGGCCGGGATTGTCAAGGTCAAACCTGAAAACGCCGCGGCTGTTCAAACAAGCCGTTCAAACAATCCGCTTGTCATCGGTGAGGGCGTCGTTCAACTTGCGCTCGCGGCGCAACACCAAAACCCAATGTTTGAAAAAGATTTTTCTCACGGCAGCAAGTTCACCGGCTACATGGAAATCGTCGTCCGCCTGGTCGAAGACGGGAATCGCCAGCAAAAAGTTTTGGACATTCCCGCCGGCAACGGGCGGCTGACCGCCTGTCTGCGCGAGCGCGGACACGACGCCGTGCCCGCCGACATCAACCGCGCCGGCGCCGATTACGTTTATGCCAACATGAGCGAGCCGCTGCCGTTCGCCGACGGCGAATTTGACACGTGTATCTGTCTTGAGGGCATCGAGCACGTCGTAGATTCGGCGGCCCTCGTCCGCGAATTTTGCCGCGTCACCAAGAGCGGCGGACGCATCATCGTTTCGCTGCCGAACATTCAAGGCATTTTTTCCCGCTTTCATTTTCTCTGCACCGGCTGTTTCTACCAGTTTGTGCCGTGGAACCACCGGCCTTTGAAGCCCGGCGAAATGATTGATCGTGGCCACATCGCGCCTTTGAGCCAACCGCAGCTTGCCTATCTGTTTGATAATTACGGCGCGCGGCTGGCGCAATTGGCCGGCGACCGGTGGAAGAAAAAGTGTCTCATTCCTTTTCTGCTTCCGTTCGTCGGCCTCGGCTGGATTTGGATGCGGTGTGAGGTGAAGCGTCAAAAGGAAACGCCCGCGGACGAATGCAAAAAGGAAATCAAGGATTTGTTTTCGCCACCGCTTTTGTTCAGCCGCTCGCTCATCCTGGTTTTTGAAAGGCGGTAACGTCATGGCTGAATCTCCCTTGCCCATTTCCGTTTGCATCATCGCCAGCAACGAAGGGCGGCGCATCCGCCGCGCGCTTGACAGCGTGGCGGGCTGGGTCGCCGAAATCGTCGTCGTCATTGACGACAAAGTGACTGATGGGACGGACAAAATCGCGGAATCCTACGGCGCAAAGATTTTTTCCCGGCTGTGGGAAGGCCACGCCGTCCATCGGAATTTTGCCTCGGGGAAAGCGACCCAGCCGTGGCACTTCGCGCTCGACGTGGATGAGGTCGTTTCACCGAAGCTGCGCGCGGAAATTGTCCGCGTCATTTCCGGAGCAGACGCCAGCCCGGATTCGGCCGTCGCCTACGGCTTTCCGCGCTGCACATTTTATCACGGGCGGTGGATCCGCCACGGCGACTGGTATCCCGACCGCAAGGTTCGGATTTGGCGGCGTGAGGCCGGGCGTTGGGAAGGCAGTCCACACGAAAAGCTCATCGTTCAAGGCCGTGTCCAATGGCTGCACGGCGATCTGCTGCATTATAGCATGGAATCCTTGGAACACATCATCAAAAAAACCATTTCCACTGCTGATTACTTCCTCCAGCAATACGAGGCACAAGGGCGTAAAGTCAGTTTTGCCGATCTCGCATTCCGCCCGTGGTGGAGTTTTTTTCGCAGCTATTTTTTGCGGCTCGGTTTTCTCGATGGCTGGCAGGGCTATGTTATTGCATGGATGACGTCGTTTTACACATTTTTGCGTTACGCCAAAGTCTATATCGCACAAATTGACACGACCCAAACGTCGTAAGCCCGGCTTGATCAATATCGTCATTATATGAACACCACCGCAAAACCGAAACCGCGAGCCTGGCTGGAGATTCACAAGAAGGTGTTGAAATTGATTGACTCCTTGGGGTCGCCTGCCAATCGCAAGGTGCTGGATGCGCCGCTGGGCCCGGGTACCATGGCCTGGGAACTGCACGACTTGGGTTATGCCGTCACCGGCGCAGACATTGACGTGCAGCAATCGAATAATCTGCCGGCGGGAATCGTTCGCCAGAAGTGCGACTTGAACGGCCCCTTGCCATTTGCGGATGGCTCTTTCGATTTGATCACATCGCTCGAGGGCATTGAGCACGTCGAAAATCATTTTCTGCTGCTGCGCGAATTCGGACGAGTGCTTCGGCCGGGCGGCCAATTGATTATTTCCACGCCCAACATCTGTAGTTTGGAGCAACGCCTCCATTTTCTTGAACGCGGCACCTTCTACCGGTTCATCCGGCGCGAGGAAATTGAGCAAAAGGGTTCCGGCTTTGATCACCAAAACCTCATTAGTTATGTTGAGCTGCGGCAGGTGCTCGACTGGGCTGGCTTCCAGATCGAACGGGTGGAAAAAGACCGGCCCAAATGGAGACAGGTGATTTTCCTCCTTCCGCTGTGGCTGTTTCTCAGAGCTAATCTAGCCCTGCAATCAAACAAACGGAAGGCCAAATACCTGCTGTCTGAAACCAGCAGCAACGCCGTGCTGCTGGGGGGCAACACCATCATTCTTCAGGCAAAAAAAACCGGTTAAGCCGCGCACTCGCTGGAGATTACCGTGGACTTGTCAATCATCATCCCAACACGCAACACCTGCACGATGACTCGGGCGGCGATTCAATCCGTGCTGGACAGTCAAGATTCACTGGCGAAGGAAATTTTTGTGGTGGACAATGGATCAAGTGATGAAACCCCGGCGGCTTTGCCGCGCGATTTTCCACAACTTCACTTCATCCGCTCGGAAAAAAACCTGGGTTTCGCCCGCGCCTGCAACACGGCGGCAAAAAAGTCACGAGCCGAATTTTTGTTGCTGCTTAATTCCGACTCGCGTCTGGAGCCGGACGCACTCGCCAACGCCATTCCCTGGATGCGGGCAAATCCCGATTGTGTCGTGGCCGGCGCGCAATTGCTCCACGCCGACGGCTCGCGCCAGAATTCCATCGCTAATTTCCCGACGCTCGCCACGGAATTGCTGAACAAATCATTGCTGCGCCGCCTGTGGCCGGAAAAGTTCCCCGGCAAGGAACAAATCTTCGCCGCTCCGATAGTTGTTGAATCAGTCGTCGGTGCTTTTATGCTTATTCGCAAATCGGTTTGGGACGCGCTCGGCGGACTGGACGAGCGATTCTTTTTCTTTTTCGAGGAAACCGATTTTTGTTTGCGCGCGCGCCAAAAAGGTTTTCGCGTTGTTCATTTGCCAAACGTTCGTGTCCGGCACGGTCAGGGGCAAACCGCCAGACAAATTTCCGCCGGTGCGCGAATCGAATACTGGCGCTCGCGTTACGTTTATTTCGCCAAGAATCATCGGGCGTTAACGCGGGTGATTTTAGCCGCCGGCTTGTGGCTGCGGCTGCTGGTGGATTTGTTTGCGGCGGGCATTTTGACTTTGCTCACGCCCGGAAGAAATGACCGCTGGCGTTCGCGCTGGCGGATATGCTCGGCGCTTGCCATCTGGCATCTGCGCGGTTGTCCGGCGGAAACCGGTCTGCCTCGATAAAATGGAAACGCGTGAAAACATTTTGCTCATCCGGCTCAAATCCATCGGCGATGTTTTGTTCACGCTGCCGGCAGTTTATGCGCTGCGCGATAATTTTCCCGACGCCGAAATCACTTTTCTCACGTCAAAGGAAAACGCGCCGTTGCTGCGCGGTTTTCGGAACGTGAACGATGTCATCGCGCTGGATCGAGCCGCATTGCGAAATCCGTCCGCCACCGGGCCGGAATTATTTCGCCTGTTACACCGATTGCGCGCTGGAAAATTTTCGCTCGTGGTGGATTTTCAAGGCTATGGTGAAACTGCCTGGCTGTCGTGGTGGAGCGGCGCGCCGGAACGCTGGGGCAGTGTTTATGGCGCGGGGCGCGAATGGCTTTACACACGCGGTATCACGCGCAATGAACGCATCCATCACGCGGATTGGCATTTGTCGTTATTGCGGCAATGTGGTTTACGCGCGGGCGAAATCCAAAACGAATTTGTTTTGCCGGTCGAGGCCCTCGCGGAGGCGCGAAAACTTTTCATGGAAAATAATCTAGATCCGGCAAAATCCACCTTGTTTCTTCAACCCTTCACCAGCACGCCTTTCAAAAGCTGGCCGCTGGAAAATTTTCTGGCGTTGGCGCGGCATTTTCATTCGCGCGGCGTGCAAATCATCTTTGGCGGCGGGCCGGCGGACCGCGCCGCATTGGAGCCGGCGCGGACGGCGGGTTTTGCTGTTTCCGCCGGCGCGCCGCTGCTCGTTTCCGCGGGATTGGTCAAGCTTTCCACCTTAACGATCGGGGGGGTCACTGGATTATTGCATCTCGCGGTTGCCATGCAAAAGCGGGTGGTCATGCTGATCGGCCCAGCAAGCGAACCAGGTTTTCCCTATCAACATCGTAATTGGGGGATGACCCCAGCCGTCGGACATAATGTGGCGGATATTCAGGTTTCAGCAGTCATAGACGCCTGCTCGAAAGCGCTCAACGAATCAGCCGGTAATGCTTCTTGTTGAATCGCAGGCCAAAGGTTTTTTCCAGCCACAACAGCCGGCGGTGTTTTTTCTCGCGGGAAGTGAGTTTGTGATTTGGATCCGTTTGAAAAATTCCTTTCGCCTCGGGCAGCCAGTCCTGCACCACTTTCGGATGTGTGCCAGTGAAAAGTTCCAGCGTGGCCGCGTCAATTTTCGAGTAATCCGTCGGCGGCACCGGCTTCTCGACCCAATGCTTGTAGATTTCGGAGGTTTTCAAATTCATCTGCGCTTCGCTCCGCACCCAGCCGTAGTGATAAATCGTCGCGCCAGAGTGCGCGGCGCGCGGGTAACGCGATTTTTTGTGGCTCACGACCACGTTGAAAAACAGCGCCTCGCTCGACCACGCCGGAATCGTGTTGCGGATAATGCGCACCTCGCTGCGATACCAGCCCGGGGACCAGGCGAGGGTGTTTTGGTTGCCGTAAAAATGCAGGTAGTCGAACGCCAGCGCCTCCACGCGCTCGTCGTCCAGATGCTTTTCCATCGCCCCGCGGATTTTCGACAAATCGTTTTCGTGGACCACCTCGTCGGCTTCCAGATAAAACGCCCAGTCCCCGGCGCAGTTGAACAGTGCAATCGTCTTCTGCTGGCCATAAACAAACCCTTTCACGCTATAATCGGGCCGGATGTTTTCGTTCCATTGAGTCGGAATGACGCGGATTTTCGGATCGCCGATTTCGCGCAACAATTTTTCCGTGTCGTCATCGCACGGGCCGAGCGCGATCACAAATTCGTCCACAATCGGCAAAATCGAGCGGATGGACGCAGCAAACGGGTAGCCGAGCTTTTGGCCGTTGCGTAAAAAGGTGAATCCGCTGACTTTCATTTTTGATTTACGATTGACGATTTACGATTGACGGGCAAACCGAAAAGACACCTGCCAGGCGTTTTCCTAACTGGAACGATTCAGTCAAAAGAATCATCAACCACGGATGGACACGGATTTCCGAATTCAAAACCGAACACCATGACGCAGCGCGGCCAAGCCGCAGCCAAAAGTCCTTGGAGTGCGGCGACATGTCGCCGCTTTCCGACGGCGCGACATGTCGCGCCGAACCAAAGCGCGGACATGTCCGCGCACTCCAAAAATCTCCGCAGGACGCGTCGAAGTTGGGAGATAGCCCTGCGGAGAACGCGGAATGGCGCGGAGACAAATTTACTTCTTTGCGTTCCTCTGCGTCTTCCGCGACTCTGCGTTAATCTCTGTTTTATCCGTGCTTATCCGCGTCCATCCGTGGTTAAAAGCTCCTTTTCGCCGGTTTCAAGCGTAAACGCCTGAAAACAAGCCTGCTGGAACGCGCCGGACGACTTGAAACGGTCAAAAGTTGACCCCGGAACCGCGATTCTCGACCACAGAATCTTAATTCCACACCGCAGAATCGTGATTCTTGACCTCGGACTTGCAATTCCTGGCCCTGATTTCGCAATTCCCGGCTGCGGAATTGCAATCCTTCACCGCAGGATTGCACCACTCGACCTTGAAAACGCGATTCCCGACCGCGCATGGGTTACGTGCGCAAGAGCGTCCGCCACTCCGGCCTGACGCGCAAGACAAGCGGCGCGCAGCCGGCAACGTCAATCAAGTAAGCGCGCCGAAGTGTTCCGGGCATTCTCGAAGGCCATCGCGCGCCAAACCGCTCGACATGAGGCGCGTCCAGCCGCACCCGAGGCGGGTGTGCTCCCCAAGTCCGGTTTTCGGGTTCAAATTTTGGGAGGCGACAAGGCAATTCCATGCGCTGCGGCGACGGCTTTGCAGGTGACCTGGCCGTTCATCACGTTGATGCCGCTGACAAGCGCGAGGTGTTTCCGGCAGGCTTCCGCGAGGCCGAAATCCGCCAGCGTTTCCAGGTAGTGGAACGTGGCGTTGGTGAGCGCCTGCGTCGCCGTGCGGGCGTAGGCGCCGGGCATGTTCGCCACGCAATAATGCGTCACCCCTTCGGCGACGAACACCGGGTCGTGATGTGTCGTCGGACGCGACGTCTCGGCGCACCCGCCCTGGTCAATGGCAATGTCCACCAGCACGCTGCCGGGGCGCATCCGCCGCAACATTTCGCGCGTGATGAGCTTGGGCGCTTTGGCGCCGGGCACGAGCACCGCGCCGATGAGCAGGTCCACGTCCGGCAGGAGTTCGAGCAGGTGCGACTCGTTCGAGTAAAGCGTGTGCGCCGTGTGCAGCGTGATGTCGAGAAACCGCATCCGCTCCAGGTCCACTTCCAGAATCGTCACGTCCGCGCCGAGTCCCTGGGCCATGCGGGCGGCGTTGATGCCGGCCGTGCCGCCGCCCAGCACGACGATTTTGCCCGGCAACACCCCCGGCACGCCGCCGAGCAGCACGCCGCTGCCGCCGAAATGTTTGGCCAGGAAATAGCCGCCGACCAAAATGCTCATGCGCCCGGCGATTTCACTCATCGGCTCCAGCAGCGGCAGGCGGCGGTTGACTTCGAGCGTTTCGTAGGCGATGCACGTGGCGCCCGATTTCATCAGCGCCCCGGTGAGCTCCCGATCCGCCGCCAAGTGAAGATAGGTGAACAGCATCTGGCCGGGCCGGAGCAGTTTGAATTCCGACGGCAGCGGCTCCTTGACCTTCACGATCAAATCCGACTCCTTAAAAATGGCCTCGTGCGAAGCCTCGAGCTTGGCGCCGGCGGTTTCGTATTCGGCGTCGGGAAAACCCGCGCCCGCGCCGGCGCCGCGCTCGACGAGGACCTGGTGACCACGCTTGGCGAGTTGATAGGCGCCGCTGGGCAGCAAGGCGACGCGATATTCCTGCTCTTTGATTTCCTTGGGGACCCCGATGATCATAAGCTGGGCCACGCTACCAGAGCGGCGCGCCAAGTCAATTGTGGGAGCTGCCTCTTGTGGAGGCCCAAGATTCAGCGTTGCGCCCGTCACGAGTGGCGCATTAGTTTCTGTTCAAAAGACCGGCATGCGAACAAAAGCCGAATTTCCCGCACTGGCAAAAATTGTCTTGGCGGCAGTCGCACTTTGGTGCGCGGCCAATTCCTTGTTCAGCCAGGAAACCAATCGCATTCCAACGCTCGGCGAACTTCGGCAGAAAATATCCACCCTGCTGGCCCAGCCCCGGTTCGACGGTGCGTTGTGGGGCGTGAAAATTGTCTCGCTGGACACAGGAAAAACGGTTTATGAAAGCCACGCCGAACGGCTGATGAGCCCGGCATCGAATTGCAAACTGTTCACCGCCGCGCTCGCGTTGGACCGCTTCGGCGGTGATTACCGGATTGCCACCCCGATTTACGCGACGGTGAAACCGAACCGCTTCGGCACCCTCCACGGCGATTTGATCGTCGTGGGCCGCGGCGACCCGACCTGGAACCGGCGGCGGTTTGGCACTAATTTTTGGGACCTCTTCGACCCGTTCGTTTCCGCGCTGACCAACGCCGGCGTGCGGCGTGTGACCGGCGACCTCATCGCCGACGCGACTTACTTCCGCGGCGAACCGACCGGAGGAAGTTTGATGATGGACGATTTTCAAAACGGCGAGTGCCCCTACATTTCCGCGCTCACCATCAACGACGGCCTGGCGCAGGTCCGCGTCACGCCCGGCATGAACGCCGGCGCGCCCTGCCGGTTGACGATGATGCAGCCGGACGCCGGACTGGTTTTCAGCAATCGCGCGGTGACGGTTGCCAGCAATGGCGTTCGTCACGTCGAGTATTACATGCCGTTCGGGGCAAAAGTGATTTACGTCTTCGGCCAGTTGCCGCTCGGTGACGGAGGGGAACGGCTGGACATCCCGGATTTGGAACCGGCCCGCTGGTTTGGCGCGGCGCTCAAAGAGGCGCTCGCGCGGCATGGAATTAGAATCTCCGGCCGGGTGCGCGCCCTCGCGTGGCCGCAAACATCAACGTGGAATCCGGCCACGGCGGTGATGCTCGGCGAAGTGCCTTCGCCGCCGTTGCGCGAGGTCATCCGACTTTACATGAAGCCCTCGGAGAATTTGGAAAACGACATCATCCTCGCCGACATCGGTGAAGCGGCGCGCGATGCCGAGACGCCGCCATGGCGGTCTTCTCAAGATTTGGGGCTGGCTGCGCTCCATCAATTTCTCGCAACCAATGATATGCCCTCCGACGAAGTTCATTTCGACGAAGGCTCCGGGCTTTCGGACGACAATCTGACGACTGCCAACGCCCTGGTCGCGCTGCTCGAATTCATGGCCCGGCACCATGAAGCGCGGGCTTTTATCAACGCGCTGCCTGTCGCCGGGGTGGACGGCACGCTGCGCCACCGGATGCGTGGGACGTCTGCCGCCGGAAACGTTCGCGCCAAGACTGGCACACTCTGGTGGTCCAGAACCTTGTCCGGTTACGTCACCAGCGCCGCGGGTGAGCAGCTGGCCTTCAGCCTGCTGTTGAACCGTTATGCGCCGCCGCCGGGCCGCGACGGGCGCGCCGCTCTGGACGCCATCGCCGAAACGCTGGCGGATTTTTCGGGACGTTCGACGGACGGTTCCGCGGCCCTGGAAAAGACTTATGCGCCATTCGGCCGGTTGATTCTCGCCCACCTGACCAACGCCCCGTTTCCAGATCCGGCGCGCGCCCGCGGCTACGCCTACCACGGCAAATTTTATTCCGCCCGGGCGCATTATTCAGACAACACCGTGGCGATTTTCATTCCCCAAAATTTTCGCGCGGCGGACAAAGTTGATTTTGTCGTTCATTTTCACGGCTGGAACCACACCGTCGCCGGCGCCTTGCCGGAATACAGGTTGATCGAGCAATTCGCTGGCAGCGGCAAAAACGCGATCCTCGTCGTCCCGCAAGGTCCCTATGATGCGCCGGATTCGTTCGGCGGAAAACTGGAGGACACCAACGGCTTCAAAAGGTTCATGAATGAGGTGGTGGGGACATTGAAGAGCCGCAAGCTTCCGGCACAAACGGATTTTGGAGTCGGCAACATCATTTTATCCGCCCACAGCGGCGGGTATCACGTCCTGGCGGCGATTCTGGACCACGGCGGGCTTGGGGACAGGATCAGGGAGGCGTGGCTGTTCGACGCGCTCTACGGTGGCACGGAAAAATTTGTCGCGTGGCAGAAGAAGGAACACGGCCGGCTGGTGGACCTCTACACCGACCACGGCGGCACAAAGCAAGAAACGGAACATTTGATGGCGTCACTGAAAACCAACGGTGTCAGGTACTTCGCCGGCGAAGACATCAACGCGACGCCGGAAGAATTGCGGACGAACCGATGGATTTTTCTGCACTCGGCGCTCGCCCACAACGACGTGGTGGCCAAACGCGACGCGTTTGAGCAATTTCTGGAAAGCAGTTGCCTGTCGAATAAATGAACGCGCCGCGATTTTTCCTTCTCTGTCTTCCCCTTGCGCTGCTTGGCGGATGCACGACCCCGCACACTGCGCAGACCCGTTTGGAGCGAATCGTGGTGGCGCCCGATTCGCGCGGCTTCATCCTGGCCGGATCCAAGCAGCCCTTCCATCCGTGGGGATTCAACTACGGGAACCACGGGCGGCTGATGGAGGATTTCTGGAACGGCGACTGGAAAACATTCGCCGGCGATTTCCGCAAGATGAAGGCGCTGGGCGCCAACGTCGTCCGCGTGCATCTGCAGTACGGGAAATTCATGTCCGGGCCGGACCGGCCGAATCGCGCCGAGTTCAAACAGCTTTCGCGGATGCTGCGGCTGGCGGAAAAGACCGGGCTGTATCTCGACGTGACCGGTCTGGCGTGCTATCGCCCGGGCGACACGCCGGAATGGTATAAGGACATGGACGAACGCCAGCATTGGGCGGCGCAATCCAACTTTTGGAACGCGGTCGCGGCGACGTGCGCCCGAAGTCCGGCGGTGTTTTGCTACGATTTGATCAACGAGCCCATCGTCTCCGGCGGGCGGCGGGAACCGGGCGCATGGAGTTCGGGCCACCTGTTCGGCCATTATGATTTTGTGCAATTCATCACGCTCGATCCGGCCGGGCGCAGGCGGGAAGACATCGCGGCGGATTGGATTCGCGTGATGACGGCGGCGATTCGCGCGCACGACACCCACGCGCTCATCACCGTGGGGCTGCTGCCGTGGACGCCGCGCTGGGGATTTTTGTCCGGATTCGTTCCGAAAAAAATCGCGCCCGACCTGGATTTCATCGCCGTCCACATTTATCCCGACGCCAAGAAACCGGGTGAAGCGATGGAGGCCCTGCGCAAATGTGCCGTGGGCAAACCGGTGGTCATCGAAGAGACGTTTCCATTGAGTTGCAGCGCGGCCGAGGAGGAAGCCTTCCTGTGTGACTCGAAGAAATTTGCATGCGGCTGGATGGGACATTACGACGGCTGCTCGCCGAAAGATTTTGACACGCTCGAACGCGAGGGCAAACTGACGTTGTCAGAGGCGATTTATCGGGAGTGGGAACGGTTGTTTGTGAAACTCAAACCGGAATTTGCGCCGACGGATGCATCGCAAAGACATTAACGCGACTGCAAAATCTGCCGTGAGATTTTTCAGCAAACTCAAGACCTCGACGGGCAGCGGCGCGCCGAGCGCATCGTTGCCGGTCGTGGCGGCGGACCCCAAACCGCCCATCCGATCAAGGCTCAAAGCCGGCCGCGGCTTCCTGTTTATTTGCCTGTTCGCCGCCTTGTCGGCCGGTTCTCAAACCACGTCGGAACCGATCTCCATCTCCCGTCGGCCACCCGTAAAACTCGGCATCGAAGTTCTGTGTGAAAAACGTCTGGACTTGGTGCGCGGCAAACGGGTTGGTCTGATCACCAATCCCACGGGCCTGGATTCCCATCTCGACAGCGACATCGAACTTCTGCGTGCGCACCACGTGAACCTCGTCGCCTTGTACGGGCCGGAACATGGCGTGCGCGGCAACGCGCAGGCGGGACAATACGTGCCGTTTTACTTTGACAAAGATTACAAGCTGCCGGTCTTCAGCTTATACGGCCAGTCCGAGAAGCCGCCGCCGGAGATGCTGACGAACCTCGACGAGTACATGCGCTCATTCGACACGCAGCATGGGGGCAAATCGCCCGCCGCCGGCGCCCTGGGCGGCATTGACGTGATGGTCTTCGACTTGCAGGACGTCGGCACGCGCGTGTACACCTTCGTCGCCACCATGGCCTACGCGATGCAGGCGTGCGCCGAAGCCGGGATTCCTTTCGTGGTGCTGGACCGGCCGAACCCCATCAACGGTGTCATGATGGAAGGGCCGATGCTGGAATACCCCCAGTACAGTTCCTTCATAGGTCTTTACCCCATTCCGCTGCGCCACGGCATGACCCTCGGTGAACTCGCGTTGCTGTTCAACGCGAGGTTTCTGCAGCACAAGGCGAACTTGACCGTCGTGCCGATGGAAAACTGGCATCGTGGCGAATGGTTCGATGAAACGTCGCTGCCGTGGGTCATGCCGTCGCCGAACATGCCCACGCTGGACACGGCCACGGTCTATCCGGGCCAGGTTCTGCTGGAAGGCACGAATTTGTCCGAAGGACGCGGCACGACCAAACCGTTTGAGCTTTTTGGCGCGCCGTGGATTGACGGTTTTGTGCTGACGGAAAAGCTGAACGCGCTCCGTCTGCCCGGGGTGAAGTTCCGCGAAGCCTGGTTCACGCCGACGTTCTCCAAATTTCAAGGCCGGCTCTGCGGCGGCTGCCAGATTCATGTCACCGACCGCGAAGCATTCCGCTCCGTTGCCACGACGCTCAACATTTTGTCCGTAGTGAAACTGTTGTACGGCGGCAAACTGGAATTCCACGCCGGCTATTTTGACAGAGTGATGGGCACGTCCAGGGTGCGCAAGGCGCTGGAGCGCGGCGAGCCGGTGGACAAAATCGTCGCCGGATTGCGGCCGGACCTGGACGCATTTGCCGGACTGCGCGCGCCGTTTCTCTTGTATCAGGAGTGAACGTCATGACCGAAGTTTAACCCGGGGATGCCACGCCATGAAAAACAGACTCCTCCTCTGCCTCGCGCTCGTGCTGTCCGGCTGCGCCGCGCCACGGATTTCGCGCGAGGCCTTTCGTCCGGACAAGCTGGCGGCGATGGACCAGGCGATTGAAACCGCCATCGCTCATCACAAATGCCCCGGCGGAGTGCTCTGGCTGGAGCGCGACGGTGTGGCCTACCACCGGGCCTACGGCTGGCGCGCGCTCGTGCCCAAACGCGAGCCGATGATCCAGGACACGGTTTTCGATCTGGCCTCGCTGACCAAGGTCGTCGCCACCACGCCGGCCATCATGTTGCTGGTCCAGCGCGGGCTGGTGAACTTGGAGGCGCCGGTGCGGACCTACATTCCCGAATTCAGAGGCGGCGACCGGGACCGGGTGACCGTGCGCGAATTGTTGACGCACACCTCGGGCCTGCCGCCGGACATCGAAACCCGGACCGAGTGGCAAGGCTGGAACACGGCCATCCACAAGGCCTGCGCGATCAAGTTGGAGTCGCCGCCCGGCGCGGTTTATCGCTACAGCGACATCAATTTCATTTTGCTGGGCGAAATCGTCCAGCGCGTCACGAAAATGCCGCTGCAGGATTTCGTTCAGCGCGAGATTTTCGGGCCGTTGAAAATGACCGACACCTGTTTTCTGCCGTTGCGGCACGGGATCAAACTGTCCCGCATCGCGCCGACGGAAGTCGTGAACGGCAAGCCGTGGCGCGGCATTGTTCATGATCCCACGGCGCGCAAGATGGGCGGCGTGGCCGGACACGCCGGGCTTTTCTCGACGGCGTCCGACCTGGCACGCTATGCGCGGATGATGCTCAACCTAGGCGAACTGGACGGGGTGCGGATATTCAAGCCGGAAACGGTCAAGTTGATGACCAGTCCGCAGGCCCCGCCGGCCGCGCACGTGCTGCACGGACTCGGTTGGGACGTTGACTCGCCTTACGCCGGGCCGCGGGGGAAGTGGTTCCCGCTGGGCTCCTACGGTCACACCGGTTGGACCGGCTGTTCGCTGTGGATTGATCCGTTTTCCAAGACCTTCATCATTTTCATGTCGAACCGCAATCATCCCACGGAAGCGGGCAACGTGATTGCGCTGCGGCGCCAACTGGGCACGCTGGCCGCGGAAGCGGTGATCGGCTTTGATTTCACCCCTGTGCCCGGCGCGCTCAAGCCGGTGTCAAAATGAGCGGTTTTTCCCGCTTTTCCGGCGGACGGCACCGTGCGGTGGGGCGCGAACACACTTTCGCCCTCCCCAACGAGCGGAACGACCGCAGGTAAAGGGCGCTTCGTCCGGTCCGTTGGAAGTTTTTCCAACAAACGGACCGGCATGTCAAAAACCGATGGACATTCCTTCTCCGCCCCATCATCCTGTCGGCGAGCATGAGATTATCTTTTGCTTTTACGCCATTGCTCCTGATTTTGCAAACGACCCCCAGCCAGGCCGCCAGCGTTGAAGACATCGCCCAGTGGGTCGGTGAGGGCCACTGGCGGGAGGCGCGGCGCGAAATTGCGCACGAATTGTCCCGGACGAATCTCGATTTTCAGACACGGGAGGAAGCGCTCTTCCAACGCGACCGGATGGAACGCATACGCCTGGACTTCGGCAAGACGCGCGCGCAGATTTTTGACGAGGCGCGCGCGGTGGCGCCAGCCATCACCGAGCAGCAATTCGCCGGTTGGGAGAGAGACGGCGCCGTCGAGTTCATGGATATTGATGGGACGCGCTGGTATTTCAACCGTGCGGCCGACAATTTGTTTCGCATCAGCCCGGAAGCCAAAGCACTCAAGGCGAAATTTCATCCTGATGCGGCGCCTCCACTCCTTTACCGCCTGGAAGATGTCAGGAATGTTATCGCCAATTATGACAAGACTGGTGAACGGCTTGGTTCGCCGCGGACCTGGCGTGTGACCTATGTCCTGAACGTCCAACCCGGCGTGGTTCCCCGGGGTGAGACCATCCGCGCCTGGCTGCCGTTTCCGCACGCAGGCGGCCGGCAAGCAGACATCCATCTGATTTCCACCGATCCGCCGCGCTGCATTCTCTCAAACTCGAACAGCGCCCTGGCCTCGGTGTATCTGGAAAAGCCGGCGGCGAAAGACGGGCCGACGCGGTTCGATGTCGTTTTTGAATACACGAGTGATGCTTTTTACCGGCCAATTGACCCGGCCCGCGTGCGACCGGTTTCCACGAACGACCCGGCGCTCGCGCCGTTTCTGGCCGAGCGTCCGCCGGAGATTGTTTTTTCTGACGAAATCAAGAAGCTCTCGCGGGAAATTGTCGGCGAGGAGACCAATCCTTACCTCAAGGCGCAACGCATCTTCCAATGGGTGGCGCAGTACATCACCTGGGCGTCCGCGCGGGAGTATTCGACCATCGCGTGCCTGCCGCAGTATGCGCTGGCCTGTCGGCACGGCGATTGCGGGATCAAGACCATGACCTTCATGACGCTGTGCCGCCTCAACGGCATTCCGGCGCGCTGGGAATCCGGCTGGACGACCGACCCGGTCAAGGACATGCACGACTGGTGCGAAATTTATCTGGCACCCTACGGCTGGGTGCCGGCGGACGTGACCTACGGATTGGTCAACAGCGGGAACACGCGCGAGAAATGGTTTTACCTCGGCGGCATTGACGCCGCGCGCCTCGTGGTCAACACCGATTACGCCCAGCCGCTTTATCCGGCCAAGAGCTTTTTCCGCTCCGAGATCGTGGATTTTCAGCGCGGCGAAGTCGAATGGCGAGGCGGCAACCTGTATTTCAACCAATGGAACTGGAATTTCAACGTGCAGGAAATCGCGCCCGGCCGCGAAACCGCTTCCGCAAAATCCGGCGCTCCCCAATAAACCATGTCCCTCAATAAGCCCCGCATCCACACCGAAACCGTTCGCCTGGAACTTAAACACATCTGGACCATTTCCGGCGGCTCGGCCGACTTCAAGGAAAACGTCCTGGTGCATTACGAACGCGACGGCCTGGCCGGCATCGGCGAAGCCGCGCACCTCACCGTCGGCGAGCATACGGCGGAGAAGACCGTTCAGGCCATCGAGCGGCTCGTTCCGTTTTACGAAACGGTGGATCCCTTTGCATTCGCCGGGTTGCCGGACCAGGCGCGGCAGATTGCCGACGCCACGCCACCCGCGCGCGCCGCGGTGGAAATGGCGCTCCTGGACTGGGTTGGCCGGAAGTGGAAGTTGCCGTTGTACCGGCTTTTCGGTTTGGACGCCGGGCGCGCGCCGGCCACTTCCTTCTCCATCGGCCTGGACACGCCCGAAATGATGCAAAGAAAGGTCAAAGAAGCCGGCGCCTATCATATCATCAAGGTCAAACTGGGGCGTCCGAACGACCACGAGATCATCAAGACGCTGCGGGCGGTCACCGACAAACCCATCCGCGTGGACGCCAACGAGGGCTGGCCTGACAAGGAGACCGCCATCAAGAAAATCGAGGGATTGGAGAAGCAGAACATCGAGTTTGTCGAGCAGCCGCTGCCGCGCAAAATGATCGAGGAAACCGGCTGGCTCAGGGAACGGACCCGCATGCCCATCGTGGCCGACGAGTCCGTGTTCACCGCCCAGGACATTCCGGCCGTCGCCGGGGCCTTTTCCGGCATCAACATCAAGCTCATGAAGGCCGGCGGGATGCTCGAAGCGCTGCGGATGTTCCAGGTCGCCCGCGCCCTCAACTTGGACACCATGCTCGGCTGCATGATCGAAACCTCCGTCGCCATCACCGCGGCCGTCCATCTCCAGTCCCTGGCCCGCTGGGTGGACCTGGACGGCAACCTGCTCTTGAACTGCGACCCGTTCCAAGGCGCGACGATGAACGACGGCCGCTGGCAGCCGCCCGATTCGCCCGGATTGGGCGTCCAGGCCGCGCCGTCCCGGCCTCATTGAGGTTCCGCACGTGCGGTGCCTGACGGTTTCATTCCCATGCAACCGACAAATCATTCTGCGGCGGCGGAACTGGCTGCCTCCGGCCGGCGCGCCAGATTTTGCCGGGAGATTGCGGCCAAGGTTGGCGGCAAGCCGACCGCGCAACCGGCGGCGTTGCAACATTGCGTCGAACGCGTCCGCAGCTTTGTCCTGTCCGACCGCTCCGCGTTCATTTTCAATGTTTCGGCAGCCGTGAAAGACGGCCGGTTGGTGCTCAGAGGAGAATGCGAGCGGCCCGAATTTGTGGCCATCCTGCGCGGCGTGTTTCGTGAGCTTGGATTCTCCCCGATGGTGGACCGGGTCGAAGTGGTTCCCGATCCGGGCAAAGACCCGGCGCCGTTTGCGGTGGTGGTCAAGCCCGGCGCGATGGCCTGGCCCGTGCCGGAGTTGCGGGGCATCGCCATGGACCAGGCGTTGCTTGGCTAACCGGTTTACGTTTTCAAGAGCATCCCCGCAGTCGGACCGCAACCGGACGTGTATCTGATCAAGAACTTTTCCGGCTATTGGGGCTATGCCCGCAAAGATGCCTTCCGGCGGATTTCCAAAAAGGAATTCATCGAACTCATCAACGCGCCCAAGGCCCTGCTGCTGGCGGATTACCGGGTGAAGCATATTTTTATTCCCGCCGGCTGCCGGCTGCGAATCAAGGACTGGGGCGCGGGCCGGAATTGTCTGCTCCTCGGTCCGACCGGCGAGACAATTCCAACTCCCAAGAGACTATGCCGGAAAAATGACCGGACTCGCGCGGCCGCCAAAGTCATCGCGCAGGCGCGCTCCCTGCTGGGATGGCCTTACCAATTGGGCGGCAAGGACAGCGCCACGGGGCTTGACTGCTCCGCCCTGGTGCAGTTCGCCTATCGCGTGCTCGGGGTCAACTTGGCGCGCGACGCCAGGCAGCAGTACTTGAGCGGCGATCTGATCCTGCCCTGCGTGGCCGACGCCCTCCAGCCCGGCGACGCGGTCTTTTTCATGAATCCGACCGGCCTGGTGGGGCACACCGGACTTTGCCTGGGCGACGGGAAAATCATCCACGCCCAGGGAAGCCGTGTCAAAATTCAAAGCATGAACCCCCGCGCGAAGGATTACTTTGCGCGCTTCGATGGCGAATTCATCGGGGCCAAGCGGTATTGGTGGTGATTGGCGGCGCCTTTTCCGGCGAACGCCTCCGGCCCGGGATTTTTGCGGCCAGACAACCGATCCCGCTCATGAACGTCCCTTTTGCAGGAAATACCGCTCGGGCAGGAGCCACCAGACCAGGAGGATGGCGGTGGGATGCAGCAGGCCGGCGCAAATGAAAATCGGCAGATAGGAAAAATGGGAAATGATGGAGCCGGTGAACCAAAAGGCCAGCGCGCCGCCGATGGCGCCGCCCATGCCGGAGAAGCCGGCGGCCGTGGCCACTTCGTCCGGCGGAAACATATCGGCGGGCAGGGTCATCAAGTTTCCCACCCAAATGGAGTGACCGGCCACGATGACGCACGTGGCCGCGATGGCCATCCAGGCGGACGGAACCAGCGGCGCCAGAATCGCCGTGGGCAGCAGCGCCGCGCCAATGGTCATGGCGGTCTTGCGGGAGCGGGCCAGGCTCCAACCGCCCCGCATCATCCGGCCCGACAGCCAGCCGCCCACCAGATAGGCCCCGCCGCCGAAGGCATACGGCACCCAGGCATAACGGCCGACCATCGCCAGATCAAATCCGCGCTCCTTCTCGAGATAGTCCGGCAGACCGAAAATGACGAAATAAATCACCGGATCGGTCAGGAAACGCGCCACAATCAGCATGAATCCGGCACGACTGGCCAGCACACCGAGCCAATCTGCCCGCTTCGTTGCGACCGGCGTTTCAACGGCTGATGCTTCGGCAATGACGCCGAGGCTGCCCAACTCGGCCGCCTCCTTCCGGCTCAACCAGGGGTTGAGTCGCGGAGGCCGATAGAGCGCCAGCCAGGCCGCCAACCAGAGCAATCCCAGCACGCCGGTGAAAACGAACGCCGCGCGCCAGCCGTAATTGAGCGCCACCACCGCCGCCAGCGGCGAGGCCAAGGTGGCGCCGATGGACGACCCGGCGTTGAAAATTCCCACGCCCAGTGCGCGCTGCTGTGGCGGAAACCATTCGCCGACCGCTTTCGTGGCGGCAGGAAAACTCCCCGGTTCAGCCAAACCCAGGCCGAAACGGCACGCCGCGAACGACCATTTGCCGATGGCCAGGCCATGGAGCATTTGGGAGACCGACCACAGACAGACGAAGAGAGCCATGCCCAGCCTTGTTCCCAGCCGGTCCACAACATAACCGGAGCCGGCATACATGATGGCGTAGGCGACGAAAAAAAGGCTGACGATCTGCCAGTAATCGGTTTCGTCCAGGTGCAGGTTTTGGCGGATTTCGCCGACCAGCACGGACATGGTCAGCCGATCCGTGTAGTTGATGAGCGTGACCACCAGCAGCAGACCGGCGATGATCCAGCGGAGTTTGGGGAGGGTGAAGCGCGGGTTCATTTCCAACTCATGGTTTGACTCGGTTGAAGCAATTCCAAGGAAAGAATCAGCGCCCGCGGGAGGTGAAATGGATCCTTGACCGGAAGCGCGACCACCTGGCGGGTCGGCTTTCCGGCGCGGTCGAGCCGTTGCCGCCACTCGCCGACATCCGGCATCGGGAAATGACGAAAGGCCCATTCATAGACGCGGTCAAACCATGCCTCACACCAGCGCTCGCCGGTCACTTCATGCGCCAGGAGCAAGGCGTAAAGCGCCTCCGTGTGCGGCCACCAAACCTTCGCTTCCGAATGCGGCTGGAACGGCACGTGGCCTTCGGCGTCAATGCCCAGAAAAAGCCCGCCGTATTCAGGGTCCCAGCCTTTTTCCAGATGCCAGCGCAACACTTCGACCGCGTCGCGTACGGTCCCGTGGTCCTTTCGATCAAGGGCGCGGTGGATCTGGAACCACATGGACTCGATGGCGTGGCCGGGCATGACAAAGGTGCCTTCCGGCGGCGGCACTTCCCGATAATCACGGTCAAGAAATTCCAACAAACACCGTCGCGCCGGGCGCACGAAATGATTCATCACACGACCGGCATAATCGTCCGCGGCGCGGGCAATGGCCGCCTCGCCGGTGGCGCGGGCCAGTTCGCCGGCGACCTCGGTGAGGATCATGGGCACTCCGTGGGGACGCCGGTTGGGCGGCAGCTTGTAAGGCGCGGTTTCGGCGAACTCAGGCGCCTCGACGCGCGCCTGGATGTCCGCCAAGGTGTTTTTTGCCAACGCCAGCAAATCGGCATCGGGCGCGGCGCGGCCGTATTCACTCAAGCCATAGACCGCAAAACAGTCGGAATAGATGCTGATGGCGCCTTCGACGATTTGGCCTTCGCGCGTCGTACGATAAACCCAGCGACCCTGTCGGTCACGGCCGTGCCGCAGCAGAAAGTTGATCGTGGCGCGCGCCCAAGCCAGAAACTCCGGCCGTTTCTCGATCCGGTTGTGAAGCGCCGAGCAGATCCAGACCCAGCGCGCCTGCGACCAGATGTATTTGTCGCTGCTGACCGGTTTGCCGTCTTCTTCCATGCACGACAGCACGCCGCCATGTTGCGCATCCACGCCGTGGCGCGCCCAGAACGGCACGATGCCGTCCAGCAACAATTCCTTGTAGGTCTGGCGCAACCGGCGCTTATTCATTGGTTCCGGCCTTGGGTTGGGTTTCCACTTCCACCTCGCGCCGCCGGGCCTGGCTTGCAGGCAGACGAACCACGAACCGGTTCACGGCCGGATCGGCTTCCCAGCCTGTCGGCATGGAAATGAATCTTGCTCCCGTCAGCTTCGGCAGAGCTTTGCCATCCACCTTCACCGTGGAAACAGCAGCGCCATAAACCAGCAGATAGTCCGCGGCGGAAAGATTTTTCAGCGTCAGGGCAAAGCCCGCAGCGGTGGGCTGCGAACGGACAAAGGCGCTTTGCCCCTGATGGTCGGGCAACGGCGCCTCTTCGTCCTTTTTCGGCGGAGTCACCACCAAAGCACGGACGCGGCCTTGCGCCATGCTCGCACCCCAGGTCAGCGTCGGATCGAGCCGCACGGGCACGATGGCTCCCTGTTTCAAATAGACGGGAATGCTGTCCAGGGGTACGGCGATCTCGAAGTTGGCCGGACCGGAGGTTGTTTTCCCATCCCACAGATCCGTCCACTCGCCACGGGGAAAGGCGATGTTCCGCGCCTTGTCTTCCGCAACCACCGGCGCGACCAGCAGATCGTTTCCGAACAGGTATTGGTCCTTGATGTCGGCCAGCGAGAGTTCGCGAGGGAAGGCCACCGCCATGGAGCGCATGATGGGAACACCTGTTTCATGGGCAACCGCGGCGGCACTGTAGATGTAATCCAGCAGGTTCTCCCGGACCCACGCAAAATACTTGTAGTTTGCCACGGCGGCCTGGCCGTAGTGCCAGGGCTCGCGCGGGTTCCGGCCGTGACAACGCATCAGCGGACTGAAACAGGCGAATTGGGTCCAGCGCCTATACACCGCCGGTTCCGGCCAGCCCAGGAATCCGCCCAGATCGCTGCCCCAGGTGGAGAAGCCGCAGGCGCACAGGTTCAAGGCGCCGGTCAGGACGGCCTGTAGTCCGGCGAAATTGGCGGGATGATCGCCGGCAAACTGGGCGGCCCATTTTTGCGTGCCGGGCGCCGCGGCGCGCGCGAAGAGGATGAAATCCGCACCGCGCTTTTCACGAAAGACCTCGCTGCAGGTCCGGTCATAGGCATAGGAATAGAAATTGTGCATTTCATCGCCGCGCCTGCCATTGTCGAAGACGGCGTCCTCCGGCACCCGGTCGCCGAAATCCACCATGCTGCCGGCCACGCCCAGGTCCAACCGTCGTTTCCACCATCGCCGGCAAAGCTCGCCGGCCTTGGGATTGGTGAAGTCCACGTAACCGAGTTTCCGGGTTTCGTCCGCGCTTTCACAATGCAGGATGGGGAGTTCATCGGGCCTTATTGTCGGCAGAAGCGCCTCCTGTCTCGCCAGGGGAATGACCGGGTAAAACCAGGACAACACATGAATGCCGCGGGCGGCCATGAATTGATTCAACGCCGGCGAATCGGCCGAAGCGCCTTCGGCATAAATCGCGGAATGAGGGATATCCAATTCCATAAAGTGCTTTGAACTAAACCGCTTCGCGGTAGCCTTGGGCGGTCGTTTGCTGCGGTGACGATGAGCGATAGTGGGGTCTTATGACTCCACTACGTCAAAAACTCATTGATGAGATCCAACTTCGTGGATTCTCGCCTCACACGCAGGACTCCTACG
>JAGWMQ010000187.1 GCA_028873125.1 Verrucomicrobiota bacterium | reverse complement strand
GGCACCATCGCCTGCACTGGAAATTCCTATTGCAAATACGCGCAATCCGACACCAAAGCGCATGCGCTCGCGCTCGGTGATTATCTCGACAAGAAAGTTGCGCTCGACACGCCAATCAACATCCATCTCACTGGCTGCCCAAATTCGTGCGCGCAACATTACATCGGTGACATCGGCTTGCTCGGCACGAAGGTGCGCGGCGAGGAAGCCTATCACGTTTTCGTCGGCGGCGGGTTTGGCGCGAATCAAGCGGTGGGTCGGCAGCTTTTTGCCGGCGTGAGCGTGGCGTCGCTCAATGCAACATTGGAACAAATCCTGAAAAATTTTCTCAAACACCGCCACCAAGACGAATCGTTCCGGCAATTCACCGAACGCCACGACTTGGGCAAGTTGCAGGAACTCCTCGGCGGAAGTTGACCCGCCTGCATGATGCCCGCCAAACATATCCGCACGGTCTGTCCGTATTGCGGCGTCGGCTGCGGCATGGTTTTGCGCGTGGCCGGCGGGCGCGTGGTCAAGGTCAGCGGCGACAAAAATCATCCGGCGAATTTTGGCCGGCTGTGCATCAAGGGCCTCACCAGCGCCGAACCGCTGACCGCGCCGGATCGGCTGGCGTCTGCATTTGCCCGGCAAAATCGCTCTGAAATCCTTCAGCCGCTGCCGCTGGACGATGCGCTCGCGCAAACGGAGTCGCGCCTGAAACAAATCGTCGCGCATTACGGGCCGGACGCGGTGGCGCTGTATGTTTCCGGCCAATTGTCCACGGAGGCGCAGTATCTGGCCAACAAGCTGTGCAAGGGGTTTCTGCGGACGAACAACATCGATTCCAACTCGCGCCTCTGCATGTCAAGCGCGGCCAGCGGCTACAAACTCTCGCTCGGCGCGGATGCTCCGCCGGGTTCGTATTCGGACATCGAGCGCGCGGATTGCTTTTTTGCCATCGGCGCGAACATGGCCGAGTGCCATCCGATTTTATTTTTTCGCGTGCTGGATCGCCGCAAGCACGGCGCGAAATTGATTGTTGCTGACCCGCGCCGCACACCCACGGCGGACAAGGCGGATTTGTTTTTGCCGCTCAAACCGGGAACGGATTTGGCATTGCTGAACGGCTTGTTGCATTTGCTTGTGAAAAATGGCTGGATTGATGAACCGTTCATCGAGCGGCACACCGAAGGCTGGGGAGAATTGCGGGAATTTCTGAATGAATATCCATCCGCGCGCGCCGCGGAAATCACCGGCCTGCGCGAGGCGGACATCTGCACTGCTGCAAAATGGATTGGCGAAGCGCCGGAGATCATGACGTTCTGGACGATGGGTTTGAACCAAAGCACGCGTGGCACCTGGCACACGAACGCCATTTGCAACCTGCACCTGGCCACCGGAAAAATCTGCCGTCCGGGCAGCGGACCGTTTTCGCTGACCGGCCAGCCGAACGCGATGGGCGGACGCGAAGTCGGTTACTTGAGTCATCTGCTTCCCGGCCAGCGCAGCGTGACAAATGCGGAAGACCGCGCATTTATGGAACAGCTTTGGAATTTACCATCGGACAGTATTCGCGCCGAACCGGGATTGGACGCGGTCGAGTTGTTCAAGAAATTAGAAGCCGGCGAAGTAAAGGCGTTGTGGATTATCGGCACGAACCCTATTGCCTCGATGCCGAACCGCAGCCGTGTCATCGCCGGTTTGCAGCGCGCGGAACTGGTCATCGTGCAGGACGCGTTTCACCCGACGGAGACTTCGCGGTTTGCCGATGTCCTGCTGCCCGGCGCGCTCTGGGCCGAGGCCGAAGGCACGATGGTCAACTCCGAGCGCACCATCACCTTGATGCAACCTGCCGTCCCACCACCGGGCGAAGCACAGGCCGATTGGCAAATAATTTCGCGCGTCGCGCAGCTTTTGGGCTTCGGAAAACACTTCGGTCATAGTTCTGCCGGCGGGGTCTTCGATGAAATTCGCCGGACCTCGAATTCAGATACCGGCTATGATTTACGCGGCATTTCTTACGAACAACTGCGGCAACAGGCACAGCAATGGCCGTGTGCGCCGGGGGAAAAGAATGGAACACCGATCCGCTATCCGGCGGCGGGTAGGGCGGCCAGCCCTCTGTCCGCCGCAAACGCGGAAAACGGCGCGCACGGAGTGACGCGCCCTACCGTAATTCATTTTCCGACGGCATCCGGCAGAGCGCAATTTTTCGCGCGCCCGTGCCTGCCGCCGGCGGAATTGCCAGACGCGGAATTTCCCTTTGTGCTGACCACCGGACGTGTCGCGC
The DNA here is from genome assembly GCA_028873125.1 of Verrucomicrobiota bacterium. Classification (GTDB taxonomy): domain Bacteria; phylum Verrucomicrobiota; class Verrucomicrobiia; order Limisphaerales; family UBA11358; genus UBA11358. The sequence continues at coordinate 1,637 of JAGWMQ010000187.1, read as the reverse complement.
ACCAATGGCACACGCTCACCAAAACCAGCAAGGTTGCCGCGCTCAACAAACTCAATCCGGGCGCGTTCGTGGAAATTCATCCCGAAGACGCCGCCGCGCTCGCCGTGGAAAACGGTGCTCTGGTCAAAGTCTGTTCACGGCGTGGTTTCGCCATTTATCCTGCGCTCATTACGCCGCGCGTGCAGCCAGGAAATTGTTTCGCGCCGTTTCACTGGAACGATTTGGTCGGCGAAAATCTGGCGGTGAACGCGGCGACCAGTGAAGCCGTGGACGCCATTTCCTCGCAGCCGGAATTGAAATTCGCCGCCGTCGCGCTGGCCAAAGTGGAGCGGTGGCCCACGGACGATTTCACGCCGGAGCAGAAAAATATCCTGCATGAGCTGCTGACCGCGGCGCCGCGCCGGCGCCGGGTCAAGGGTCACGGCCCTCCGGCGCTGCCCGAAGCCGCGCCGTTCACCGCCGGCCAGCGCCGGCGCCTCAACGCCTGGCTCGCGCGGCTGTGCGCCGACGATTTGCCGGTTGAAAGACAACCATGAACTGCGATGGTTTGCGGTGTGAAAATTCGCCATCTCTACCTTTCGCCCGGCCACAATTATTTCGGGCATCATGGCCTACCGTCAGGGAGACATCCTGCGGTCGAGGTCGCGCAAATCGAATGCGTGGCCGGACACGGCGTTAAAGGCGACCGTTTCTTTGACTTCAAGCAAAACTACAATGGCCAAATCACGTTTTTCTCGCAGGAGATTTTCGACGCTCTTTGCGCCGTCTTGAACCTGTCGGGAAAATCACCGGGCGCGGCGCGGCGCAACGTCGTAATCGAAGGTGTTGATTTGAATTCGCTCATCGGCGCGGAATTTGACATTCAAGGCGTAAAATTCCACGGGATGGCACACTGCGCGCCCTGCCATTGGATGGACGAGGCGTTCGCGCCCGGCGCGGAACATTTTTTGCAGAATCGCGGTGGTTTGCGCGCACAGATTTTGACGGACGGCACCTTGTGTGTGGACAAATGAAAACGCTGACGGCGGTGCTGTTTGCCGGAGGCGAATCGCGCCGGATGGGCTCGGACAAAGCGACGTTGCTTGTGAATGGCGAGCCACTTTGGGCACGGCAGCTTCTGATTCTACGCGCATTGCGTCCGGCAAAAGTCCTGATTTCAGCCCGAACCAGGCCAGTTTGGTGCCCACCGGAGGTTGAATTGGTTTTGGACAAACTGCCTTCACGCGGTCCGTTGAGCGGAGTGGCGGCCGCGCTCAAAACAATTCAAACAACGCACCTGCTCGCGCTCGCGATTGACCTGCCACAAATGACTTCTTTGAATTTGAGACATCTTTGGTCGCTGGCTCGTATGGGAATTGGCGTTGTTCCACAAAACAGAAGGTTTTTTGAGCCGCTTTGCGCCATTTATCCTGTCGAAGCCATCAATACAGCAGAACAGGCGTTGGCCACCAAAGACGTTTCTATGCACGGCTTTGTTCGGGTTTTAGCAACGCGGAAACAAATCGATTATTACGCGATCAATCGGTCCGAACGTGCGGCTTACAAGAATGCCAATACTCCGAAACTATGGAACCATTGGTCAGCAACCCACTGCCGCTGATGTTTCGTCACACCGACCGGCGCAATCCCATTGTCTT
>JAGWMQ010000062.1 GCA_028873125.1 Verrucomicrobiota bacterium | reverse complement strand
ACGACTTTGCTTGGTTGCTTCATCTTTTTCGCATGTCAAAGCCCATACGACTGCCCAACGTCACCGAACAACGGGTTTTAAATGAACTGAGTGTGCGATTGCTGCGCCCCGCATTTCCAACTGATTCTTGAATCCGCCCTGCGGCCGCGCAACAAGGCAGAATGATCCATCTTGACAATAGTTCGGATCGGCAATAAAGTCGTATTCAAATCAGAGCGGCCATGAAATACATCCTGATTTTTCTGATGGCGGGCGGGTTGCTTTGGCCGGGGATCAGTCGTAGCGCCGAAACAGCCCAGGCGCGGCTCTATTGCCTGTCTGCTCAATTTCAGCAGGCCACCGCCACAAGCGTCTATGATGGTTTTTACTGGCGCCTGAATTTGACCACGCTGGCGTCGGGCGATAATGGCGAACTCGCACCGCAGTTTCTGACGACCAGCTACACCCACTCCGCTTATGTTGACCTTTACAGTGAGTTGTATGGCGAGACAGATCCGGGCGCCATCGCGCTGAACGTGCCGGCCAACGACGCCAACGGAGACGGCTTCCCGGATTTTTTTTAATCGTCGCAAGGCGTCACCAATGTGACCAGCAGCGGCGATTTGCAGACCCAGACCTTCTACCCCAACGGCGACACTTTTACAGCGACGTGGGACCGCGCCGCCGGATCAGCCACGGGAACCTGCTCTTTTCAAGTGTATGATCCCGACAATCCTTTCGACAACCTTCAGTTCAATTTCACCTTCACCCTGCTCGAATACACCGGCCCGCTGACTTACACGCCCGGCTCCAACACGGTTGCGGCAGCCCTCATCCTGACGCAGACCGGCAACCCGGCCAACACGCTTCAAGGCTCCATCGTTTTTGACAAATCCGCCACTGATCGTTTCAACACGTTGACCAACCACCCCGGCGTCTGGACCAACGCCGCCGGTCAAACCTTCAGCTTCACCAACGAAGTGTTCACGCGCGACGCGGCCTGGCCCACCAATTATTCCGGCTACGTCCCGTTCGCCGACGGCAACCCGGACACGGCCGGGTCCGATTACCGACTGTGGGTGCTGTCCATTGACGACACCAACGACGTCAATGGCAACGGGGTTCCCGATTTCAGCGACGATCCCGCCGGCGTGGCGCCGCCGGCCGCACCGTTGCTTTCGCTGACGACGGGGCCAACCAACCTCTGGCTGACCATCAGCGGCGACGTCGGCCACACCAACGAAATCCAAGAACTGGATTCGCTGACGGCCACCAACTGGCAGACCAGGCTCACCTTCATGTTCACCAACGATCCACAGGTGGTGAAGCTGCCGCTGCCTTTGGGGCCGACGGCTTTCTGGCGCGTGTTGGCGCGATAAACCCGTCGCTGCCGGAGCGCCCGCGGGCGAAACCGCCTCCGCAAATCAAAAGCTTGAAGTCCAGGCGCCGCCAAATCGCCTTGTCACCTGAAAACCTTCTTGTGAGACTTGTTTTTTGCCTTTGGAAAATTGAATTCGATGAAGATTGCGCTGGCCCAAATCAACACCACCGTCGGCGACCTGACAGGCAATGAGAAGAAGATTCTCGCCGCCTACCAGCGCGCCCTCGCCGCAGGGGCAGACCTTGTCATCTTTCCGGAACTGGCCACCACCGGTTACCCGCCCCGGGACCTGCTGCTGCGCCCGCAGTTTGTGGCCGAGAACCTCGCCGTGATGGATCGCCTCGCCGCCGCGTCCGGCAAGGCGGGCCTGGTTGTGGGTTACGTCGGGCGCAACGAGAAACGGCCCGGACGCAGCGTGACCAACGCCGTGGCCTTGCTGCACGAGGGAAGGGTGGTTGCCTCCCGCGCCAAAACGCTGCTGCCCACCTACGATGTGTTTGACGAGGACCGCTATTTTGAGCCGGCGGCCGAAAATGCTCCCCTCGCGTTCAAGGGCCAAACGATCGGCCTGACGATTTGCGAGGACGTATGGAACGACGAGGATTTTTGGGACGACCGCCGTTACCGCCGCAACCCGGCCGTTGAACTGGCGTCCGGCGGGGCGACCCTGCTGTTGAACAGCTCGGCCTCGCCGTGGCATCTGGGCAAAGACCGCACCCGCCGCGACATGCTCTCGCAACTGGCGGCCAAGACGCGGTGTCCGGTGGTCTATTGCAACCTGGTGGGCGGCAACGACGAACTGATTTTTGACGGCGCGAGCCTGGCCTTTGACGCGCAGGGCCGGCTTTTGGCCCAGGGCAAACGGTTTGAGGAAGATTGGGTCGTGCTGGACCTGGAGGAGCCCCGGCCGATGGAGATCCGGGAACTGTCGGAGGAGGAGCAGTTGTTCCGGGCGCTCGTTCTCGGTCTGCGCGATTATCTGGAGAAGTGCGGGTTCAAATCGGCGGTGTTAGGCCTGAGCGGCGGCATTGACTCGGCGGTGACGGCCTGCATCGCCGCCGAGGCGCTGGGCCGGGACCGCGTTCACGGGGTTTCACTGCCCTCGCAGTTTTCCTCGCAAGGCAGCCTGGACGACGCGGGCGTGCTGGCTCAAAACCTGGGCATCCGTTACGACGTCGTGCCGATCCAGCCGGCGTTTCTGGAGGCCCGGCGGCAGTTGCAGGAGCTTTTTGCCAGACGGCCCGAGGACGTGACGGAGGAAAACATCCAGGCGCGGCTGCGTGGGGTGATGCTGATGGCGCTGTCCAACAAATTTGGGGCGCTGCTGCTGACCACCGGCAACAAAAGTGAAATGGCGGTGGGCTACTGCACGTTGTACGGCGACATGTGCGGCGGTCTGGCGGTGATTGCGGACGTGCCCAAGACCATGGTCTATCGCATCGCCCGGTGGATCAATCGCGAGCGCGAAATCATCCCGGAAGCGTCCATCGCCAAACCGCCCTCGGCTGAACTGCGGCCCAACCAGACCGACCAGGACTCGCTGCCGCCCTACGACGTGCTCGATCGGATTCTGGAGGATTACGTCGTGCGGCTCAAAACGCCCGCGGAAATCGTTGCCTCGGGTTTTTCGGAGGCGGACGTGCGCCGGGTGGTCCGGCTGATTGACCTCAACGAATACAAACGCCGCCAGGCCGCGCCGGGCCTGAAGGTCACCTCCAAGGCCTTCGGCGTGGGCCGCAGAATCCCCATTGCCCAACGCTACCGGGAACCATGAGTCGCTTTGGTCCGCGACGTGCGTGGCGGCCGGGCCTTCGAGCGCGCATCGCTCCGGTCGAAGTGGAGCGGATCACGCCGTCGTGATATCTTCCCGCCGGCGTTTCGCGCCGGCAACCCCATGAGCGTATGGGGTTGCATTTCCCGAGGCGACGGCCATCATTCTGAATTATGCGCTTTACCATTCTTTGTCTCGCGGCCATTCTGAGTTTCGGGATTTCAACCCTCATCACCGCCGGTGACGAGGAAATCTGCGGCGTCTGCGACCGGCAGGTGACCGTCAGCGGCCAGTTCGCCCACCACAAAAGCCTGGCAGACCGGGCCATCACCGGCGCGCCGCCGGAGGATGCGGCGGCCTTCCGTGAGGAAATCTACGGGACCCACTTCACCGTCTCGGTGTCCCATCTGCCCGCCGGGAGATACACCCTCGCCATCGGCGAGGCGGAGACGTTTTTTTCCAAACCGGGGAAGCGTGTGTTCGACGTGACCTGCGGCGAGAGCGTCCTCGCCAGCAATTTCGACATTGTCGCGGCGGCGGGCGGCCCGGACAAGGTCTGTTACATCACGGGCGCGGTGGACCACGTGGACGACTCGGTTCGCGGCCCGTTGAAGATCACCTTCACCGCGCGCGAGAACAACGCCAAGTGCAACACCTTCGAAATCAAGGACGCCTCCGGCGCGCCGGTCATTGCGTTCCAGGCGTCCGACCTGGCCGACCCGTTCACCGCTGCCGCAAGCCGCCCGCCGGTGGTTACCGGGCCGGAAATCTGGAAGGACCCGGCGCAGCCGCTGGACGCGCGCGTCCGGGACCTCATCCGCCGCATGTCGCTGGCCGAAAAGGTCCAACAAATCCGCAACACAACTCCGGCCATTCCGCGGCTGGGCATCCCGGCTTATGATTTTTGGAGTGAGGCGCTTCACGGCGTGGCCGGCGCGGGCGTCGCCACCGTGTTCCCGCAGGCCATCGGCATGGCCGCCACGTGGGACGCGCCGTTGATTCACCGTGAGGCGGACGCCATTTCCACCGAGGCGCGCGCCAAGTTCAACGATTACGCGAGCAAACACGATGGCAACAGCATCCGGTTCCATGGCCTGACGTTCTGGTCGCCGAACATCAACATTTTTCGCGACCCGCGCTGGGGCCGCGGCCAGGAGACCTACGGCGAAGACCCGTTTCTTTCCGGCCAACTGGCGGTCCAATTCATCGGCGGTTTGCAGGGCGACGATCCGAAATACATCAAGGCCATGGCCTGCGCGAAACACTTTGACGTTCACAGCGGGCCCGAGCCGCTGCGCCACACTATCAATTTGGACCCGCCACAGCGCGACTTTTATGACACGTATTTGCCGCAATTTGAGGCGGCCGTGCGCCAGGGCCACGTCGGCGGCGTGATGGGCGCCTATAATTCCCTTTTCGGCAAGCCCTGCTGCGCCAATCCGTTCCTGCTGACCGACCTTTTGCGCAAGCAATGGGGCTTTGACGGCTACATCGTTTCCGACTGCGGCGCCATCCATAACATCTGGGCCGAGCACCATTATGTCGCCACGCCTGAGGAAGCCGCCGCCGTCGCTGTCAAGGCCGGCACCGACATTTGCTGCGGCGGCGATTACAACGCCCTGCTCAAGGCCGTTCAGAAGGGGCTGATCACCGAGCGGGAAATTGACGGCGCGCTGGCCTACGCGCTGACGGCCCGGTTCCGTCTCGGGCTGTTTGATCCGCCGGACCTGGTGCCCTGGTCGAAAATCGGCATGGACCAGAACGACACGCCCGCGCACGAGGCCCTGGCGCTCAAGGTTGCCGAGGAATCCATCGTGTTGCTGAAGAACAACGGCCTGCTGCCGCTGGGCCGCGCCAAGATCAAACGCATTGCCGTCATCGGACCGAACGCCGATTCGGTGCCGGTGCTCGTGGGCAATTACAACGGCACGCCCGCGCGTCCGGTGACCCTGCTGGCCGGCATCAGGGCGGTCGCCGGCCCAGGCATCGAAGTGACCTACGCTCCGGGTTGCCCCATCGCACTGCGCCTCGACGGCTCGAACGCACCGGGCCCGAAGATGCTCGCCGATGCGGTGGCCGCCGCCAAATCCGCCGACGTGGTGGTTTACGTCGGCGGCATCACCGCGCAATATGAAAGCGAGGAATCCTCGCGCGCCAACGTCTTCGTCGGCTTCCACGGCGGCGACCGCACCCGGATCGAACTGCCGGCGGTGCAGACGGAACTGCTCAAGGCCCTGCAGGCGACCGGCCGGCCGGTGATCTTCGTCAATTGCAGCGGCAGCGCCATGGCCATGCCGTGGGAGGCCGCGCATCTGCCGGCGATTGTGCAGGCGTGGTATCCGGGCGAGCAAGGCGGACGCGCCGTGGCCGAGGCGCTCTTTGGCGTTGTCAACCCCGCCGGCCGGCTGCCGGTCACGTTTTATCGTTCCACGCGTGACCTGCCGCCGTTTGACGACTACTCGATGGCCAACCGCACCTACCGGTATTTCACCGGCAAGCCGCTCTTTGCCTTCGGCCACGGCCTGAGCTACACCAGGTTTTCCTATCGGGACGCCGGTCTGGACCGTTCCCAATACACAGCGGGAGACACGGCCAGGATCAGCTTCATCCTGGAAAACACCGGCGGGCGCGATGGCGACGAAGTGGCGCAGGTTTATTTCCGGCAGGTCCATCCCGACGAACCCCGGCCCCGGCTTGCCTTGTGCGGTTTCACGCGGCTCCACCTGGACCGCGGCAGCAGCGCGAAAATCACAATCAACATTCCCATGGAACGCCTTCGCTGCTGGAACACGGTGCAGCGACAATATGTCGTCGAGCCGGGCAAGTATGAATTCCTGATCGGCGCGGCTTCCGACGACATCCGGCTGAAACTGCCGCTGAATGTCGTCGCGGAATAACGGTTTCTGTCCTCGGCGCGCCGGGAATTCGGCGGACTCCCAGACCGGCTCCGTTCGTGCTTCAACCCCGTCGCTTGACGGCATGAGGGAAGGGGACGAGGTTGAAACATGAAATTGCGATCCGCAATATTGACAATCGCTTTGGCCGCCGGCGCGGTGAGCAGCGGTGCCGCGCCGCCCGAGGGGCCCGTCGCCCCGAACTCGGTGCCGATCGTCGCCAAAACACCTCCCCGCTGGCACAGCCCGTTGACTCCGGCCAGACAGCCGGCAGTGAGCCCGCGAATTGAGCGCCTGGGGCACGTGAGTTCGCAGGCCTGGGCGACGATTGCCAGCCGGTCGGGCGGCGCATCCCCGTTTCTGAGCGCGGAGATGCAGCAGCCAAAAATGTATCTGGCCTGGTTCGGCCATGAGCCGTGGCGCTGATTGTGGGTGTTGCAGCGATGCCGCGAGACGGCTCGTTTCGCCGCAACGTTTTGTTTGGCTCACTTCAATGCGCTGGCGGCGGCGGTGGCCAGGTTGAGCAATTCGCTGGGGAACAGGCCGATCCAGAACATTCCGGCGATGCACACGGCCATTGAGAATTTGGCCGCCCCCGACAACGAGATCGGCGAAAGATCGGGCGCGTCCTTGCTCCAGTAGATCGCCCGAATCACTCCAAAATAATAATACAGCGAGATGACGATGCCGACCAGGGCGGTGAACGCCAGGCAATAGTAGCCGGGATTGGTCGCGCCTTGCTGGAGAACGGCTGTCAACAGCAGGAATTTTCCGAAAAATCCGGCCAGCGGCGGGATGCCCGCCAGCGACACCATGGCCAGCGCCAGGGTCGCGGCCAGCATTGGCGAGCGCTGATGCAATCCGGCCAGCGCCGAAATGTCCTCATTTTCCAAATGCCGCATCGCCAGCGCGATGACGATGAAGGCCGCCACCACGGTGAACAGATAGCCGGCCAGATAATACAACAGCGCCGCCTGTCCGCTCACACTCAATGCGGCCACCCCCAGCAGTAGATAGCCCGCGTGCGCGATGCTCGAATAGCCCAGCAGCCGTTTCAAATTTTGCTGCGGCAGGGCGCACAGGTTGCCGTAGAGGATGTTGATGGCCGAAACCACAATGAGCACGTCCGCCCAATGTTTCGTCACGGCCGGCAACGCGGTGAACAGCACCCGCAGCAACAGGACGAATCCCGCCGCCTTGGAGCCGACGGCCAGAAACGCGGTCGTCGGCGTCGGCGCCCCCTGATAAACGTCCGGCGTCCACATCTGGAACGGAAAGGCGGCGATTTTGAAGCCGATGCCGACGAGCACGAACAACACGCCCGTCAGAAAGAGCTTGTTGGACGCAAATTGCCCCGCGACCGCGGCCAGTTGGTCGAAATTAATCCGGCCGGTCGTGCCCCAGACCAGCGCGATGCCGAACACCAGAAACGCGGACGACGATGCGCCGAAAATCAGGTATTTGACGCCCGCCTCCAGGGAAACCAGCCGGTTGCGTTGAAAGCTGGTCAGCACGTAAAAGGTGACGGTGATCAGCTCGATGGACACGAAGAGCATCGCCAGATCGTTGGCCGAGGCGGCGAAGAGCATCCCGGACAAGGCGAAAACCATGAGCGAATAGTATTCCGCAACGCCCGCGGCCACGCGGTCGGAGAACTCGGCGGACATGAACAGCACCAGGATGGCGGCGGCCAGGAACAGGCGTTTGAAAAACAGGGCCAGTCCGTCCTCGACAAAGGCGCCGTGGAACGCCGTCCCGAAGGAACCGGAGAGGCCCTTGTCACCGCAGCTCAGGAGGAATAATCCGCTCAACGCCGTGATGGCGACGTAGGCCAGAAACTTTTTGCGCTCGGCAGGCATCCAAAAATCCGCCAGCAGCAGCACCATGCCCAGGGCCAGCACGCAAATTTCGAGTGACATCAGGGAGGCGTTCATCAATGTTCGATGGCCGGTTGCCGGTTGTAGACGGACGCGGTTTCAATCCGGGAGTTTCCCGGTTCCCGTCCGGCCGCCGCCGGCGTTTGAAAAGTGGAAACGATTTTTTCCGCGTCCGGCCGGATCTGCTCCGTCAGCAATCTCGGGAAAAATCCGAACAGGAACAGGCTGGCCAGCAACAGCGCGTAGGGCAGCTTGCGCCAGAGTCCCGCCGCGTCGGCCAGGTTGGCGTAGTTTTCCGGCAACGGCCCGTGCAACACGTTGCGCACCGCGCGCATCATATAGACCGCGCCGATGACCAGCCCGCCCCACAGCGCCAGCCCGGTCACCACCGGAAACACCTTCCAGGCGCCGAAAAACACCGTAATTTCACCGACGAAATTCGCGAAACCCGGCAGGCCGCACCCCGCCAGCGCCGCCATGACCAGCGCCGCGCCAATGAACCGCAACTGCCCGCACAGGCCGCCCAGTTCGCCGATCTGCAGCGTGCCGGTCTTGTGATAGATGTAGCCGCTCAACGCGAACGTCAGCGCCGCAAGGAATCCGTGCGCCACCATGATGAACACCGCGCCGGTGACGCCGATGAGGTTCAGGCTCGCGATGCCGAGGAAGATGAAGCCCATGTGCGCCACGCTGGAATTGCCGATCAGCAGGTTGAGGTCGCGCTGCCGCATGGCCACCCAACCGATGTAGAGAACGTTGCCCAAACAAAGCCACGCCAGAAAATGCATCCAACTTTGCGCCGCCTGTGGCAGGAGCGGCAGGGCGATGCGGATCAGGCCGTAAAGACCGAACTTTTTCAGCACCCCTGCGTGCAGCATGGCCGTCGGCGAAGGCGCCGAACTGTACCCGAGCGGCGCCCAGGAATGAAACGGCCACAGGGACACCAGGATGCCGAAGCCGAACAGCAACAGCGGGAAGATGAAATTCTGGGCGCCGGCCGCCAGCGGATTTTCCCTGGCGTGTTCGATTAGCTTCGGGATGTCGAACGTGTTGGCGCCGGCCTGGAGATAAAGCGCAATCAGCCCGATCAACGCGAGCAGCGCGCCGATGCTCAGGTACAGGGTGATCTGGAACGTCGCGTAATTCTTCCGTTCGCCGCGGCCCCAGACGCCGATCATGATGAAGGTCGGCACCAGCGCCAGTTCATGCAGGAAATAAAAAAAGAACAAGTCCAGCGAGGCGAACGCGCCCAGGATGCCGCCGCTCATCACCAGCAGCAGGATGTAAAATTCCTTCTCGCGCGACTGGATCTCCCATGAGCAGCACGCCGCGGCGAAGGCGACGATGGCGCCCATCAAAATCAGGCCGACATTCAAGCCGTCCACACCGACGTGGTAACTGATGCCCAAGGAAGGGACCCATGGGATTTGCTGCACGAAACGGTAGCCCTCCGCGTCCACCGGCGCGCCGGCGTATTCCGCGAACATCTTCACGGCCAGCACCGCCGAAAGGAGCGTCGCCAGCACCGCGATGGCGCGGATGATGACCCGGTAATTGCGCGGCACAAACACCAGCGCCAGCGCCGCCGCCAACGGCCAGCCGAAAATGCAAGTCAGGATGGACATTTTATTTTCCCAAGACGAACCAGAGCGCCACCGCCACGCCCAGCACGAAGAGGAAGGCATAGGTCTGGAGATTGCCGGTCTGCGCCAGCCGCAACGCGCGGCCGGCCAGATCTGTGCCGCCCCGGACCAGACCGATGCAAAAGCCCTCCACCAGCCAACGGTCTATGACATCCATCACCGCCGCGATGAAGTCGTGCGCGCGAATGACGGTGGCCTCGTAAAGCTCGTCGAAGTAGAAGCGGTTCTTCATGGCCGCGGCCAGGCCACCGAGCTTCGCCGGCAGCGGATCGCTGGCGGCCTCCCGATACAGCGCGCGGGCGGCGACGATGCCCGCCAGCACGAACGCCAATCCGACCAGCGCGCCGACGGGCGAATGCGTGAGCGGTTCGACGAGGCTATGCGCCAATGAGGCGCCGGTTTCTCCGGGCGAAAATTGCGAGGCGTAGATCTGGCTGACGCCGATGACGCCGCCAAGGAAGGCGAACACGGCCAGCACGCGGAGCGGCCACGCCATGACCGCCGGCGATTCGTGGACATGTTCGGCGGCCTCCGACCGGGGTTTGCCGAGAAACGCCACGTAGAACAGCCGGAACATGTAGAAGGCCGTCAGGCCCGCCGTGACGGCGCCAACCAGATAAAGCGCGTAGCTGCCCTTGTCCAGCGCCTGGCCGAGGATGCTGTCCTTGGAGTAGAAGCCGCTGAAGGGCGGCACGCCGCTCAGGGCCAGCGTGGCGATCAAAAAGGTCCAGAAGGTGACGGGCATTTTCTGCCGCAGGCTCCCCATCTTCCAGATGTCTTGTTCGTCGTGCATGGCGTGGATGACCGAGCCGGCGCCGAGGAACAGCAGCGCCTTGAAAAAGGCGTGCGTGGTGAGGTGGAACATGGCCGGCGTCGGACCCGCCAGGCCAACGGACATGACCATGTAGCCGAGTTGCGAGAGCGTCGAGTAGGCGAGGATGCGCTTGATGTCGTTTTGCTGGACGGCGATCAGCGCGGCGAGCAGGGCGGTGAACGCGCCGATCCAGGCGATGACTTCCAGCGCGGTGGCATCGAGCAAAAACAGAATCCGGCAGAGCATGTACACGCCGGCGGCCACCATCGTGGCGGCATGAATCAGGGCGCTGACGGGCGTGGGACCTTCCATGGCGTCGGGCAGCCAGACGTGCAGCGGGAATTGCGCGGATTTGCCGACCGCGCCGCAGAACAGCAGCAGCGCGGCGAGGGAGGCCATTCCGCCCAAGGCGGCGGGGTCGGCGGCGAGCTTGTTTTGCAGCGCCGTGAAATTGAGCGAGCCGAGCAGTCCCCAGACCATCAGAATGCCCAGCAGGAAACCGAAGTCGCCGAGGCGGTTGGTGATGAACGCCTTTTTCGCCGCGTCGCCGGCGCTGGGCCGTTCGAACCAGTGGCCGATGAGCAGGTAGCTGGAAACGCCGACCAGTTCCCACGAAATGAAGAGTTGAATGAAATTGTTGGCCAGTACGATGCCGAGCATCGAGAAGGTGAACAGGCTCAGGCAGGCGAAGTAGCGCGAGAAACCGCGGTCCCCGCGCATGTAGCCAAAGGAGTAAACGTGGATCGCCCCGCCCACGCCGGTGACGATGAGCAGCATCATCAGGCTCAGGGCGTCGAGTTTCAGCCCGAAGTCCACGTGGAACCCGCCGATGGTCAGCCAGTCGGCCGTCAATTCCCCGGGGGACGGATGCCAGCCGTTCGCGGCAATGAAAAGGACCGAGAGGATGAAGCCGACGACGATCGCGCCGATGGACAGCAGCGCGCTGGTCGTGCGGCGGTTCAGCGTGAACAGCGTGATGCCGCCCGCCGCCAGCAGCGGCAGGAACAGGATGAGCCACGGCAAAAATTCGTATTTCATCTGACTTGAAATTCGTGTTCCATCAAAGTTTCATGCTCGTCAAATCTTCGACGTGGGCGGACTGGCGTTTGCGGTAGAGGGCCACGATGAGCGCCAGGCCGACCGCCACCTCCGCCGCCGCGACGGTGATGATGAAGAAGACCAGCACCTGGCCGTCGAGCCGGTCGTTGAACCGCGAGAACGCGACCAGGGCGAGGTTGGCCGCGTTGAGCATCAGCTCCAGCGACATGTAAATGACCAGCAGGTTGCGCCGCATGATGACGCCAAACAGCCCCAGCGCAAACAGCAGAAAACTCACGACGAGATATTGTTCGAGTCCAAGGTTCATTCTATAAATTCCAAATCCCAAGTCCCAGGTTCCAGGGAAAATACAAATTCCAAAATTCAAGCCCCGCCTGTCCGCTCATTGGGAATTGAGGCTTGGAGCTTCTTGGGAAATTGGGATTTGGAGTTTGGAGCTTCATTTCAGGTCTTTCTTGCTCAACAAAACCACGCCCACCATCGCCACCAGCAGCAGGACGGACACGACTTCAAACGGCAAAACGTACTGCGTGAACAGGAGTTTGCCCAGCGCCGCGGTGCCGCCTTCCAGGCGCGGCGCGGGCAGGCCGGCGCCGGGATGGGCGGCCTTCAATGAGTCGAGGGAAATCACCAGGACGGCGGTGACGGACACCAGCCCGCCCACGAAACCGAACAGTTTGATTCTGCGCCGCTGTTCCTCCTTCAAATCGAGCAACATGATGACGAAGAGGAACAGCACGATGACCGCGCCGGCATAGACGATGATCTGGACGGCGGCCAGGAAGAAGGCGTGCAGCAGCACGAACAGTCCGGCCATGGAAATGATGGCCAGCACGAGGAACATCGCGCTGGTGACCGGGTTGCGGCTGAACGGATTGGCGACGACGAGCGCGCCGCACAGCAGCGTCAACGCCGCGAAGACAAAAAATAAAATGTCGGTCAAATCCATGCTCAAAACGCGGCGTTGGAGCGTTGAAGCGTTGAAGCGTTGAAGCGGGGGTTGAGGGCGCGGCGACATGCCGCCGCGTTCAAAGCGCGGACACGTCCGCGCGCTCCAGGCGTTCGCACCCGGCATTCCGCTTTAACGGCGTCCCGCTGCAACGCGTCAATGAATTCGTGTTCAACGTCCATCCGTGATTGCCCTAAATTTTGACCGGAAAATCCTGCTGCGCCTTCGCCTCTTCCAATTTGTGTTTCCATTTCTGGATGCCGGGGTGCGTGCCGCCGAGGGCGAGGAGTTTTTCCTTGTTATAAACCATCTCCTGGCGGCTTTGGCCGGTAAGCGAATAATCCTTCAGCAGGAAAATCGCCTCCTCCGGGCAAACCTCCTGGCAATAGCCGCAGAAGATGCAGCGGAGCATGTTGATTTCAAACTCCAGCGGCATCTTTTCCGCATTGGGGCGGTCCGCCATCGGCCCGGTCGGACCCGGCGGGGTGATTTTAATGGCCTTGGGCGGGCAGACGAACTCACAGAGCTGGCACGAGACGCATTTGGTGTTGCCGTCCTGATCGCGCACCAGATACGGCGCGCCGCGGTAATCGGGCGGCAGGGCCCATTTCTGCTCCGGATAGTCCATGGTGACGGTCTTGCCGCCGAACAACGAGCGGAACAAATGCCGGGCGGTGACCTTGAAGCCACCCGCAATGGCGGGCAGATAAAGCCTTTCCCAAATCGTCAGCGGTTTGCGGTTGACTATCATTTTAACTTTTCATCCACAACACCACGGCGGTGACCAAAATGTTGACCAGCGCCAGCGGCACGAACCGCCGCCAGCCCAGGTCCATCAACTGGTCATACCGGAAGCGCGGAAACATCCAGCGCACCCAGATGAACAGCACCATGAACGACAGCATCTTCACCAGGAAAACCAGAATCTGCAAAAGCCCCATTCCCAGGCTCGTCGCCGGATGGTCCAGGCCCCAGAACGGCAGCGTCCAACCCCCGAAAAACAGCGTCACCATCATCGCCGCCGAAGCGATCATGTTGGAGTATTCGGCGAGGAAAAACAGCGCGAATTTCATCGAGCTGTATTCGGTGTGATAGCCGCCGACCAGTTCCGTCTCCGCCTCCGGCAGATCGAACGGCAGGCGGTTGGTTTCGGCAAAAGAGGCCACCAGGAAAATGAGGAACGACACCGGCGCGTAAAGAAACAGCCAGCCGTGCCGGCCCTGCCAGCCGATGATCTGGCTCAGGTTCAAATCGCCCGCGATGAGGAAGACCGGAATGACGCTCATGCCCATCGCGATTTCATACGAAATCATCTGCGCGCTGGACCGGATGCCGCCCAGGAAGGGATACTTGGAATTGGCCGCGTAGCCCGCCAGCACGATGCCATAGACGCCCAAGGACACGATGCCGAAGGTGTAAAGGATGCCCACGTTCAGGTCCGCGATGACCATTTTCTGGTGGCCAAGATGCGAGCCGAACGGAATCACCGCGATGACCAGCATCGAAGGAATGACCGCCAGCGCCGGCGCCAGCCAGAAATACGCCTTGCGCACGCCCGCCGGGGTGAAGTCCTCCTTGAGCAGGAACTTCAATCCGTCGGCCAGCGGCTGGAACAGGCCGAGACGGATCAACGCCGGCCCGAGGGCGGGGATCCTCTCCACAAACGGCGGCGCCGCGCGGTTGGGTCCGACGCGGTCCTGGATCCACGCCGAAATCTTGCGCTCTGCCAGCACCGCGTAGGCCACCATTCCCTGCACCACGCCAACGACGATGGCGATCTTGACCACGCTGAAGATGATGAAATTCCAGTCCATTTTAGATGGGCACCGTCGCGCCCGTGTCACCGAGGCCGGCCCACGTCAATCCGTTGAACGCCGGCACGTCCTTCGCCAATTCGTTGAACAAGCCCTCAATCGTCAGGAAGCCGTTCCGGCCGGTGACGTGGTGAACGACGTCGTGCAAAAATTCCCATTCGGGCCGCGCATCGCCGGGCGGCTCGACGGCCTTCATGAATTTCTGGACGCGGCCCTTGACGTTGGTGAAGGTGCCGCGCTTTTCCGCGTGGGCGCAGCCGGGCAGGAGATAATGCGCCCGTTGGGTGGTCGCGTTCGGCAAGATATCGCTGACGACGAGCGTTTCCAGTTTGTCGAGAAGCTCCGCGCCGATGCCGTGTTGGGTGACATCCTCGCCGAAGACGATGAGCGTCTTGATTTTGCCGCTCGCGATGCCATGGGCAATTTGCGGCAGTTGGGCGCCCATTTCGGTGAAACAGATTCCGGTCAGCCGCGCGCCGTTGGTGTTCGGGTTCCTGTCGGCGCTGACCAGCAGTCTGTCGCCTTCGCCCGTTCGCGGAATCGAATCGCTGACCGCGCCGAGCTTCGCCTTCCATTTGCTCAACAGCCAGAGCTCTTCATTCGTCTGACGCGCGGAGGCGACGATGGCCGCCGAGCCGGCCGGCGTGTTCTTCAGCTTGTCCGCGATCTCGTTGAGCGCCGCGGTCCAGGTCGTTTTTTGACCGCGGACGCGCACCTCCTTCAGCCGGTCTTCGCGGCCAATCCACTTGTAATTCAGCCGGCCGTGGTCGCACATCCAGCAGGAGTTGACGGCGTCGTTCTGGCGCGGCTCATAGCGGTAAATTTTTTCCTCGCGCGAGCCGATGGTGATGTTGCAGCCGGTGGCGCAGCTCGCGCAGAGGCTCTGGGTTTCCTTGAGGAACCAGGCGCGCATCTGGAAACGGAAATCCTTCGAGGTCAGCGCGCCGACCGGGCAAATGTCCACGGTGTTAAGCGTGTAATTGTTGTCGAACACCCGGCCCGGATAGGCGGTGAGGGTGCTGTAACTGCCGCGGTTGATGAAGCCGAGCGCGTCGTCCCCCGCGATGTCACGCGTGAAACGGATGCAGCGCGAGCACAGGATGCAGCGCTCGTCGTCGAGGACGATGCGCGGGCCGAGGTCCGCCGCCTTGGGCTTGTGTACCTTGGGTTCCACCAGCCGGCTCTGCGCCGCGCCGTAGTCGAGCGAGTATTCCTGCAACCGGCATTCGCCCGCCTTGTCGCAAATCGGGCAATCGAGCGGATGATTGATGAGCAGAAACTCCAGCACGCCCTCGCGCATCTGTTTCACGCCGGGCGTGTTGGTGTAAATTTCCATGCCCGGCGAAATCGGCGTGGCGCAGGCGATGGCCGGGCGCGGCGATTTCCTGACCTGCGGCGCGCCGTCGGGATTCAAAATCGGCTTGCGGTCCGGCCCGAGCGCCGGCGTGCCAAACTCGACCAGGCACATGCGGCAGTTGCCCGCGACCGGAAGCTTCGGGTGATAGCAATAATGCGGCACGTCGGTCTTGGCCAGTTCGCACGCCTGGATCATCGTCGTGGGCGTGAGCTTGCCGGACCAGTCGGGCATGAGCTTGGGCACTTCAATCTCGCGCCCGTCCACCTTCACCTTGATTTTTTCAATCGCCGGCGTGGCGGGCTTCGTTTCGGTTGTGGCGGCGGTGGACATTTAATTCTATTTGGCTGTCTGCCGTTTGAACGCGTTCCTGATCTGATCGGCAAGCTCATTGGAACGCGCTTCACATTTTGAAAACTCGTTAATATTGTCGTGCTTCAAGTGAAGCTGCCCCTCACCGACATTTCCACGATGCTGTCCGGTTGAATAATACTTATTCGACTCAACTTCCTTGGATGACAGAACCCAATAACGAATCGCGTCGCGCCAAACACCAACCCACACAAATACGTCACAGCAAGCGGGCTTGACCTGCTGAAAATTCATGTCAAACGGACGCTTCGAAGCAACGGACAAGGCTTTCACATACAACGGCTCGTCACTTTCAAAATCCACCGCCCGCGACGCTTTAACTTCGACGCGAACCTTGTCGACCAGAAAGTCATATTGGCCGGAATAATTCCGGTCGAATTTCTTGGTCGGCTTCACCAAATCCGGCAGCACTTCCTTCAAATGGCCTTGCGCCCAAGTTTCACCAAACCCGCGCGGCGCGCTGATTTCAAAAATATACAAATACAAATTCCGAGCGATGTATTCTTCGCGAAGTTTGTAATAATCGTCCAACGACAAAACACCCGCACCTAACAATGTCGAAATAATGTATTCGAACTCGTTGAATGGATAAACCGACACCAATGTCTCCAAACGAGACTTCACCTCCGCCTGATTTTTTAGGAGTGAAATCAGCTTGTCGAGTTGTGCCTTGAGTTTCTCCATCGTCAGAACATTGTCGGCTGTAGTTGCGCTTCAACTTGCCTTTCGGTTGAATCCGTTGACCGCTCCGCATTGAACTCTGGAAATTCCCTCTCAAATGGATGCCCGTTTTGCCAGCCAAGTTTTCCGGTTTCACGGAAGTGCTCTAACCGGCGAATGGCGATTTCACAAAATATGGGATCAACATCAGCCGTGAAACAACGGCGCTTGTTCAATTCAGCCGCCAACAAAGTCGTGCCGGAATGGGCAAAGAAATCCACGACCAGCGCGTGTTCATTTTTGGGAGCACTGGCCTTGATAATGCGCTCAATACACTTCAGGGGTTTCTGGGCATAACAGCCCGAGACATTTTCCTCCATCCGGTAAAAAACCTGCTGGATGTCCACCCAGACATTTCCCGCGCGGATGTTTTCCGACTTGCTCCGCTCGAAATTTTCTGTCGTTTTGCCGCCGACATCCTTGTAATAGCCGCGCAGAATTTTGGGAATGTCAGTATATTCCGCCTCGATGTTGAAGCCCGGTTCGCCTTTGATGTAGTAGAGCAGTTCTTGCCGGACGGCCATCCAGTTTTTTTGCGTCCCAAAACCCCGTTGATTTCTCATCGTGATGAAACTACGCGGGCGTAATTGAGTCTGCCGCATCATCATCATGAAATCCGGCAATGGTTGGAAGCCATTACGCTGATCCGCGCCAAGCCAGACGTAAAACGAACTGTCCGATTTGAGAACGGCAATCGTATTGTTTACCCACTGCTTGCACCAACGGATGTATTCACCCAGCTCACGCTCCTCAAATGCAACCAGATTGTAAGGTGGATCGTGTATGACCACATCCGCCTTCTCTCCATCCATCAATTCCAAAATCGCATTTGTGTCAGCCGCGTCCACGCAGGCGACCTTATGCCTTCCGGCCGGATCAATCCACGACCCGCCGGGATGCAAGCGACAAAACGGCAAGATTCTTTGACGAATCTCTTCGCTTGTGTCCAGGCGTGGTAATGGATTGTTCTTCATGCGTTCAATGCTGCACCGCCACCTGTGCGACTGCCAATTCTTTTTGTTCGACCGGTGCGGTCATTTCCTTCGCCCGGCGCGCTTCATCGGCGGCGCCTTTGGCGACAAATTCATCTTTGAACTTCGCGACAAAACTCTGCACCGGCCAGGAGCAGGCCTCGCCGAACGCGCAAATCGTCCGGCCGCCGGGAATGTTGTCGGCGATTTTGATCAAATAATCCGCGTCCTGCGCACGCCCCTGACCGTGGGTAAGGCGGTGCAGCGCCTTGCTCATCCACAGCGAGCCTTCGCGGCAGGGCGTGCATTGGCCGCAGCTTTCGTGCGCGTAAAACTCGGCGATGTTCGCCAGCGCCGCCACGATGTCGGTCGAGTCGTCCATCACGATGATGGCGCTGGAACCGCTCATCGAACCGGCGGCGATCAGCGAATCGAAGTCGTAGGGCAAATCCAGCATGTCCACTTCCTGCTCGACGAGCTTGCCGTCCGGGCCTTTCCGCTTGAGCCTGAATTTTTCGCCGGCCTTGAACACCTTCGCCGACGAGCCGCCGGGAATGACGGCCTTCAATTTCCGCCCGTCGCGCAGGCCGCCGCCGAAGTTTGGGTCGAAAATCAATTCGCCGACCGTCGCCTTGCCGACCTCGATTTCGTAATAGCCGGGCCTTTTGACGTGGCCGCTCAGGCTGACGATGCGCGTGCCGGTGTTGTTCGGCGCGCCGAGCTTGGCGAATTCCGCGCCGCCTATGGCCACGATGTGCTTGATATTGCACAGGGTCTCGACGTTGTTGACGATGGTCGGGCACATCCACAGGCCCAGCACGGCCGGAAAATACGGCGGCTTGATGCGCGGATAGGCGCGCTTCCCTTCGAGCGACTCGATGAGGCCGGTTTCCTCGCCGCAAATGTAGGCGCCGGCGCCGCGATGGATGTAAATCTCCAGATCGTAGTCGCTGCCAAGGATGTTCTTGCCGAGAAAATGCTTCGCGCGGGCCTCGTCAAGGGCCCGGTTGAGCAGCTTCGCGCCTTCGGGCATTTCGCCGCGGATGTAAATGTAGGCCAGATGCACGTCGTTGGCGAAGCAGGCGATGATCATGCCCTCGATGAGCTGGTGCGGGTCCTTGTGGATGATCTGGCGGTCCTTGAACGTGCCCGGCTCGGATTCGTCGGCGTTGCAAATCAGGTAGATCGGCTTGCCGCTCTTGCGGTCCACGAAGCTCCATTTCAGTCCGCAGGAAAATCCCGCGCCGCCCCGGCCGCGCAGGCCGGAGGTCTTCACGTCGTCGCGGATTTGCTCCTGCGGCGGCTTCTTTTTCCCATCCGGCAGGTCCTTGGGCGGCAGTGTCAGGGCCTTTTTCAGAACCTCATAGCCGCCGTGGCGCAAATAGCATTCGATGTCGGGCGTGTAGCCCGGCTGGTCGGCGTATTTCAAAACCAGTTTGTATTCCTCTGGCATGGCAACTTGACTCTCAAATGAAATGCTCTAGCCTGAAGGCGCGCGTTTGCCCGATGGTGTAACGGTAGCACAGCAGACTCTGGATCTGTTTGTCATGGTTCAAATCCATGTCGGGCAGCCAACTCCCATTTGCGATTTCAGATTTACGATTTACGATTTTCACTTGGTTTTCTTTCGCAAACGAAGTGTTTCAGCAATGTAATGAATGTGCGCCTCGTCTTTGGGTCGCATCACAGCCATTTTGCTCCGGCGGATGGATTCCAATGGCATGACCGGGACCATCAAGCCATGAAAATTTAATTTCCGCGCCTTGCGGAATTCGACCGCGAAACTCTTCAGCCCCGTCACTTCAAAAATAAAATTCACCAGCATTCCATCACTTAATTCCACGACCGTATTGCGGACCATTTTCGCGCCCAATCGCAAAGCCAGGTTGACCGGCCTCATATACTGACGAACCGGCAAATCCAGCCAAAGGTCAACATCATGCGTGACAACTGGAACGCCTTGTACAACTGCTGCTGACATGCCAATCAATTGGAAACGAATTTTTTCAGAGCGGAACGCCCCCATAAGCCGAACGAGCGGAGAAACGTTTCGTTCATTTGCCACCGTTCGTCCGGCGTGGCCGCCAGACTGCGCGCGTAAAGGATCTTTTCGTGTTCGTCCAGCCCGCGCATTCGCTTTATTTTTCGATAGACCTTTGGCCAGTCTTTGAGGCTTGTTTTCATATTCGCGTTTTTGGGTCATGCGCCAGTCTATCAGCACCCTCCCAAAATTTCATCCGCTTTCTGGCGGCTGACGCCTTCATAAAAGGCGTCGTTGCACATCATCACCGGGGCCGCGCCGCAACTGGCGAGGCACTCGACGAATTCGACCGTGAACTTTCCGTCCTTCGTCGTCTGCGGGCCGTGCTTGTGCGCGTCCAACCCCAGCCGCTCGCAAAAGTGCTTGTGCAACTCATACGCCCCGCCCAACGCGCAGCTCAACGTGCGGCAGACCTTGATCTGGTGCTTGCCCATCGGCTGCAGCCGCAGCATCGGATAAAACGTCAGCAGCTCGTAAATGTTGATGGGCGGCACTTCCAGCTTCTTTGCCGTCCACTCGACCGCCTCCTGTGAGATCCAGCCGAAATGCTCCTGGATGGCGTGGAGCACCATGAGCGACGCGGCGCGTTTGACCGGATAATGCGTGATCAACTCGTCCACCTCGGCCTCCAGCGCGGACGGCATGGCAAAACCGCTCTGAGGCCGGAGCGCGTTCGGGATGGGTTCGGTGTGCGCGGCGTTCATCGGTCGCATTCTCCCATGACAAAATCGAGCGAGCCGAGGATGGCCACCGTGTCGCTGACGAGGCAGCCGGGCAAAATCTTCGGAAGGATGCTCAAGTTCACGAAGCTGGGGGCGCGGATTTTCATCCGGTAAGGCGTGCCGCCGCCTTTGCTATGGATGTAAAAGCCCAGTTCGCCCTTCGGATTTTCGTGGCCGAAATAGACTTCGCCCGGCGGACAATTCACGCCTTCGGTCACGAGCATGAATTGATGAATCAATTCCTCCATCTTCGTCATCACCTTTTCCTTCGGCGGCAGGCGGACTTTTCCGCTGTCCACGGTGACCGGCTCCTTCGTCTTGTTTTCCGCGCCGCCGGGAATTTTCTCGATGCACTGCCGCAGAATGCGCACGCTCTGGCGCATTTCCTCCATGCGCACCAGGTAGCGGTCGTAGCAATCGCCGACCGCGCCGACCGGGACGTCGAACTCCAAATCCCGGTAGCACAGATACGGCTGGTTCTTGCGCAGGTCCCATTCGATGCCGCTGCCGCGCAGGTTCGGGCCGCTCAGCCCGTAGTCAATCGCGTCCTGCTTGGCAATGACCGCGAGATCCTTCACGCGGTCCACCCAGATGCGGTTGCGGGTGAGGAGGACTTCAAGCTCGGCGAGCGCGGGAAGGAATTCGTCGCAAAATTTCCGGCATTGATCCAGCCACGTTGGCGGAATGTCACGCATCAAGCCGCCGATGCGCGTGTAACTGGTGGTGAAACGCGCGCCGCTCGCCGCCTCGGCCAGGTTGTAAATTTTTTCGCGCTCGGTGAAGCTCAAGAGAAATACCGTCACCGCGCCCACGTCCATGGCGAAGGCGCCCAGGCCGAGCAGATGCGCCGAGATGCGGGCGAGTTCGGCGCACATCACGCGGATGTATTGGCAGCGCGGCGGCAGGTCCTTGTCAATGCCCAGCAGTTTCTCCACCGCCAGCGCGTAAGCCACGTTGTTGGCCAGCGGCGCGAGATAATCCAGCCGGTCGGTGTAGGGAATGAACTGCGTGTAGGTCATGTTCTCGGCGATTTTCTCGTCGCCGCGATGCAGATAACCCACGTCCGGATCGGCCTTGGTGATGATTTCCCCGTCCAACTCCAGCACCACGCGCAACACGCCGTGCGTGGCCGGATGCGACGGCCCCATGTTCAGCACCATCTTGTCGCCCGGAACATCCTGAAGCTCCTCAGTCGCCTGCGCGGAGCGCGCGGCGGAATCGCGAATCTCAATGTCTTGAACCGTGGCCATTAAAATTCTTGCCTCGCTTCTTTCTTAAACCAATTGATGAATTTCGGTAACTTCTTTTCGTCAATGACATCGCTGACTTTGAACAACCAGAGATGTCCATGCCGAGAAAAATAAATCCCTAGTTTCTTGATCGAATGAGTCCTGGGCAAGCCATCAATACCGCCAATTCTGAACAAAATGTAGTAACCGATGAGTTGGTCGAAATACTTACGCTCCACTACAAAATTCTTGGTCGTTTTGACTTCAATGAGCGCGTCGTCAATCACCATGTCGCAATCTGCTCCACCGACGAGTTCAGACGCGCGACCAAAAGTTGGATTCAAGGCGCAAACTTTCTTTGCCTTAAAAGTTTCTGGT